>CAYONG010000082.1:0-4336 GCA_964405235.1 uncultured bacterium | reverse complement strand
GACCGCAAGCGCAAGCTGCCGGTGAGCGTGCTGCTGCGCGCCCTGGGCTTCGTCAGCGATCGGGAGATCCTCGAGCTCTTCTACGAGAAGGAGATCCTCGAGGTGCGCGGCAAGAAGTCTGAGGGGGCGCTCGGCCGCGTCTGCGCCCAGGACCTGGTCGACGAGACGACCGGCGAGATCCTGCTCGAGGCCAACGACGAGATCAACGCCGAGAGGGTCGAGATCATCAAGAAGGCCGGGCTCGACACCCTCGAGGTGTTCATCGTGCCGATGCACGACGAGGCGGATGTCATGCGCAACACCCTGCGCAAGGACTCCACTCATTCGCAGGAGGAGGCGTTGCACCGCATCTACAACCTCCTGCGTCCGGGTGAGCCGCCGCGTGCGGATTCGGCCCGCGAGATCCTCAACAAGCTGTTCTTCAATCCCAAGCGCTACGATCTGGCGCGGGTCGGACGGTACAAGCTGAACCAGAAGCTGCCGCACGAGTACCTGCTGCCGCACCGCGATGTGCGCAAGCGGCTGGCCCTGGGGATCCCCGATCTCAACCACGCGACGCTCTGCCGCGAGGACTTCATCGTTATCATCAAGTACCTGCTCATGCTGCGCACCGGAGGCGAGCTGGTCACCGATCGCGGACCGGAGTCGTCGGTGACCGACGATATCGATCACCTCGGCAACCGGCGGGTGCGCTCGGTGGGCGAGTTGCTCGCCAACCAGTTCAACATCGGACTGGCGCGCATGGCCCGCATCATCCGTGAGCGCATGTCTCTGCAGGATCAGGAGAACATCACGCCCACCGACCTGGTGAACTCGCGCACCATCTCGGCGGTCATCCAGAGCTTCTTCGGCTCCTCGCAGCTGTCGCAGTTCATGGACCAGACCAATCCGCTCGCGGAGCTCACCAACAAGCGCCGTCTCTCGGCGCTGGGGCCGGGCGGACTCACGCGCGATCGCGCCGGCTTCGAGGTGCGCGATGTGCACTACACACACTACGGACGCATGTGCCCGATCGAGACGCCCGAAGGCCCGAACATCGGCCTCATCTCGTCGCTCTCGACCTACGCCCAGGTGAACGAGTTCGGGTTCCTCGAGACCCCGTACTTCCGGGTGCAGAACGGGGTCGTGGACCGCAAGAAGCCGGAGTTCCTGGCCGCGGACCTGGAGGACCGGTCGCACATCGCGCCCGCCAACACGCCGTTCGACCGCAAGTCGGGCTCGCTCCAGGACGACCAGCTCACGGTACGGTTCCGCGGCGAGTACCCGAGCATCCTGAAGACCGAGGTCGAGTACATGGACGTTTCGCCGATCCAGTTGGTCTCGCCGGCGGCGGCGCTTATCCCTTTCCTCGAGCACGACGATGCGAACCGCGCGCTCATGGGCTCCAACATGCAGCGCCAGGCCGTGCCGCTGCTCGCGACTGAGGCCCCGCTGGTGGGCACCGGCCTCGAGGACAAGGTGGCACAGGACTCGGGGGCCCTGGTGCTGGCGCGGCGCTCCGGAGTGGTCGAGTTCGTCTCGGGCGAGATGATCGCGGTGCGCTACGAGCGCGATCCCGAGGACGTGCCGATCGACTACAGCGATCAGCCGAACCTCGACATGTACCGCCTCACCAAGTTCCGCCGCTCGAACCAGGACACCTGTCTGAACCAGCGCCCGATCGTCGAGGAAGGGCAGAAGGTCAAGAAGGGCCAGGTCATCGCCGACGGTCCCGCGACCCGTGATGGCGAGCTGGCGCTCGGCCGCAACGTGCTGTGTGCGTTCATGCCCTGGGTCGGCTACAACTTCGAGGACGCCATCCTGGTGAGCGAGCGGCTCATCAAGGACGACGTGTTCACCTCGATCCACATTGAGGAGTTCGAGCTCCAGGTGCGCGACACCAAGCGGGGCGTCGAGGAGATCACGCGCGAGATCCCGAACGTCTCCGAGGAGGCGGTCAAGAACCTGGACGAGGAAGGTGTCATCCGAATCGGGGCTCGCGTGCGCCAGGGGGACATCCTGGTGGGCAAGGTGACTCCGAAGGGCGAGCAGGAGTTGTCCCCCGAGGAGCGGCTGCTCAAGGCGATCTTCGGTGACAAGGCGGGCGACGTTCGTGACGCCTCGCTCAAGGCCCCTCCCGGCATGGACGGCATCGTTCTCGACATCAAGGTGTTCTCGCGCCGCGAGAAGGACGATGGCACCAAGCTCCAAGAGAAGAAGAAGATCGACAAGCTCCGCCGCGAGAGCAAGAAGGAGCGTGAGCGGGTGGCCGACGTGCGGCTGGCCACGGTCTCGGAGATCCTGGGCGAGCAGCTGGTGAACGTGCTGCGTAGCGCCTCCACCGGCGAGCCGCTGGCCCGCAAGGGCCGCAAGTACGCGCTCGAGTTCCTGATGGAGATCGATCTCGACGATTTGGCCTGGGCGACCCCGGTCACCGAGGACGCCAAGGTGAATGAGCGCTTCTGGACGGCGATGGACGGCGCGCAGTCGGCGTTCACCCGCTGCGAGAAGGAGCTCGAGAAGGAGATCGAGAAGGTCACCCGCGGGGACGAGCTGCCTCCCGGGGTGGTCAAGCTGGTCAAGGTCTACATCGCCAAGAAGCGCAAGCTATCGGTGGGCGACAAGATGGCCGGCCGGCACGGCAACAAGGGCGTGGTCGCGAAGATCCTTGCCGAGGAGGACCTGCCGTACCTTCCGAACGGGACGCCGATCGAGATCGTCCTGAACCCGCTCGGTGTGCCTTCGCGCATGAACATCGGCCAGGTGCTCGAGACCCATCTGGGCTGGGCCGCGCATCAGCTCGGCTACACCTGCGCCACGCCGGTGTTCTCCGGCGCCACGGTGGAGGAGATCAAGAGCGAGCTGCGCACCGCCGGCCTGCCCGAGGACGGCAAGACCGTCCTGCACGACGGGCGTAGCGGCGATTCGTTCGATGAGCGCGTGTGCGTGGGTTACATCTACATGATGAAGCTGAGCCATCTTGTCGACGACAAGATCCATGCGCGCTCGACCGGGCCGTACTCCCTGGTCACCCAGCAGCCGCTGGGCGGCAAGGCGCAGTTCGGGGGCCAGCGCTTCGGCGAGATGGAAGTGTGGGCGCTCGAGGCCTATGGCGCCGCCTACACGCTCCAGGAGTTGCTGACCGTCAAGAGCGACGACGTGTCCGGGCGCTCTCGGATCTACGAGGCCATCGTCAAGGGCGAGAACCCGCCGGAGCCGGGAGTGCCCGAGTCGTTCAACGTGCTGGTCAAGGAGCTTCAGAGCCTATGCCTCGAGGTGCAGTTCGAGGAAGCTTGATCCGCGATCGAGTGTTCGGCCCCGCGCGGGGAGTGCCGCCCGCGCGTCGGCATGAAGTTTCTGCTGAGACCCGAAGGAGAACCTGATGATTCAGGAAACGGATCTGCAGTCGACGCTGAGCGTGGCCGCAGGGAAGCTGGGGTTGAGCCGGCTCGAGGAACACGAGCAGCGCCGCCGGGCCGCGTTCAACTCCATCCGGATCCGACTGGCCTCACCGGATGTTATCCGCAGCTGGTCGCATGGCGAGGTGACCAAGCCGGAGACCATCAACTACCGCTCCTTCAAGCCCGAGAAGGATGGGCTGTTCTGCGAAAAGATCTTCGGTCCGGTCAAGGACTGGGAGTGCAACTGCGGCAAGTACAAGCGCATCCGCTACCGCGGCGTCATCTGCGACCGCTGCGGCGTCGAAGTCACCCAGGCGCAGGTGCGGCGGGAGCGGCTGGGACACATCGAGCTGGCGGTGCCGGTCTCGCACATCTGGTTCTTCAAGGGCGTGCCCTCGCGCATCGGTCATCTGCTCAACATGAGCATCCGTGACCTCGAGCGCATCCTCTACTACGAGTCGTACGTCGTCATCGACGCCGGCAAGACTGGTTTCAAGAAGCGCGAGATCATCACCGAGGACCAGTACAACGAAGTGATGGACGAGCAGCCCGAGTCGGGTCTGAAGGCGCGGATGGGCGCCGAGGCGATCCGCGACCTGCTCGCCGAGCTCGATCTGGAGGAGCTGCAGGCCGAGTTGCGCGCCAAGTCCAAGATCGAGACCTCGGTACAGCGCAAGAAGGAGACGCTCAAGCGCCTGCGCATTGTCGAGGCGTTCCGCCATAGCGGCAACCGGCCGGCGTGGATGATCCTCGAGGTCATCCCGGTCCTGCCGCCCGACCTGCGGCCGCTGGTGCCCCTCGAGGGCGGACGCTTCGCGACCTCGGACCTGAACGACCTCTACCGCCGGGTCATCAACCGCAACAACCGGCTCAAGAAGCTGATGGACATCAAGGCGCCCGAGGTCATCCTGCGCAACGAGAAGCGCATGCTCCAGGAGGCCGTCGACGCGCTGTTC
>CAYONG010000081.1:0-16721 GCA_964405235.1 uncultured bacterium | reverse complement strand
ATGGACGGTTGCACCTCGATTTCGAAGACGAGATCACGCGCGGCGCCTGCATCACCCGCGACGGGCAGCCGCTCGCCGGGCCGGTCACGGCGGGGAAGGCCCCATGAACGTCACCCTGCTCGCCGAGATCTACGTCTTCGTGCTCGCGGTGTTCGTCGGCTTCGAGGTGATCTCGAAGGTCCCGGTCGTCCTCCACACCCCGCTCATGTCGGGCACCAACGCGATCCACGGCATCGTGATGCTGGGCGGCGTCCTGGTGCTGGCGACAGCGGACACGCCGCTCCTCACGGCACTCGGGTTCGTCGCTGTGGTGTTCGGCGCCTTGAACCTGTTCGGCGGTTTCGTGGTGACCGACCGCATGCTCGAGATGTTCCGGGCGAAGAAGCCGGCAGGGAAGAGCAAGTGACTCCCGGCGCCTCGCTGCCGGCCCTCTTCCACGCGGCCTACCTGCTGTCGGCGATCCTGTTCATCGTCGGGCTCAAGTTCCTGAGCTCGCCTAAGCGCGCGCGCCGCGGCAACGGCGTCGCCGCGCTCGGCATGGCGGTCGCGGTCCTCGCCACGCTCGTCAGCCTGTGGATTCCCGGCGCCGGGTTCCGCAACCACGCGCTGATCCTCATCGGCATCGCGCTCGGCGGCGTGCTCGGCACGGTAGGCGCGCGCCGCGTGCAGATGACCAACATGCCGCAGATGGTCGCACTCCTGAACGGATTCGGCGGAGGCTCCGCCGCGCTGATCTCCACCGCGGAGTTCCTGCACGCGGCGACCGGCCACGAAGCGCCGGGTGCCACAGCCGCGGTCTCCACCATGCTCGGCTGCTTCATCGGCGCGATCTCCTTCAGCGGCAGCCTGGTCGCCTTCGGCAAGCTGCAGGGGATTCTCTCCGAGAAGGCCATCATCTCGACGGTGCAGAAGGCCGCGAGCGTTGCGCTCTTCGCCGGGCTGCTCGTGACGGTGGCGATCATCGCCCTCGGGGGCGGCGCGCCGTGGTTCCTGGCCCTGCTCGCGGGGTCGCTGGTGTTCGGCGTCCTGATGGTGATCCCGATCGGCGGCGCCGACATGCCGGTCGTGATCTCGCTGCTCAACTCCTTCACCGGGCTCGCCGTCACCGCCACCGGCTTCGTGCTCACCAACAACGCGCTCATCATCAGCGGCACGCTGGTGGGAGCCTCGGGAACGCTGCTCACCATGCTGATGTGCAAGGCGATGAACCGCTCGCTCACAAACGTGCTGTTCGCGGGCGTGGGCGCGGGCACGCCGGCGAAGGCGGCGGGGGCCCCGGGTGCTGCGGCCGCGAAGAACGCGCGCGAAGTGAGCGTCGAGGACGCGGCGGTGCTGCTCGCCAACGTCCACTCGCTGATCGTGATCCCCGGCTACGGCATGGCGGTGGCGCAGGCGCAGCACGCGGTGCGCGAGCTGGCCGACCTGCTGCAGAAGCGCGGCGTGGAGGTGAAGTACGCGATCCACCCGGTCGCCGGGCGCATGCCGGGGCACATGAACGTGCTGCTGGCCGAGGCCAACGTGCCCTACGACCAGCTCTTCGACCTGGACGCGATCAACCCCGACTTCGAGCACGCGGACGTCGCGCTGGTCGTGGGCGCCAACGACGTGGTGAACCCCGCCGCCCGCCACGACAAGTCGAGCCCGATCTACGGCATGCCCATCCTCGACGTGGACAAGGCCAAGCACATCATCATCATCAAGCGGAGCTTGAAGCCCGGGTTCGCCGGCATCGACAACGAGCTCTACTACGACCCGAAGAACACGATGCTCTACGGCGACGCGAAGGCGGTGCTCTCCAAGCTGGTCGAGGAGCTGAAGACCGCGGCGGCGTAGGGAATAGGTGACTTGCGATGATTCACGCCACCGATCGCATTCAAGTGTTCCGCCGGCTCCACGAGTCGGGTTGCTTTGTGATCCCCAACCCGTGGGACCTCGGTAGTGCCCGACTGCTTGCCCAACTCGGATTTCCGGCGCTCGCCACGACCAGCGCGGGATTCGCCTGGTCCCTGGGCCGGCGCGACAACGGCATTTCGCTGGAGCAGGCACTGGGCCACTTTCGATCCATCGCCCATGGCGTAACGGTGCCGGTCAACGCGGACTTCGAGGGCGGCTTCGCGACCGCGCCGGCCGCAGTCGGGGCAAACGTCACCGCCGCGACGGCAACCGGGATCGCCGGGCTCTCGATCGAGGATTCCACCGGCGATGCCTCGAACCCGCTGTTCGAGTTCGCCCTCGCGGTCGAGCGGATGCAGGCCGCCCGGCGCGCGATCGACGACAGTGGAACCGGCGTGCTCCTCACCGGCCGATCCGAAGGGTTCATCGTCGGCCGGCCGGATCTCGCCGAGACGATCTGTCGGCTCACCGCCTACGCCGAAGCCGGAGCCGATTGCCTCTATGCACCGGGGATCTGCACCAGTGCAGACATCGCGTCGGTGGTGAAGGCGATCGCCCCCCGGCCCGTAAACGTCCTGGTCGGCAGCGACTTTGCCACCGTGGCGAAGCTCGCTGACCTGGGCGTTCGACGGATCAGCGTCGGCGGAGCCTTGGCCCGCGCGGCTTGGACCGGTTTCCTCCAAGCCGCGAAGGAGATCGCCGAGCAGGGGACTTTTACCAGTCTTGCCCGCGCGGCTCCGTTTGCAGACATCGACGGGTCCTTCCCCTTGGAGTAATCGACCCCCGGCTGCTTCATGGCATGCGCATCGTCACCGTCACCTTTGCTCATGCGCAGCGCCCTGCGGCACCCCTCTACTCCCCCGCCCTCATCCACACCACCCCGAGCGGCGGCAGCCGCAGCGTCACCTCGTGAGTGAGGCTGTCGCGGACGTCCTCCCCGGCCGGCGTCGCCTCCACTCCGCCCGGCTGGCCGACACCGCTCCCGCCCCAGCGCTCGTCGTCGGTGTTCAATAGCTCGATCCAGCGCCCCGCACCCGGCACCCGCACGCGATAGTCCTCTCGCGGCACGGGTGTGAGGTTGGCGACCACCACGACGCAATCCATTGGATCGCGCGCCCGCCGCACGAACGAAGCCACGCTGCGCGCGGCGTCTTTGTAGTCGATCCACTGGAAACCATCCCAATGGTCGTCCACCTCGTGGAGCGCCGCCTCGGCCCGGTAGAGTCGATTGACCTCGGCCACGTAGGCCTGCAGCCCGGCGTGGAGCGGGTCCTCGAGCAGCGACCAGGTCACTTGGCGCTCGAAGTTCCACTCGCCGATCTGGCCGATCTCGGCGCCCATGAACAGCAGCTTCTTGCCCGGATGGGCGTACATCCACGCGTAGAGGGCGCGCAGGTTGGCGAACTTCTTCCACGCGTCGCCCGGCATCTTGAATAGCATCGAGCGCTTGCCGTGGACCACCTCGTCGTGCGAGAGCGGCAGCAGGTACCGCTCACGCCAGGCATAGTGGAGCGAGAACGTAAGCTTGTCGTGATGATGCGCGCGACCGAGCGGGTCGGTCGACATGTAGCTCAGCACGTCATTCATCCAGCCCATGTTCCACTTGAGATCGAACCCGAGCCCGCCCTCGCCAACCGGCCCGGTCACGCGCGGCCACGACGTGGACTCCTCGGCGGAAGTGATCACTCCCGGGAAGCGCTCGTGGACGATCCGGTTGAAGCGCCTCAGAAACTCGATCGCTTCCAGATTCTCGCGCCCGCCCTGGGGATTGGGCACCCATTCGCCCGGCTTGCGCGAGTAGTCGAGGTAGAGCATCGACGCCACGGCATCCACGCGCAGCCCATCCACGTGGAAGCGGTCCAGCCAGTGGAGCGCGCTCGCCAGCAAGAGGCCGCTCACCTGGGGACGTGACAGGTTGAAGACGAGCGTGCCCCAGTCGCGGTGCTCGCCCCGGCGCGGGTCGGCGTGCTCGTAGAGATGGTTGCCGTCGAAGAACCCGAGGCCGTGGGCGTCCTTGGGGAAGTGGGCGGGCACCCAGTCCAGGATCACGCCCAGGCCGGCCCGGTGCGCCGTATCGACGAAGTGGCGGAAGTCGTCCGGCGTCCCGAACCGCGACGTGGGCGCGAAGTAGCCGACCGTCTGGTAGCCCCACGAGCCGTCGTAAGGATGCTCGGTGATTGGGAGCAACTCGATGTGGGTGAAGCCCATGCGCTTCACATAGGGCACCAGATCCTCTGCCAGCTCGCGCCACGAGAGCCAGTCGGGCCCTTCGCCGCCGCGGCGCTTCCACGAGCCCGGGTGGACCTCGTAGATCGCGAGCGGCCGGTCCGGGCGATGCCGGTCGGCGCGCGCCGACATCCACTCCGCATCGCCCCACTTGTAGCGACCGAGGTCGTACACGACCGATGCGGTGTTGGGCCTCAACTCCATGAACGATCCGTAGGGATCGGCCTTGACCGCTGAGCGGCCGCCCAGCCGGGTGAGGATGTCGAACTTGTAGAGCGCGCCGGGACCGAGCCCGGGCACGAACAGCTCCCACACGCCGGTCGGGCCGCGGCGCCGCATCGCGTGGGCGCGAGCGTCCCAGCGATTGAGGTCGCCGATCAGGCTGACGCGGACGGCGTTGGGCGCCCACACGGCGAAGTTGACCCCGGCGAGGCCCTGGTGGACGGTGAGCTGCGCGCCCATCTTCTCGTAGAGTCGCTCGTGCGTCCCTTCGCCGAAGAGATGAATGTCGAACTCCGAAAGCCAGGGATCGAAGCGATACGGATCGTCGCGGACCACGTCGGGGCCTTCGGCCGTAGTGACGCGGAATCGATATTCGGGGCGCGGGTCGGCGATGGGCGTCACCGCCTCGAAGAGGCCTTCGCCGCGGATTCGCGCCATCGGCACCCGCGTGTCACCGATCTCGAGTTCGACCGCGCGCGCATCGGGCTGGAACGTGCGCACGACCGTGGTCCCGGCGCCGGCCGGGTGCGGCCCCAGCACATCGAAGGGCGTGGCGCACTCGCCGCGCACCAGCAGGTCCATCGTTGCGGCGAGAGCCGGGTCGTGGTGGATGGGCCGGGACGCCGGCCGGGCGCGGGAGGCTCGACGGGGCTTCGGGGCCGTCGATGCCTTCCCCGCGGACTTCGACTTCGACTTCGACTTCGGCTTCGCCTTCGCCGCAGCCTTCTTCGGCTCCGACTTCGCGCGCGGTTTCGCGGCGCGCCGAGCGGGCTTCTTCATCCGGCGATGATTCGCAGATCGGTGCCGAACCGGTCGGCCATGTGGAGCGTGGTCGCGAGGTCGCGATGGCGCAGGATCACCATCCCGTCCGAGATCAGGGTCTGCAGCCAGTCGCGCCGCTGGGCGCCGATCGGCAGCAGGTCCACGTTAACAACGTGCGGGCCGAACTCGGCCATCAGCTCGCCCAGCCCCTCGATGCGCTCGATGCGCCCCTGCCCCTGGGCGCGCTTGAAGATCGAGGCGCAGTTGTAGCGCCGCTCGATCGGCTGGGTGAACCGCCCAAACAACTCTGCCTCCGCCCAGCCGCGGAACAGGTCGATGTCCGATGCGTAATTCATGATGTCGACGGTGAACGCCCCCGGCGGACGCGCGGCGATCTCGCCGAACACCGCCTCGCCATCGGCCTTGAGGTGCCACTCCATGTGGGTGAACCCGGTGCGGAAGTTCATCGCCTTGAGCACGGCCTCGCCGAGCGCTCGCCCTGCGCCGAGGTAGGGCACGTCGGGATCGCGCAGCGCCACGGTCTGCGGGCTGATCCACTCGAGCTGGCGCGCGATGAGCGGGCGCGGCCGGTAGCTGCAGATGTTGTAGAACACGATCTCCCCGTTCGCGCACACCGTGTCGAACGTGAACTCCTCTCCTTCGATGAACTCCTCGACGCTCACCTCGCGCACGTGACGCACCTGGCGCAGCACGGCGTCCAGCTCGGCGCGATCGTTCACCCGGTGCGTATCCGCCGAACCCGCTCCGGCGATCGGTTTGACGATCAGCGGGTAGCCGATGCGCTCGGCGGCCTCGACCACCTGCTCGACCCGATCGGCGCGCGCATGGCGTGGGGTGCGGATGCCGGCCCGGTCGAGCACTTGCTTCATGGTCTCCTTGTCGCGGAACGGCACCGTCTCCGCCACCGTCATCCCCGGCATCCCCAGCCGCTCGCGGATGCGCGCCGCCACCACCATGAGCGGCTCCCACAGGCACGCGACCCGCTCGATGCGCACGCGGTCGGCGATGGCGACGGCATCGGCGACCACCGCGTCCTCGTCAGCGAATCCGCGCGTCTGGTGATAGTCGGCGAGAGCCTCTCTTGCCGGGGCGGGCAGCGCCGAGACCGGCGTGTCGCCCATCCCGATCACCCGAGCGCCCACGGCGCGCAGGCCGCGCGCGAACTGTGGCATCTCGGGCGGAAACCCGGGCGACAGCATGAGCACGTTCACGGACACCTCCTTCGTACGCGCGGCGACCGCGCGCGTTACCACGATCAGACCCTTACGCCAACTCTACGCGGATGACGCTCACGATACGGGACAGCGCCCGTTCCACGACCGCCGTCTCCGGGTGGCGGACGATGACGTAGCCGTCCCCCTCGTAGCCGCTCCCGCGCGGCTGGCCGGGGCGTGGCAGCCGCGATTCCACCACCAGCGGCGCGATCTCCTGCGCGGCTTCGAGGCCGTGAACGGCGCGCACGCGCCCCTCGCCCTGGCCGCGCAGATAGGCGGCGCCCACAGCGTACCGGCGCGGCGCGGGCTCGAACTCGTCGTAGACCACGGCACGCGCCCAGGCGCGGTAGAGGTCGAGGTCGTACGCGTAGGAGATCAGGGTGGTGAATTGGGCGCCCGGCGGCCGCGCCGCCACCTCGGAGATGGCGATGCTGCCGCCGCGGCGCCGGAACCATTCCATGTGCGTCATTCCGCTGGCCATGCCGAGCGCGGCGAGCGCGCGCGGGCCCACCTCGTGGATCGCATGAAACTCGGGCCCCGAGATGTCACGCGGCAGCACCACGCACCACTGGATCCAGGGATTGCGCAGGACCTCGAGAGGAGTCGGATCGTAGCGGCTGATCGAGCTCCAGATCGTCCGCCCGCCGACGGTGATGCTGTCGAACGAGTGCTCGTGCCCGGTGATGAACTCCTCGAGCAGCGCGGCCCGCTCGGGGCGCGGGGGCGAGACCGCCAGCCACTCCTCGAGTTGCCCGGCGTCCTCGACCCGAAACGTGTTGCGCGCCCCCGCGCCCGCGGGCGGCTTCACCACCAGCGGAAATCCGATCTCGGCCGCAAACGCCCGACACTCCGCTGCGTCGGCGCACAGCCGGTGTCGCGCGCAGGGGACGCCCGCCGCGCGCAGCACGTCCTTCATTCGGGACTTGTCGCGGAAGTTGTGGGCCGCTTCGACGCCGAGCCCGGGAATCTTGAAGTGGGCGCGCACCTCGGCCAAGGGCACCTGAAGCTCCTCGAGCGTACCGATCAGCCGCTCGATTGGCCCGAGGCGTCCGGCGAGGGACTGGACCGCCCCGGCGAGTTCGCGGGAATCGAGGCTGTCCCCGACCCTGAGGTGCGCCGCCACGTGCGCGCGCAGATCGGGTGGGAGTTTCTCCTCGGGCTCATGGCTCACCAGAGCGAACCGCACACCCGGCAGCCGCGCGACAGCGGCGACGAAACGCATGGTCGTCTCGATGAAGTACGGCGCGACAAAGACGACGTTGGTCATGGGCGGTGGAATCTATCGGCTCCACGAGGAGGCGGCAACCGGGGCTGATCCACTGTGGGACGTCAGTGAATATGTCCCCCCTTAACGCGTCTGTGAAAATGTCCCCCCATGGACCTCATTCTTATGGGCAACCGGGACGCCCGGCGGCTGGGCCTGATTCACGCCGCACTGCAGGGGAAGGTCACGAACGGAGAAGGAGCGGCAGCGTTGAAACTGAGCGTGCGACAGTTCAAGCGGCTGCGCCGGCAGGTGCGCCAGCACGGGGCACGCGGCGTGGTGCACGGCAACCGGGGCCGGTCCTCGACCCGGCGGCTGGCCGAGCCCACCCGGCAACGGGTGCACGAGTTGTTGACCGGCGAGGTGAAGGTGAACGACCACCACCTGGCCGAGCTGGTGAGCGAGGAGGGCAAGCCGGTCAGCCCCGCCAGCGTGCGTCGGGAGCGTCGGCGCCTGAAGCTGGCGCCCAAACGGCGACGGCGTCCACCCCGCCACCGTCGGCGACGCGAGCGGGCGGCCCGCCGCGGGGCACTGGTGTTGATCGACGGCAGCCCGCACCCGTGGTTCACCAACGCCGGCGCGAGCTACAGCCTGCTGGGGGCGTTGGATGATGCCACCGGCGAGATCCTCGCCCTCACCTTCCGTCCCACCGAGGACCTGCACGGCTACGTCACGCTGCTGCGCGACCTGATTGAGACCCACGGCATGCCGGTGGCGCTCTACGGCGATCGCAGCGGGATCCTGGTGCGCAACGACACTCACTGGACCCTCGAGGAAGAGCTGGCCGGGCGCCAGAGCCCGCCCCAGTTCGGCCAGATGATCGAGGAGCTCGCCATCGGCTTCATCGCCGCCACCAGCCCCCAGGCCAAGGGCCGCATCGAGCGCCTGTGGGCCACCCTTCAAGACCGGTTCGCCACCGAGCTGCGGCTCAAAGGCTTCGACACCCTGGCCGCCGCGACGGCCTACCTGCCCGAGTTCATCCTCCGTCACAACCGCCGCTGGGCCTGCGATCCGCGCGAGGCGTGCTCAGCGCTCCGCGCCGCCCCGCGCGATCTCGACCACCTGCTGGCCTGCCGCTATGACCGCGTGGTGGCGCGCGACAACACCGTCTCGATCCCGGGCCGCTGGGCGCAGGTCCCGCCCGGACCCGGCCGACGTTCCTGGCAGGGGGCCAAGGTCGAGGTCCGCGAACTGCTCGATGGCCGCCTGCTCGTCCTCCATCCCCGCCACGGCGTGATCGCCGAACAACCGGCTCCCCAAGGGTCGTTCGTCCTGCAATCCCGTCACACCCGTCGCGCCCGGCAGGCCCGCGGCCAAAACGGCCTCCCAGGATCGTCCCAGAGCCCCGATCGTCCACCGCCTCGACTCAAGACCCGTCCCCGCTCCACGGGTATCGGGACGCTGACCAACATCCGGCGCCCCAGTCCCGACAACCCTTGGAAGCGATACACCGGACCCGAACCCCTGCGCCCCAAAGCCAGGGCTGGGGGGTGACAGAATCACTGACGCGTTAGGGGGACAGAATCACTGACTTGCGACACCGGGGCTGATCCACCGGGGCTGATCCACTACCCGACGCTGGAACAACCTGGCACGCTCAAGGCGAGCTCCTCGGGCGCCTCGGTTCCTTCGACCTCGGCACGATCCTCGACCGGGGTGTGGGCTGTGCATCCCGAAGACCCCATCGCCGCGGCCCCCGGCGGGCCAGTGTGGCGATAGCGCGACCCTCAGAAGCTGCCGAGTCGTGTGATCGCGTAACTGCCTCGCGTGCCGACAGGTCGCTTGGCTGTGGTCGCCCTGAGCGCCGCGGGGCATGGTCCGATCGTGCGGTGAGCGGTAGTTCGGCGCGCTTGCGAGACGTCGGGCAGCGACGCGCTCGTCATGGTGATGCAGACCGCCGACCTCGGCAACTTCGGCCACGCGACCCTGTGCCGCCGAGTGGACCTCGCGCGGTTGGGGGCAGTCCATGCCGAGGGACTGATGGGTCCGCCACCGGTGGGAGTAGTCGCAGTAGTCGGCCAGCAGCCGTTTCAGATGCCGCTCGTTGAGCACGATCACGTGGTCTAGGCATTGGCGGCGGATCGTCCCGATCAGTCTCTCGACGTACGGACTCTGCCAAGGGCTTCGGGGAGCGGTGAGCCCCTCTTGGAAGACCATGCTGCCGACGTGCTTGCGGAACGTGGCCCCGCAGATGGCGTCTCGATCCCGCAGCAGGTACCGGGGCGGGTCCACCCACGGGAATGCCTCGACGATCTACGGCCCGGCCCACTCGGCGGTCGGGTGGGCGGTGACATTGAAGTGAAGGACACGCCGACGATCGTGGGCCAGGACAAGGAAGACGAACAGGACCTGGTTGCGCACCGTGGGCACGACGAAGAAATCGGTCGCAACGATCTCCTAGAGGTGGTGCTTCAGAAAGGCGCGCCACGTGGCGGAGGGCAGCTTGGGTCGGCGGGTCATGTACCTCTCGACCGTCGACTTGGCCACCTCGATGCCGATCTTGCTCAGCTCCCCCACGATGCGAGGCGCGCCCCTGAGCGGGTTGGCGAGCGACATCCGCCGGATCAGGGGTCGCGTACTTCTTGCGGGACGGTCGGCCGGCCCGGCTTCCCTGATCGCGTCAGCTTCGCCCAGTACTTGCGGAACCTCTTCCTCTGCCAAGCGACCACCGTCGCGGGTTGGACGATGACCAGCGCCTCGCACCAGCCAGATCAGGCTCGCGAGAGCCAGATCCAGAGCAGCCGATCCGCTGGCCTGAGCCGGGACCGGAGGCGGCTGCGCTGGTAGACGCCCGACTAATGTCGCAGGGCTAGGATCTCGATCTGCATGGAGAGCCGGGATCGAAGGAAGCTGTGGGCGAACGCCGCGGCGGCGAGCAGAATCGGAGGCATTGCCAACCCCGTCTCCTTGGGGTGCATGTTCTCTGAGGGTGCGGGAACGAGAAGCCCAGAAGCCTTGCGGCTGCCGGCACAACATTCAAGGGCAGTGGAAGATGGAGTTTTCGGGAGGCACAACCTTTGCTCCCGTTCGAGGGCCGGAGCGGCCTGGTCCTGCCCACGCGCTACCCGCCAAAAACCTCGCTGCCTTCCGCCCCGGAAGGCCAGGCCATCCGTGGGTAGGACGGCGCGCGGGGTGTATCCCTGTCGGCGCAACACGGAATCGCGCTATAATTCCCGAGGCTGGTTCTCCGGGCCGCTGTTTCATCCGACAGGGTTGCCCGAATCCGCGAGAGCAGCGGGGATGAACGGGGTTCGACCCGGCACAACGCGAGGAACGCGCATGCGGAAACTCAGATTCACCCCGCTCCGGGCGGGCGTCCCCACCGCCATCCTGGCGGTGCTGCTCGCATCCGCCGGCGGATTCCCCCAAACGTGTACGGCGGACCCGTTCTCCATCACCCACTGGTCGGTAGACGGCGGGGGCGCGGCGTTCGTGCAGGCCGGTCCCTACGTGCTGGGCGGAACCGTGGGGCAGCCGGACGCAGGGCTGGTGAGTCGCCTGAACTACACACTGGCGGGCGGCTTCTGGGCCGGGGGGGCGCCATCGGTGGTCGGCGTGGGCGATCCGCCCGACCCCGACCCCGGCCCCTCCCCCGGCGGTACCCCGGTCGTTCACGAGGCCCGAATCCACGCCGCGGCACCCAACCCCCTTCTCGACCGCACCCGGCTGGCGTTCGATCTGCCCGACACGCGGGATGTGGAGATCAGCGTCTTCGGGATCCACGGCGGGCGAGTGCGCGCCCTCGCCCTCGGGGCTTGGGCTTCCGGACGCCACTCGGTCGAGTGGGACGCCCGGGACGCGGCCGGGCAGCGCGTCAGTCCGGGACTCTACTTCGTTCGCGTGCGTCTCGGCACGCTTGAGAAGTCGCTGAAACTGGTGGTGACGCGATGAGGCGTGCCACCGCAACCGTTGCCGGCGTAGGGAACCGCTCCAGCACCCCGCGAACTCCCCACCGTTTCGGCACGACTGGAGGAACACGTTCCATGAAGATGTCTGCATTCTCCGCCGGCCTCGGCGTCGTTTGGGGGATGGTGGCCGCTCTCTCCCTGGTGGCGGCACCGGCGTGGTCCGGTCTCCCCATCGGCACCGCGTTCACGTACCAGGGAAGCCTGAACGACGGTGGCGTGGCCCCCACGGCGGCCTACGACTTCCGCGTCACGCTCTTCGACGCATCGGTCGGCGGAAACAGCGTCAGCGGCGCGCTCGAACTGGGAGACGTGGCGGTCACGAGCGGCATCTTCACCGTCGAGCTGGACTTCGGCGTCGTGCCTTTCTCCGTCGCGGAAGCAAAGTGGCTGCTGGTCGAGATCCGACCCGGAGCCTCGACCGGCGCCTACACGCCGTTGCCGCGCCAGCGGATCAACCCGGCCCCAACGGCCCTGGGGCTTTCCCTCCCTCATGCCCAGACCACGACCAGTTCCCAGTCACTGTTCTCGATGACCAACACCGGGACCGGCTCGGGTGCGGAGTTCCAGGGTGGGAGCGGCGCGGCGTTGAACTACGGAGTGCAGGGCTGGACGTGGAGCACGGCCCTCGCGGCGGCCGGTGTTCGGGGAGAGGCCAAGGCGACCACCGGCGCAGTCTTCGGCGTCGAAGGCGTCGCGACCAGCTCCCCATTTGGCATCGCGGTCGTGGGAACCGGTTCCGCCGCGGGCGCCTACATCACCGGCACCGGGCCCACTTCCACCGGGGTGACTGCACGAGGTTTCTTCCGCGGCCTGCTGGCCGAGAACCTGGGGACGGGCTCGGCGATCGTCGCGACCGGCCAGGGCCCGACCGATTACGCCACCATTTGGGCCAGTAACTCGTCCACCGGACCGGCACTCTTCGCCACCGGCCAGGGACCGACCAAGGACAACGCGACCCTCAAGATCGAGAACACAAACGGGGGCCAGGGAATGGCGGCGTACCTCACCAACGCCAGCGGTTTCGCGACCGCCCACCTTCGCAATACCGGCTCGGGGCAGATCCTGTGGCTCGAGGACGATGGCCCGGCAGGGGACTTCATCGTCGCGACCGGGCCCGGGGGGCACAAGTTCTGGGTCGACGGCGCGGGAGTGACCCACACCAAGGTGCTCGAGATCCTGGGCGGCTCGGACCTGTCCGAGAAGTTCGACGTGCATGCCCAGGAGGAGCGTTCGATCGAGCCAGGTACGGTGGTCAGCATCGACCCCGATCGCGAAGGTCGGCTGGTGGTCGCCTGCCAGCCCTACGATCGCCGCGTCGCCGGGATCGTCAGCGGGGCGGGCGGGGTGACGCCCGGCATGCTCATGGGGCAGAAGGGCTCGATCGCGGATGGAGCCCATCCCGTGGCCCTCACCGGCCGCGTCTACTGCCGGGCGACCGCCGCGAACGGTCCGATCCGCCCGGGCGACCTGCTCACCACGTCGTCCCTCGCCGGCCACGCGATGCGGGTGGACGATCTGACCCGCGCGCAGGGTGCGGTCCTCGGCAAGGCGATGGGCTCGCTGGCGGAGGGCGAAGGGCTGGTGCTGGTGCTGGTGGGGCTCCAGTGAGTCGTCCAGCTTCCGCCGGACGTGCGCTCGCCCTCGCGGCCGCGCTCGCTGCGGCGGCCACCGCGCCGGTCGCGGCGGATCCGTACATCTACATCCGGATCTCGGCCAAGGTCATCCTCGACGAAACCACCGGCCTGCCGCCCTCGGTGGACGACGCGGTCTATACGATGCTGACCGGCTACCACGTGCAGGATATGGTGGACAAGGCGAACGAGTACTTGATGAGCGGCTACTGGCGCGGCTACCGGTTCGCCTTGAGCGAGATCGAGCCGGTCGGGACCCCATGCACGAGCTGCCCCAGCTCCAACCCGAGCTTCTGGGCCGACCGGCCGCTCGACCAGGGCCCGGGGCTGGACATGAAGGGCTTCGAAGACGCGGCCAAGGCCAACCCCGCGGCCTTCCTGTGGCGGACCGACAAGGTCAACGTCTACTTCAACGCCGGCAGGGGCGACGGCGCGGTCGCCTCGTTCCCGCCTCCCGCCAACGGCTCGAACGACGTGGTGGTGGCCGGCGCACGGATCTTCGACCCGTCGTACAGCGACACGTTCTACGCCGCCATCTTCACCCACGAGCTGGGGCACTTCTTCGACCTCCCGCACCCGAACGGCTCGATCGACACCTGCTGCACGCCCTCGACCTGCATCACCGACGGCGACGGCCTCGCCAGCACCCTGCCCGATGGGCCGTGCTTCAACCATCAGCAGCTCTCGCTGTTTCACTATCAGAAGCTCTACGAGCAGCTCACGCAGGCCGAGCAGGACTCGATCGTGGCCATCTACTGGAACACGATGGGCTACCTCCATCCCGGGATGGTCTACGGCCACACCCTGCTCGACACGCTCACCGAGGAGCAGCACGACCGGTGGGCCGACACGGCCAACGAGGATCGCCCCAACTACCTCACGGGCCGGACGCGCTTCGTCGAGTGGTGCACGGGCTGCCTGCCCGGCAACGGCCGCAGCACGAATCCGTATCGCTCGATCGCGTCGGCCAAGGCCGTGGCGCTGCCGGGCGACATCCTGGTGCTCAGACCCGGCGTCTACGCCGAGAACCCGCTCATGAACACGCCGTTGATACTGCGGGCGACCCGGGCGGGCCCGGCGCGGATCGGGAACTAAGACCATGCAAGGGGGAACCAGCCCTTCGGCCTGTGAGTGCCGCGCGCGGCGATACCGCCGATTCCGACTGAGCCTGGCGGCCCTGGCCCTGCTCGTGGCGACGACGGCCCGGGCCCAGGGGAACCTACCGGACGGGCTCGAGGACCTCGTCACCTCCCTAAGGCCGGCCCGGCCAGCGGTCTCCGGCGGCACCGCGGCCCCGACCGCGCGGGTGGATGCGTTGCGCGCGACCTGGTCCGAACGGGGCACGTTGCGCTACCTGGGCGCGCCACCGGGGATGGCCTTCGCAGCCCCCGGAGCCTCCGCGGCGGAGCCCGGGGTCACCGCCCGCCGCTTCCTCGAATCGCAGCGCAGTCGATTCGGTCTCGGGAATCCGGCGCTGGGGCTCCGGGTGTTCCGCACGCGCCAGAGCGGCGAGCGGCACTTCGTCCGCCTGCAGGAGACCCTGTCCGGCGTGCCCATCTTCGGCGCCATGGCCAGCATGCAGCTCGACGGGGAGGGCGGCGTGGAGGCTGTGATCGCGGACTTGTCGGGGATCGACGCTACCATCGACATCCGCCCCGGCATCCCGGCCTCCCAGGCCGCCGAGCAGGCCCGGATCCGCGTGCGCGGATCGGACTCGACCACGACCATCGATATCCGGCCGCCGGCGCTCCATCTGTGGGTGCCGTCCGTCCTGGGTCTCGCCGGCGAGCCACGCCTGGTGTGGGCGATCGACGTCGGGGTGCCGACGGGCGGGAGCTTCCGCCTGCTGCTCGATGCCCGCGACGGCACCCTGGTGCGCGAATACCCGCTCGACTACTCGGCCCTCGACCGCCAGATCTACGACTGCAACAACACCAGCACGAACTTCGCCACTTTCGTGCGCGACGAGGGCGATCCCCCCTGCGGCATCGCGGATGCCGACGCCGCCTACGACCAGCTCGCCTCCACGTACTCGTTCTATCTCACCCATCACGCCCGCGACGGGTTCGACGACGCCGGTGGCATCCTTCGCGCCTCGGTGCGCTACTGCCCCTCCCCCACCTGCCCGTGGCAGAACGCGGTTTGGGACGGGTTCTACGGCAACATCAGGTTCGGTGAGGGGTGGACGGTGGACGACGTCACCGCCCACGAGTTCACCCACGGCGTGACCGAACACGAGTCCGGCCTCATCTACGAGAACGCCTCGGGCGCCATGAACGAATCGTTCTCCGACGTGTGGGGTGAGTTCGTGGATCTCGCGAACCCCGCGGGGGGCTTCGACGACCCGGCCTTGCGGTGGCTGATCGGCGAAGCGCTGCCCAACTTCACGCTGCGCAGCATGGAGGATCCACCGGCCTACCAGAATCCCGACCGGCTCGGCAGCCCGCTCTACACGCCGCCGGCCGCCACCCCTACGCTCGGAAACGACTACGGCGGCGTCCACAACAACAGCGGGATCAACAACAAGCTTTGCTACCTGCTCACCGACGGCGGGACCTTCAACGGACAGACCATCTACGGCAAGGGCGTCGACGCTGTGGCCGACCTCTACTACGAAGTCAACGCCAACCTGCTCGTACCCGCGGCGGACTGGGTCGACCTGTTCAACGCCCTGATGCAGGCCGCCATCTACCTGGGCTGGAGCACGGCCGATCGCGAGAACCTGCGCAACGCCTGCAACGCCGTCGAGATCGACATCTTGGTCGTCGATTGGACCAGCAGCTGCCCGATCCAGACCGGGATCCCCTCCTGCAGCGGCCTGGTCGGGCCGTTCCAGACCGTGCTCGCGGGTCACGACGGGGTGGCCGCCGGTAGTTCGCTGGAGATCCGCGCCGGGGTCTACGCCGAGAACATCACCCTCTCGAAGCGGCTGCGGCTCCGGGCCAAGGGGGGCGCGGTCCGCATTGGGCAGTAATCAGGCCTTCACGAAGTAGTACATCGCCGCCGGATGATGGACCACGGTCCTCTGTCACCCCGAAACGCGCTGTCCGTGACGACCAGGAGGAGGAGGCGGAGCCGATCCGATTTCGGGACTGCTCGGTCGGCGACTTCGAGACCTACCTGGAAGTCGAGCCGATGCGAGTGGGATGCTGCGGAGGAACCATGAGTCAGAGGTCGGGGGCTGAGAGGCCGGAAAGCCCGTCACGCAGGGGCCCGGTGATTCCGCAGCTGTTCACGGTCCACGGAACCGGGGCTATGCTGAGCTCAGCATAGCCGGGGCAACTCCAGTTCGCGGGCGCGCCACGCGATGAGCTGGGACGCACGCTCAAGGTGAAGAAGTGGCTGCTGCTCTCAGCCCGCGAGAACCTCGAGCGCCACGATCGGCTGCAGCTGGACGAGCTGATGGAACTCAACCAGCCGCTCTACCAGGGCTATTTGCTCGTAACCGTTCGCCCACGACCGTCACGCCAATGGGCGGTCAGCGCTCGCCGGCGATCTCGCGGAGCAGGGCGTGGCGGCGCTCGGTGACCTCGGCCGCGTAGTGCTCCTGCCAGCCGTGCGGCGTCAGCTTCTTGACGTC
>CAYONG010000080.1:0-6855 GCA_964405235.1 uncultured bacterium | reverse complement strand
CGAACGTCGGGATGATCGTCGGGATTCACCGACGGCGGGGCGATGGTTCACGAGTATCACCTGCCCGGCCAACCGACCCCGTTGCCGTCTGCAACCCCTCGGTCGGCCGCCCCACCCGGTCGATGACGCACGCCACCCTGTGAAATCGGACGAAGAACTCCTCGCTGGTCCTGAATAGCATGATGGCGCAGTTGAAAACGATCATCGTCTCGCTCCCGGCCGCATGCTCGATAGTCAACTCGTCGTACTGGATCGGATCGCCCGCGGCAGGGTGACCGAACTCGCCGGAGATGCCCAGCAGATCGTTGTCGTGAATGGCGACGGTGACCTCGCGGGGGATGTCCGGCGCCTCAAGAAGGATGGCCGGGAGCGACGCGCTTTCGCGGAGGTGGCGGATGAGCCCGCGCCGATACGTGACGCGCCGAATCGCGGGAAGCGCGGGCCGGCCACCTTTGTCCCAACGGGTTCCGTGCCACCCGCTGATCCAGCCGTTGTCCCCGCAGCTTGGGCAGAGCCAATTGATCCGACTGCCCGGCGGGTCGAATCCCGCCTGGATCCGTCCGGGACAGCGTTGGTGGCCAGGACGGCGGCGGCAGGAAGGGGCCGGATCGCGCGGCGATTCGTTCGCCTCCTGAGTGACGGCGGCGACGATTTGACAGAGGTGTTCCGCCAGACGCCTGCCCCGAAAGGCGACCACCTCGCCATCGTCTCCGAGGAAGTGCCGCAGGTCGGTGATCCATGTATTGCCCATGAGGTCCCTCCCTTGGATATGCCCGTGCGGCGCGCCGCCCGGCCGCGCCGCCGGCGCGTGCCTCAGTCGATCGAGCCGGTGGCGGGTGGGAAACCCCCGCAGCGTATCAAACCATCATTCCCAGGGCATGTTCTCCCACGTGACGAACTCGCGCAGCGCGCCGTCAATGATGCTGCAATGCTCCCCGCGGGCGCTGACCCGGGCGAACCCGTGTTCGAGGGCGCGGTGGAGTACGTCGAGGTGCCGGGGATCGCAGGCTATCTCGGCGTGCTCGCGCATCACGCGGCGCTGGTCACCGGGCTGGCGCGGGGGACGCTGACGGTGCGGGTGGCGGGCGGCGAGACTCAGCGCTGGGGGGTGCGCTACTACGGCGCCTACGCGACGAGGCGGCGGGTGTGGTGGCGCCGGCGCGGCGTGATGCTGGTGCCGGCACCCGAGCGGCAGTCCATCTCCCCGGAACCCGCGGCGGACTGGCCGGCGCTGCGGGCCCGCCGGCGGCGCTGGGCCGAGCTGCTGCGGCGCGTGTTCCAGGTCATCGAGACCTGCCCACGGTGTGGCGGGGCGATGCGCATCGTCGCGTTCGTCACCGAGCCCGCGGTCGTGCGGCGCATCCTCGCGCATCTGGCGCGGCGGGGGATCGAGGCGCGCGCCGGGCCCTGGGCGGGAGTGGGGGCGGCGCCGGGGTGACCACCGCGGCGTGGCAGCGGCCGGAGACCGCTCCGGTCAGGCCCCCCGCAGGGGCATCGCGCCCGCAGGACTCCGCGTGGGTGGCGGCGCGAGTGCGCGTTGGCGGCTCAAAGGGGGCGCCCAAGCGAGCGCCGACGGGGGGCCGAGCGGGGTTGCGGACCGCCCCTCGCGCGGGCCGGGCGGCGCGGCGGGGTGCGGGCCGGGCGCCCGCGCGGGAAATCAGGCTGGAGCGGGGTGGTCTCCCGGCGTAGGATCGCCGTCGCGCGCATACGTGTTCTTATCCATATTTATAGCCGCACTTCGGCGGCCCCGGACGGTGGGCAGCGAGGCCCTGCGGCGTTACGAGGAGGCGCTGGCGCGTCTTGCGGACGAGGATCGAGAGCTGGTCCTCGCCCGCATCGAATTGGGACTGAGCTGGCGGTGGCGAACTTTCGCTCCGCCAACGTGTCGGTGATGCTCAACGCCTATCCCACAGTCCTGGGGCGCCAGCCGGGACGGGGGCTAGGATCGCAGGCGCGCGAAAGGAAATTCCTATCCGTTCGCCACAAGCCCAGGTCCAGAAAAGGGGTCAGTCATGGCAGCATTCAAACGCGCCCGTGTTCTTCCGCTCGTGCTGATGATCGCATTCGCCTCCGGGCCGCAGTCCACGATCTCCACGAGCGCTGCCCACGCCGCCGCTTCGAAGAAAGCCGGTGCGAAATCTGCTCGCGCTGCGACCCCGGGGAACGTGGGCGCCCGCATCGATTCCCTGAAGGCGTTCCTGGACCGCCAAGAAAACTCCCGAGCCGAGACCGACGCGCGCGCACTGCTCGCCGAGCTCGAGGCGGCCTCCGGGCCGGACTCGCTGTTGGGGAAGGTGCTCGACGCGCTGGTGCAGTCGATCTGGCTCGGCGGCATGAACGGCTGGAGCGAGGGACGGCAGCTCGCGGAGCGAACGGTGGCGCTCAAGGAGCGGCTCTACGGCCATGATCACGCCGAAACCGCGGGCAGCCTCACCGGCTACGGCGTTCTGCTCTCGTACGCCGGCGACTACACCGCCGCACTCGTTCCCCTGCGGCGCGTAGTGGCGATCTACAACAAGATCGAGCGCGACGGGCCCAATCACCTCAATAGCATCAACAACCTTGCGAATACCATGGGCTACGCCGGCGAGTACGAGGGCGCGTGCCAGATGTACGAGCAGATCCTCGAGATTCAACGAAGGACCGTCGGCCCCGAACACGAGACCGTGGGCAGGACACTCATGAACCTCGCTCACACCAAGGTTGAAGGTGGTGACTATGCCGCGGCAATCGGGATATTCAAGGAGTCCATCGCGTCTTTGGAGAAATCGTCTGGCCCGGAATACGGCCTGGTGGGAGCGGCGAACTGGGGGCTCGGAAAGGCGCAAGGGGCACTGGGCGACTATGCGGTGGCACGCACTTCGATCGAGCACGCAAACAGCATCATCGCCAAGGTGTATGGCGCCGAACATGTCTACGTCTCGATCGGCCTCGACCGCCTCGCCGAACTCTTGTACACGGGCGGCGACTACACCGCCGCCCGCCCGCTGTACGAGCGAGCGCTGGCGATGGTTGAGAAGTCGCTCGGACCGGACCACCCATCGACGGCGAGGGCCTTGATGGGTCTCGCGACTCTCTTGCGAACCACCGGGGATCTCGCCGCCGCGCGTCCGCTGTTCGAACGATCCATGGCCCTGCGCGAAAAGATCTTCGGCCCGAACAGCGCCGAGGTTGCCGTAAACCTTGGGGACCTCGGTGATTTGCAACGGGACTTGGGAGACGACGACACGGCGCGCCGGTTGTACGAGAAATCCCTCGCCATCAACGAAAAGGCTCTCGGCCCGGACAATCCGGGCGTGGCCGTGAGTCTGGAGAATCTCGCGAGTCTCATGGTTCGCGCCGGTGAAGACGCCACGGCGAAGCCGCTTTTCGAAAGAGCGCTCACCATTCGGCGGAATTCCCTCGGCCCGGAGCATCCGCTGGTGGCCGAGAGCCAGAACCACATTGCGACCGTGCTGGCCCGCCAGGGGCAGGTTGGGGAGGGCGTCGAACAAGCGCTGGAAGCAGAACGGATCTCGCGCGACCACCTGCGACTCACCAGCCGCTCGCTCTCCGAACGCCAGGCCCTGCGATACTCGGCCGTGCGTTCTTCGAGTCTCGACCTCTTGCTCACGCTCGCCGGCCGCGGGCTCGACCCGGCCTCCGACCGACGTGTGATGGATGCGGCCGTGCGCTCCCGCGCCGTGGTGCTCGACGAGATGGCAGCCCGGCACCGTGCCATAGCGGACACGAGCAACGCTCGCGTCGCCTCTTTGGCCGACACTCTCGCCGGCGCCCGAGCGCGACTCGCGGCCCTGGTGGTGCGGGGCATCGGCGATCAGAGCCCTACCGCCTATCGCAAGCTGATCGAGGACGCACAGGCCGCGAAGGAAGCGGCCGAACGCACGCTGGCGGCGACCAGTGCGGACTTCGCCCGCGGGGTCTCGCGGGCGCGGTTGGGGCTCGACGAAGTGGCGGCGAACCTGCCCGCGGGAAGCGCGCTGGTGGCGATGACGGAATACGAGAAAGCCGAGCTCACCATCGGTTCTGCGCCCGCATCCGCCGCCGGAAGGGTCGGCCCGTCGAAGAGGGGCACGCACTTCATGGCCTTCGTGCTGCGTGCGGGTGAACGCGATCCACAAGCCGTGGAACTCGGGTCCGCGGACGCGATCGACAGCCTCGTCACGCGCTGGAAGCAGGAGGTCTCGGGCGGAGCCCTGCGGGCCGGCATGACGCCGAAGCGGGCCGAAGCGGCCTATCGAACCGCGGGCACCGCCCTCAGGGCCCGAGTCTGGGACCCGCTCACCAGCGCCCTCGCTCACGTGGAACGGGTGTTCGTCGTTCCCGATGGCTCTCTGAACCTGGTCAATCTCGCCGCACTTCCAATAGACGAGGGAGGCTACCTGGTCGAGCGCGGGCCGTCGCTCCATTACCTTTCGGCGGAGCGTGACCTGGTGCCGGCCGGCGAGTCTCGACATGGCGCCGGCCTGCTCGCGCTCGGGGCGCCGGATTACGAAGCGACGGCCCCGTTCGCATCGCTGCGACAGGGTGGCGCCGACTCAACGAAAGCGGTAGCGCGGGACGAGTCCTCCGAACTGATCGCGTCCGCCGCCACCTACCGTGGACAACGCTCGGGGTGCGGCGACTTCGCGACAACGCAGTTCGAGCCGTTGCCCGCGACCGGGGAAGAAACCCGCGAGATCGTCGGCATGTGGACGAAGAGCCAACGGGCGAAGTCGGCGGAGCGTGCCGGGATCCTCGATCTGACCGGCGGTGACGCCAGTGAAGCCGCGTTCAAGCGTTCCGTCGCGGGTCGGAGCGTGCTGCATCTCGCTACGCATGGATTCTTCATCAGCGGCGCGTGCCCATCCGCCCTCGCGCCCGCCCGCGGCATCGGCGGGTTGACGACGGCAGAGAATGCCGGCGCCGAATCGCCGCCGCCGGTGGGCGGCGAGAACCCGCTCCTGCTGTCGGGCCTGGTGCTCGCGGGCGCCAACCATCGTGCGGCGGCCGGCGAAGGGGAGGACGACGGGATTCTGACTGCCGAGGAGATCGCATCGCTCGACCTGTCGGGCGTCGAGTGGGCAGTGCTGTCCGCGTGCGAGACCGGCGTCGGCGACGTGCAGACGGGCGAGGGAGTGTTCGGACTGCGACGGGCCTTCCAGGTCGCCGGCGCCGGCACCCTGATCATGAGCCTGTGGTCGGTGGACGACGAAGCGACGCGGGCGTGGATGAAGGCCCTCTACGAAGCCCGGCTCAAGAACCGACGTGACACTGTCGACGCCGCGCGCAACGCCAGCCTGTCCGTTCTTCGCGACCGCCGCAAGCACAAGCTGGCCACGCATCCGTTCTACTGGGCGGCGTTCGTCGCCGCTGGCGACTGGCGGTGATGAACGTCCGAAGCACCTGAGTTCCCACAAGACACCGCGTCCTCCTGGAGCGAGGTGACGGCGCAGGCATAGCCTCGGGGCCACATCATTACTTGAAGGAGAAGACCACTCCCACCTCGGGCGCATAGTCTGGTGCCTTTTCGGTGAGCCCGAAGCCACTGTTGAGCTTCAAGAATATGTTCGGCTTGAAGAACCACTGCGCTTCCGCGATGGCTGACCATTCGTCCTGCCCCCCCTCGAGGGCGAGGTCTCCGCGGAACGACGGCGAGAACCTCTTCAGGTACTCGAGCGAGAACTCGTCGGCCCCTGGATGTTGGTATCGGGCACCTTGAGGGCCGACGCGCGGGCCAAGAGGGTTCCTCAGCTCCAGCCCTTGATGAGCCCGAAGCCCAGGATCAACTCCAATTCCTGCGTGCCGATCAGGACCTTGTCCTTCTGGAGGGGAAACACCGTCTCGAAATAACTGAATAGCTCGGGCCGTCGTTCCGTCTCTTTGGTCCACCGCCAGCGGATCTCCGCCTGCGTGTCTCCCAGTCCGGACTCCGTCAGTTCCTGGGGGAGGAGGGAAGGATCGTTGGCAGCCTTGTGCTGCGTGGTTTGGCCATAGATGGCCGATTCGATCTCCAAAGCCCAATTCTCGGAGATACCGTAGGACAGGAAGATCAGCCCCTCGCTCTCGGTTCGCTTGCCTCGGTAGTCCATCTCGCCCATATATCCGAGCTCGCTCGGCTTGTACTCCGTATCTTTGTTGATGGTGTACTCGTAGAAGGCATAGACGAGCAATTCGCGGTTTCGCACGTAGGTTCCGAACAAGGAAGTGGGGACCCCCTCCCCCCGATCCCTCAAGTAGACCGGGAGATTGCTGTCGTCGGCCAGCGGTTGGGACACCAGGACCAGAGAGAGGGAAAGCGCGCCCACTAGGGCGATGGCGAGCTTGATCCAGCTCGCGAGTCCTCGCATACACCGTACGGTGCATTGACGTCTCCGAGTGGTAGTTCCGGTCAACGTTTCTCGAGCGCGACCAACTTGAGCGAGTGGCCCTTGACGTAGTCCTCCTCCACCAGCCGACCTGATGTCCGCGACGGCTTCGGCCTTATCCCGAACAGTGGACTCACGAATTTCCGGCACTGCTCGTCCGACAACCGCCCCGGCTTGGGCCGGGAGGGCAGAATCCACGTGCGTCGCATCGGTTCCTCCGCCGGCTGGCCTGATCCCGGGTCGACCCCCGGGCGGTTTCCGCGCGGGCGGTGCGCCGAGGGCAGGGCCCTCGATGGGAACGCCGGGCCGGGTTCGGCCGGAGGTTAGCCGGAACGATCCATGCGCTCCAGCGCCGAACGTCGGGTGCCGAACGTCGGGATGATCGTCGGGATTCACCGACGGCGGGGCGATGGTTCACGAGTATCACCTGCCCGGCCAACCGACCCCGTTGCCGTCTGCAACCCCTCGGTCGGCCGCCCCACCCGGTCGATGACGCACGCCACCCTGT
>CAYONG010000079.1:0-12118 GCA_964405235.1 uncultured bacterium | reverse complement strand
CACGGGCGGCTCTTCGGCATCCCCGAGCGCACCCTCGCCAGCCGCGGCGATGCGCTGCTCGAGCGCGTGAGCCTGACCGAAGCGGCCGACCGCAAGGTCGGGGAGTACAGCAAGGGGATGCTCCAGCGCGTCGGACTGGCGCTGGCCCTGGTGAACGAGCCCGAGCTCGTGTTCCTGGACGAGCCCACCTCGGGGCTCGATCCGCTCGGACGCCGCCTGGTGCGCGACGTCATCCACGAGCAGCGGGCGCGCGGCGTGACGGTGTTCCTCAACTCGCACCTGCTGGGCGAGGTCGAGGTCACCTGCGACCGGGTCACGTTCATCAAGGAGGGCACGACGCTTCGCGAGATGACGATGGACGCGACGACGACGGAGACCGAGGTGGATCTGAGGCTCGGCCCGCTCGATGACGAGACCGTCGCCGGCCTGTCGCGCTTCGGCGAGATCCTGCCCGCGGGCGCGGGCCCCGAAGACCGCCAGGGCATGGGCGACCGCGCACCGGCCGGCGACTCCCAAGCCGTCCGGGGCCGCTGGGTGCGCCTGCGCGTGGCCGATGAGGAGTCGTCGCCCGAGATCGCGCGCTGGCTGGTGGGGCGCGGGGTCGCGCTCTACGAGATGCGGACCGCCCGCAAGTCCCTCGAGGCCTGGTTCCTCGAGATCATGGGCGACGACCAGGCGCCGGGCTGATCCGATGGGACGGCTGATCGTCGTGGCCCACCTCACGCTTCACGAAGCGCTCCGTCGCCGGGTGCTGCTCGCCGCGCTCATTGGGGGAGTGGCGTTCCTCGCCCTCTATGCGATCGGATTCACCTTCATCGTGCGCGACATGGCGGGCGAGGTGAAGACGACCCTGGTCGAGAAGCGCTTTGCGTGCACGGCGCTCACGCTCGCAGGGCTGTACGCCGTCAATCTGCTTTCGGTGATGAGCGCCGTCCTGCTGCCGGTGGACGCCATCTCGGGCGAGATCGCCTCGGGCTCGATCCAGACCCTGGCGGCCAAGCCGGTGCGGCGCTCCGAGATCGTGCTCGGCAAGTGGCTCGCCTACATCCTCGTGGTGGCCGGCTACCTGCTGGGCATGGCCGGAGGGGTGCTGCTCGTCGCCCGCGTGATCGGCGGAGTGACCCCGCCACAGGTCCTTGCCGGGCTGCCCCTCATGATGGTCGAGGTCGTGGTGCTGGTCTCGGTCTCGATCGCCGGAGGCACCCGGCTCTCGACCGTGACCAACGGCATGATGGTGTTTGGGCTCTACGGGCTCGCGTTCATCGGGCACTGGGTGGAACAGATCGGGACCCACTTGAACAACGCGGCCGCCCGGAACGTCGGCACGGTCGCGAGCCTCATCATGCCGGCCGAAGCGCTATGGCAGCGCGCCGCCTGGCTCATGCAGCCCACCATCATGCGGGAGCTTCAGGCCACGCCATTCTCGCCCGCTTCGGTGCCGAGCCCGGCGATGATGTGGTGGGCGGCGGGCTACATCGTGGTCGCGCTGCTGATCGCGGTGCGGTGGTTCGGGAAGCGGGGGTTGTAGCCGAGCCGCCCGCCCGCATGCCCATGGGCATGTCGAGATCCAAGGACTGTTTCATCTTGAACTGGCCGCGCGGCCTGTTGCGTTTGAACGATCCCTGGGCGTAGCTGGGTTGCGAATTACTGCCCCGGTGCGTCCGGCGGATCCGCCCAGGCGTCCGGCGGCGGCTCACCCTCGGACTCGGGGGGCGCGTCGCCGTTCCCGTTCTTCGGCTTCGCCCCGCAGTTGCAGTCGCCGCAGGTGTGATACGGCCCGGGCGGGAGTTCGGCGTAGGCCACGCGATGCTCGCCGCCCTCGTCGTCCCTGAGCCACACGGCCTCGTGGTATATCTCGGTGCGGGTGACCGTGAGCACGCCCTTGCCGGTCTTCAGCTTGGTGCCGGCGGGCGGGAGCTTCTTGTGGTTCTCGCGGTAGATCGTCAGCTCGTAGGCCAGGCAGCAGAGCAACCGCCCGCACGCTCCCGAGATCTTGCCCGGGTTGAGCGAGAGCTGCTGCTCGCGCGCCATCTTGAGTGTGACCGGGTGGAAGTCCTTGAGCCAGGTCGAGCAGCAGAAGGCGCGCCCGCACGGGCCGCAGCCGTCGAGCCGCTTGGCCTGGTCGCGCACCCCGATCTGGCGCAACTCGACCCGGGTGTGAAAGCGGGCGGCCAGGTCCTTGACCAGATCGCGGAAGTCCACCCGGTGCTCGGCCGAGAAGAAGAAGGTGATGCGGTTGGCCGAAAAGGCCACCTCGACCTCGGAGAGATCCATCTTGAGCTCGCGCGCTTCGATCCGCGCCCGGCAGTACTCGAACGCAGCGCCCTCGAGGGTGTAGTTGTGGTCCTGCTGATCGAGGTCCTCCTCGGTCGCCTTGCGAAGGATCTCGCGCGTGACGTTGCCGGGGCGCTTCAGCGCGACCAGGGTGGGATCCTTGAGGAACACCGTGGCGAGCAACTCGCCGTGCTCCGCCTGCACGATGATGGGGTCGCGAAGCTTGAGCCACAGGCTGCGCGAGTTGAGGAAGAACTCCCTGCGCGACCCGCGCAGGGCCACCTGAACGATCTCGGCCATGGCCGCTGTCCTCTATGGCGGACGGGCGTCCGCCTTCAACGCCGGCGAGAGCCGACGGGATCTGGTGATGCGCGATCCGGAACCGGGATGGACGTGCTGCCCGCAGACCCGGATCCGGCTATGAAAAGCCTTCGCAAAGGCGAAGGACGGACGATGAACGGTCCAAGGATAGCGCAGGGCGGGACGGCGCGCACGTGCGCAAAAGGGGCCGGGGGCGCCCTCTCGGCAGGCGTGGACGCCCCCGGCCTGCTACGGCCTAGAAGAAGATCCCGAAGGTGACCGGGATAATCTGTGTCTTGAAGGCCGAGGTGCTCCCCACTGCGCCGCTCAGGCCCTGGTCGGTGAAGATGTTCTCGAGCTTGCCCTCGACGAACGCGGCGATGCCGCCCAGCTTGAACTCCAGGCCGGCGCCCCCGTCGATCCCGAACTTGGTCTCGGAGGGGCCGCTCGTGCCGCCCACTTCGGACTTGAGGTTGAACGCGCCGACGCCGGCGATGATATAGGGCTTCACCGGGCCGACCGGGAAGCCCCAGCTCACGTTCGCGAGCCCGGAGAGGATCTTCCCCTTGCCGTCGATGCCGGGGGCGAGCGCCTTGAGGTCGAGTTGCGAATAGCCCAGCGATCCGCGGAACGCCAGTGGCAGGGCCGGCGCGGTCCACTGCACCATCGCCTTGCCATGGAACCCGTTCTTGAACGCGTCCTTGGCGTCGCTGACCGGCACGCTCATCCCGCCGCCGAAGCCGATCTTGACCGGGCGCGCGCCTGCGGCCGACTGCAGCAGGGCGAGCGACAGGGCGACTGCACATATCACGAGTCTGCGCTTCATGGGGCACCTCCGTGTGGATGAGTGGGAAAAGACTCGCCGGCGCGCGTTGTCCCTGCCGCGGCTCGGCCCGTCCAATGTCACCGATATCGCGGGTGCGGTCAATCGTGGCGCCAAGGGCGAGCGGACGCGGGCGGGCGGAAGCGGCCCGCGGCGAACGACGTTGCGCGGCTCAGTAATCCCAGCGCCCCGCCGGATGCGGCGGCCACTCGCCTTCGCCGAAGCGGCCGCCCGCCACGCGGGCCATGGCGGAGAAGATGGTCATGTCGGCCGTGACGTTCCCATCGATGGAGCGCAGCGCCTCCTCGAGCACGGTGAGCCGGCGGCGGATCTCGTGCGCGTCGACCAGTTGCGCCTGGCGGCGGATGTCCTCCTCGCGGTCGCGGTTAGCGAGCAACTCGCGCGGCGCGCCGTAGCGGGCGCGCAGCAGGTCACGCAGCCACAGTTCGTGGAACTCGATCATGCGCCGGAGCGTCTCGCGCCCGGTACGCCCGAACTTCATGAACTTCTGCGACGCCATCCACAGGCCCTGGGCGTCGCCCCGGAGCGCCGGCTCGAGCAAGGCCAGCGCTTCTTTGCGCAACTCGAGCGGCTCGGCTTCGCGCAGCGTGAGCGCGCGGGCGAGGTTCCCGCTCGCAAGCGCGGCAATCAGGCGCGCCGCATCGGGCTTTACGCCAGCCCGCTGCTCGAGGAACGTGGCGATCGCGTCCTCGGAGAGCGCCGCGAAGCGCACGCGCTGGCAGCGGGAGCGGATGGTGGCGGGCAGCCGGTTGGGACGCGACGAAGTGAGCACCCACACAGTCGAGGGCCCCGGCTCTTCGATGGACTTGAGCAGCGCCGAGTACTGGTCCTCGCGCATGCGGTCGGCGTCGCGCACCACCACCACGCGCCGCGCCGCCTCGAAAGGCTGGAACGCCAACTCGCGGATGAGTTCGCGCGTGAGCGAGAGCCGTATCGAGGCCGCCTTCTCGTAGGCGAAGACGAACAGGGGGTCCTCGCGCAGGCGCTCGATGGTCTCGGGGATGGATTTCTCGACTTCCTTCTCCTCGCCCGAGACCGGAAACAGGAACTTGAGGTCGGGATGCTGGAGGCTGGCGGTCTTGTGACAGGCGGCGCAGGCGCCACATGCGTCGTCGGAAGGGGTGGCTCCCAGGTCGGGCGTCGGCTCGTCGAAGAGACCGGGAGCGGCGGCCGGGGCGACGGCTCCGTGCTCACACAACAGCGCCCGCGCGAACGCGAGCGCCGCCGTGCCCTTGCCCACGCCAGCAGGGCCGTAGAAGAGGTAGGCGTTGGCGAAGCGCCCACCCGCCACCACCCCGCGCAAGAACTCGACGGCGGCGGGCTGTCCGATGAGATCGGCGAGGCGGACGATGGGCATGCGCGGCAGGATACCGCGTGTGGAGCGGGGAAATGAAGGAAGATCCCGCGCGACGATCCCGATCGTGCCCCTCGTCTAGCGCCCGCCCTTGCCCATCGCCGCCTCCACCTCCGCCACCGCGGACTGGTCGCCGAGGCGGCGGTACAGGTCGAGCATCCGCTCGAGCGTCGGGCCGTTGCGGGTCGTCGCGATCACCGGTCGCCACAGCCCGGCCGCCTCCCGCTCGCGGCCGGCGAGCAGGCTCGCCCATCCCCGCCCGATGCGCGCCTGCACGTTGCCCGGGGACACCTGCTCGGCGCGCGCGTAGACCAGAGCGGCGAGGCGAAGGTCGCCCAGGCGAAGCAGGGTCTCGCCGAGCGGCAGCAGGATGTCGGCGTCGTCGGGAGCAAGGTCCGCGGCGCGCTCCAGGTGCGCACGGGCGGCGGCCAATCGCCCAAGGCGCAGCTCGATCGCACCGGCGGTGCGCAGGGCCTGCACGTCTGCGGGCGCGATCATGGCTAGGGCGCGCGCATCGTGGAGGGCGGCGAGCGTGTCGTTGTCGTACCAGCCTGGGCGCTCTCCGAAGGCCGGACCGATTTCGTAGAGCACCGATGGGCGCGGGGTGGTGACGCGCCGCGCGGTAAGCCCGGGCACGACGCCGGTGGTATCGAGCAGGTGACGGAACTCAGGCCGCGCCTCGGCCTCGGGGAATCCGAAGAAGAGCCAGCGGGCCTTCTCGCGACGGGCGTATGCGGCGAGGTCGCCCAGGCCGTCGGCGAACGGGAACCCGACCGCCCCGACGCCCGCGAGGTAGGCGACGTGAGGTTTGCGCGCGATCGCGCGATCGCCGGGGCGCGCCAGCGATCGCAGCGTCACGGCCGCTTCGAGCGCCTCGGTCGGCTGCTGGACGAGGATGCGCCGCTGCAGGTCGAGCGAGGCGACCATGACGAGCGCGATCGGAAGCGCTGCCAGCAATGGTTTGAGCGGGAAACGCGCGCCCAGCACCAGGGCGAACCGCGGCGACGCGAAGAACGCCGCCGCCGCCGCCGCGTAGAAGGGGAGGAGCGCCAGCGAGTAACGCTCGGAGTGGAAAGCCGGCACGAAGGCGAGGAAGCCGAGCACGCCCGCCAGCGCCAGCGGCCAAGCACGCCTGAATGCTCCGCCCCACGCCGCCAGCAGCAAGCCCAGCGCCGCGCACGCCGCAGTCGGCCAGCCGAGCAGCAGGCGCGCGTCGTCACGCATGTGGGTGACGCAGTTGATCGCGAGTCGGCTCGCCACCGCCCAAGGGTCGCGGGCGATCACGTCCCAGAGAGTGTCGAACCCGGACTGGAGATCCCGCTGGTAAGCGTCCCAGCCGATGCCGCGCGAGCGGGCGAACACCTCGTAGGCGAGGTTGTGATGGAGCTGGAAGGCGAAGCCGCCGCCATGCGCGAGAGACCAGGCGAGCCAGGCGGCGACCGGGATCAGGAACCCCGCCGCGAAGGCGATGGTCTCCCGGCGCCGGGACGAACCGGGGGTGGCGATTCGTCCCCCCACGGCCGCCGCGATCACCCCGACCGGCAGGATCACGATCGCCGTGTAGCGCGTGAGAAACGCGACCGCCGCCAACAGCCCCGCTCCGGCGGCGCTGCGCGTACCCGATGCAGCCAACATCAGACATAGCGCTCCGGCCTGGAACGCCAGCGCCAGCGCGTCGGTCGAGGCGGTGTAGCCGAAGCGGAAGAAATGAGGATTCGCCGCCATGAACAGCACGGCCAGCAGCGCCAGGCGCGCGTTCGACCGACTCCTCAACAGCCCGAACCAGAGCAGCAGCGTGGCCACCGCGGCGGCGATCGAGATCAGCTCGGCGGCGAGGAACAGGTCGCGCACCACGAAACCGGCCAGCGCCAGCGTCACCTCGTATCCCGGCCCGACCACGCCGTAGCGCGAGGGATCGAGGACGCCACGCTGGATCAGCCGGGCGCCGTCCGCGTACGAGCCATAGAAATCGGTCTCGGTGGAGTAGTCGCCGATCCGGTGCGGCCCCAATGCGACCGCCAGCAGAGCCACCGTGAGCAGCGCGGCCAGTGCCCACGCGAGCCGGGTCGCGATGCGCGCCTCGCGCTCGCCGATCCCGGCCGCCGCGTGAAGCGCGAAGGCCGGATGCCGCGCCGCGCCGGGTCGTTGTGCAGGGGAGCGCGGTGGCCGGCGCGAGCTTCGGGTCATGGCGGGAATGGACGCGTCAGCGCGTGTCGCGCTAGCGCAGCCAGCTCTGTGGGTCGAGCGCCGTGCCGCCCTTGCGCACCTCGAAGTGGAGGATCGAGCCCTTGAGCGAGCCGGTGTCGCCGACCCGTCCGACGATCTGCCCGGCGGTGACCTGCTGCCCGACACCGACCAGGACCTCGGAAAGGTGCGCGTAGAGAGTGAAGAACCCATCGCCGTGATTGAGGATGACGATCGGGCCGTACGAGGCGAAATCCTCGCTGGTGTACTCGACGGTTCCCTTGGCGACCGCCTGGACCGGCGTGCCGATGGCGGCCGCGATATCCAGCCCGTTGTTGTTGATGGTGGTGCCGAAGCGCGGATGGGTCTCGGGGCCGAAGCGCCCGACCACCTGCCCGCGCACCGGCCACTCCAGCGCCCCTTCGCCGCGCGCGAAGTCGCCGCTGTAGGGCGCAGCCGGGCGACCCTCCGCGCGCCGCTGCACGTCGCGGCTCTTGCGCTTCTGCTCGAGTTGGACCAGCAGACGCTGGAGCGCCCGGGCCGAGCGCTCCAGCTCGGCGGCCGCGGCCTCGTAGTTCTGCCGTTTGGTCTGGATGCTCTGCACCTGTCCCACCCGCTGGTCGCGCAACAGGGCGAGGCGCTGGTTCTCGCTGGTGGTCTGACGCGTGGTGCGCTCGATCTGACCCAGGTGGCCCTGCAGGCGCGTCTCGAGCGACTCGACCCGTTCCTTGCGCTCGCGCACGTCCTCGACCAATTGGCGATCCTGCTCGGCCACCATCAGGAGGAAATCCCAGCGGGCGAGGAGTTGGGCGAACGACTGATTCGAGAGCATCACCTCGAGCTCGCGCGCCGGCCCCATCTTGTAGATGCTGCGCAGGCGGCGGCGCAGTCGCTCGCGGGCGCCGCCCAGCGACTGGATGCTGATCTGGAGGTTGTTGCGCGTCTGCTCGAGCTGCTGGCCCAGGTTTCGGCGCCGGCGCGTGAGATTCTGGAGCCGGCCGCGCGTGCTGCGGAGCGCCCGATCGGTCTGCCGGAGATCGCCGAGCGCCCGGGTTTCCCTGCCCTGCAGCTCTCTGGCGGCCGCGCGGTTCTCCCGCGCCTGCCGCTGCATAACCTCGAGTTCGCGTTGCTTGGCCTCGAGGCTGTCCTGCGCTCCGCCGATGGCCGGCAGGGCGAGAGCCACGAGCACGGCGAGCGTCAGCAGCCGGTTCACGGGCGCCTCAGGGTCCGACGGCGCGCAGCACCCGCGAGAGCGCGAGCCACGCGGCGAACCACGCCAGCGCGACGGCCGACGCCAGGAAGGCCGCGGTCCACAGCGGCGGCAGGAACTCGAGGCCGAACAGCCGCGGCGCGAGTGCCTGCTGGAGCGCGAACACCGCCCCGAGCGCCAGCAGCGCCGAGAATGCCGCCTCGAACATGGCCTCGAGCACGAACGGCCAGGCGATGAACGAGTCGGTGGCGCCGAGCCGGCTCATGACCTCGACCTGCTGCCGGCGGGCGAGTACCGTCAGCCGGATGGTGTTGTGAAGCACGAACACCACCGCGAGCGCGACGATGCAGCCGATCACGAGCGTGCCGAGCCGCAGCCCCGCCCCCAGCTCGTCCAGGCGCCGCACCCATTCGGCGCCGTAGCGGACATCCTCGACTTCCGGGAATGCCGCCACCTGCTTCGCCGCCGCGTCCATCGCATCGGGGGCGAGCAGGGCCGGCTTGAGCCGGATACGGAGCGATGCGGGGAGTGGGTTGTCCTGCACGGCTTCCAGCAGCGAGGGGTCGCCAACCTGCTGGCGCATCTCTTCCCACGCCTGTGCCTTGCTGGTGTAGGTGACGCTGCCGTAGAGCTCCTGGAGCCTGCCCATCAGCAGCTCCCGGTCGGCGTCGGTCACCTCATCCTTGAGGTAGACGATCATCTCGCGGCGGTCGCCCATCATCGAGAGCGCGCTCTGCGCGTTGAAAGTAAGAAGCAGGAACACGCCGGTCAGCGAGAGGGCGGCGGTCAGCACGACGGTCGCGGCGTAGGCGACGCCACGGTGCTGTCGGATCGAGCGGGCGGCCTCGCGGAAGTAGTACGTGTGCATGCTCATGGCTTGCGCTCGGGGCCTCGCCCGGAACCGCGCTCCCCCGGGGCGCCCGCGACGCCCGGGGCCTCGCCATCGGACGGGCTCCAGCCCAGCGCCTCGATCGACCACGGGGCGGCGCTGCCCGCGACCGGCGGCATGCCGGGATCGCCGGCGACGATGCGGCCTTCCTCGATCCGCAACACGCGGGCAGGCAGCGCGTCGGCGACTTCCTGGCGGGTGGTGACGAGCAGCAGGGCCGCCCCCTCGGAATGGATGCGCCGGAGCAGCGTGAGCACCTCCTCGGCGCTCTTCTTCTCCAACGCGCCGGTCGGCTCATCGGCCAGGACCACCGCCGGGCGGTTGACGATCGCGCGGGCGATCGCCGCCTTCTGCCTCTCGCCTGCCGAGAGCTCGGCGGGAAAGGCTTCCTGCTTGCCCTGAAGCCCCACCTCCTCCAGCGCGAACAGCACGCGGGGCACCACGTCCTCGTCGGCAGAACGTCCCGCCACCCGCACCGGCAGGGCGACGTTCTCGAACACGGTGCGGTCGTTGAGCAACCGGAAGTCCTCGTAGACGATGCCGAGCGTGCGGCGCAGCAACGCCCGGTGCGCGCGGGCGAGGCGCCCGCCGGTAAAGGTGCCAACCGTCACCGAACCCGTCGTGGGCTGGGCCTCGTGGGTGATGAGGCGCAGGATGGTGGTCTTCCCGGCCCCGCTGGGCCCGAGGAACACCACGCACTGGCCTTCGTTCATATGCCACGAGACCGAATCGAGCGCCAGGCGCTCTCCGTAGCGCAGCGAGGCCTGATCGAAGGTGATCATCCCTGCGACGTTAACAGAGGGCGCCCCAAAGGCTCAACGGAAGGCTCAGCGCAACGGCGCGACGACGCAGAGCAGGCCACTCGGTCAGCCATCGCCGACCTCCCGCACCAGCTCGCGCGCTGCGGTCCGACTGAGCGAGGCGTGCGGCAGCGCTAGCACTTCGCATGTGCGCCGCCCGCCCGGGCCGGCCAGCGTGATGCGGTCGCCGGGCCTGACTCCGTGGCTCGGCTTCACCAATTGGCCGTTGAGGAGCGCCGCCCCGTCCTGGATGGCGATGCTCGCCTGGGAGCGGCTCTTGAACAGGCGCAGCGCGTAGAGGGCGAGATCGAATCGCATGGTCGCTCCGGGCTTCCCGTGCGCGGGGCCCGTGCCGCGGTCCCGGCGCGCGTCGCCGCGGAACCCGGGCGGCCGTCGCTCCCAGCTCTCAGGACTTGTTGATCTGGATGAGTGCCTTGGCGCGCAGTCCCTTGACCCACTCCTCGACCTTCTCGCGGAATTGGATATCGCTCACCGCCCCGGGCAGCTCGGCCTTGATCTCCTCGAGCGAGTACTCGCGCTCGGCCTTGCGTTCGGTGACGCGGAAGATGTTGAAGCCCGCCTGGTTCATGAGCACCTCGCTGACGCCACCGACCTGGAGCGAGTCGAGGCCGGCGCGGATGTTGGGCTGCAGCGAGCTCATGGACAGGAAGCCGATGTCGCCGTCCTCGCCGTGCGGGCCGGCGTAGCGACTGTGGCGCCGCGCCAGCTCGCCGAAGTCCTTCCCCGACACCGTTTCCGCCCGCACCTTCGCGGCCAGCGCGCGGGCGCGCTCGATGTCCGCCTCGGTGACCGGTACTCGCAGCAGCACGTGGCGGATGTGGGCTTCGAGCAGCGGTTGGCCCTCGCGGTCGAGGCTGTCGCGGCCGGCGACGGTCTTCACCGTATCGCGGTCGAGGACTTCGAGGACGTGCCAGCCGTAGACCGTGCGCACCGGCTCGCCGACCGTGTTGAGTTTGCGCGAGAACACCGCCTGCTCGAACGCGGGGTCCATGTTGCCGCGCGTGAGGTAACCCAGGTCACCGCCTGAGCGGGCCGAGGACTCGTCGTCGGAGATCTCCGAGGCCACCTTGGCGAACTTCTCGCCGCCGCCGATGCGTTTGCGGGCCGTCTCGGCGCGGGCCCTGCCCTGGCGGTCGGCGACCGAGTCCGGCGTGGCGGGGATCTGGATCACCGACAAGCGCAATTCGGCCGGCGCTTTCGGGAATTTGTCCCGGTTGGTCTTGAAGTAGGCCTCGGCCTCCGCCTGGGTCGGGCGGTGCCGGGGGATCTGCTTCGAGACCAGCCGCTGCACCAGGGCCGCCCGCTGTGCTTCGTCGCGGAACTTCTTGAGCAGCTTCTCCTCGGTCAGGTTCTCCTTGCGCAGCGCATCCTGGTAGGCGGCGGGGCTCTCGTAACGACCCTTGGCCTCCTTGAGCGCCTCCTGCGCCTGCCGGGCGACCTCGGCCTCGGGGACGGTGATGCCCTGTTTCGTGGCCTCGCCGATGATCACCCGCTCGTCGATCAGCCGGTTGAGGATCTGGGTGCGCAGTGTGTCCACGGTCGCCGAGTCCACCTCGGTCTGAGCGCTCGTGAGGAACAGGTAGAGCTGCTCCTCGACATCGCTCTGGAGCACGACCTGGTTGTTGACCACGGCGGCGATGCCGTCGAGGCGCTGCGACGCCGGCTTCGCGGGGGGCGGCTGCGCGGCGGCAGGGGCCGCGGCCGCCAGGCTGAGGACCAGGGCGAGCGTGATCGTGAGCTTCAAGGAGAGACCTCCAGGCGGACGTTACGTGGCGCCGGGTTCCCGGCGGGGCGCCGCGGTGGCGAAGCAGCGACGGATTATAGGCCAGCGCGGCGCCCTCTTCACACTGCAATTTGGATACCGGACATGCCCTTGACACGGTGGGTGGCGGGAGGTCTGGCGCGCGTGGTGGTTCCTGCCCTGGCGGCGTCTCCAGCATTCGCTTCCGCCGGCTCGAGCGATACGCGTTTCCGCCCGACCGTGGCCTTCCCGCCGCGCTCGTCGTCGGGTTGCCGCGCCGGTCGCCCGGTCGGGGAGCCCCGTGCGCGAGATGCCTATCCTGAGGGGTCAGGGCCACACACGAGGGGGTGTGGCCCCCGGCTGTTGTACGCCCCGCATGGGCGCTGACTTGGAGGTGGAAGTCCTCCGAGGACTTGGTCACAGGGACTCAAGGGAACCGCAAGGTGACGCTCGCGAGGGCGGCACCGAAGGAAGCGGGAAACGAACCGACGGGCCGACGAA
>CAYONG010000078.1:0-4432 GCA_964405235.1 uncultured bacterium | reverse complement strand
CCATGTCTGAATCCTATACAGCTAACCAGAAGGCGTGTCCACTATTTTCTCGCCCTTTGGGCGAGACAGCCTCCACACGTAGATCCCGGCGTCTCAGAGCTTTAGCCGCGGGACGCCGTGCTTAGAGCGGAGTTATGGTGGTAAACGGAGATGGCGATGCGAATTGCCGGCGCGTGGGGGTCGCTGTTCAGGCGGACGGTACGGTGGTGGCGGCGGCCGTCGGCGATTGCTGGTGCCCCCGCCGCGGCGCGGGAGTATCCTTGAGTTGACCGACTCGCAGGAGGCCGCACATGCGCAAGGCTCTAGTGATGGCGGGCGCCCTGCTCTCCCTGACGGCCACGCCCGCCTCCTCGACCGGCATCGACCTGGCCTGGAACCACTGCATTGGCCAGGCCGGCGCGCAGACCATGAGGACATCGACCTGCGCCGTGAACACGGGTTCGCAGACCATGATCGCCTCGTTCAGCCCGCCCGCGGGAATCAACGCGCTCGAGGGGATCGAGGTCTACATCGACTATCAGGTCATGGGCGGAGTACTACCCTGCTGGTGGAACTTCTCCAGCGGCCAGATACGGAGCGACCAACTCACGCCGCTCCCGGTTTCCCCCACGGACGTGAACGGGAATCCGCTGGTCCTCTGCGACAACCACTACTTTCTCGACCACGGCGCGATTGGCGGCGGCTGGATGACAGTCCTCGGCGCGGACAACGGCCGACTGCGAGGGATCGCGACTCTCCCGGCGGGAACGGGACTGTCGGTGCTGGCGGACGCCCAGCAGTACGGCTTTGGTTTCCAGATCGCGAACGGCGGCACGGTGCCGGTCGGGAGCTGTCAGGGCTGCTCGCAAGCAGTGTGCTTTGAGTTGAGAGCCGTAAGACTTTACTCGCCAGGCCTTGCCGACGTGACTCTCGTTTATCCGAGCTGGGCGAACTACATCACGTGGCAGGCAAGCGCACAAGCCACCTCTTGCCCAGGTACTGAGTGGCAACCAATGCCCGTCCTCCAACGCACCTGGGGCGGTATCAAGAGCCTCTACCGATGAGGCGGGCGCGGCACTGATCGCCACACCGGCCTTCGGTCCTCGCAACTGGCTGGTCAGTTGACGCGGGGTCCTACGGAAAGATCCCCCGCACCCGCGTCGCCTCGGCCACGCGGTCCACCGCCAGCACGTAGGCGCCGCCCCGCAGGCTGCACTTGTGCTTGGCGGCGGTCGCGGCCACCGCGGCGTAGGCGCGCTTCATGTACACCTCGAGCCGCTTGTTCACATCGTCCTCGTCCCAGAAGAACGAAGAGAAGTCCTGCACCCACTCGAAGTAGGAGACCGTCACGCCACCGGCGTTGGCGAGGATGTCGGGGATCACCGTGCACCCGCGCTTAAACAGGATGTCGTCGGCGAGCGGGGTGGTGGGCCCGTTGGCCGCCTCGGCGATCAGCTTCGCTCGGATGCGGCTCGCGTTGTTCGCGGTGATCTGGTTCTCGAGCGCCGCGGGCACCAGGATGTCCACCGGCAGCTCGAGGAGTTGCTTGTTGGTGATGGGCTTGCCGGCGGGGAAGGACTTGAGGCTCTTGCCGGTCGCCTTGTGCGCCAGGAGCTTCGCGGGGTCGAGGCCCTTGGGGTCGTGCACTCCACCCTTCGAATCCGAGGCCGCCACGATCCGCGCCCCCTCGGCATGCAGCAACGTCGCCAGGTGGCTGCCGGCGTTGCCGTAGCCCTGGATCGCGACCCTGGCGCCCTTGAGGGTCATCTTCAGCCCCTTGCATGCCTCGCGCAGCACGAACTGCACGCCGCGCGCGGTCGCCTTGTCGCGTCCCTTGGAGCCGCCGAGCGCCAGCGGTTTCCCGGTCACGACGCCCAGCGAGGTCGTGCCTTTGGTCATGCTGTAGGTATCCATGATCCACGCCATGATCTGGGGATCGGTGTAGACGTCGGGGGCTGGGATGTCCTGGTCGGGCCCGATGAACGGCAGGATCTCACTGGTGTAGCGCCGGGTGAGGTGCTCGCGCTCGTTCATTGAGAGCAGGTGCGGGTCCACCTCGACCCCGCCCTTGCCGCCGCCGAAAGGCAGGTCGAGGCACGCACACTTCCACGTCATCCACGAAGCCAGCGCCTTCACCTCGTCGAGCGTGACGTCGGGATGGAACCGGATGCCGCCCTTGGCCGGCCCGCGCGACATGTTGTGCGCAACCCGGTGCCCGATGAAGACCTTGTAGGTGCCGTCATCCATCTTCACCGGGATCGACACGGTGAGGATACGTTTGGGGGTCGAGAGGATGGCGCGCATGCCGTCGTCGAGTCCGAGGCGGTCCGCGGCCTGCTTGAAGTAGGTCTGCGCGATCACGAAGGGGTTGAGGTTCTCGCGGGGCATCATTCCTCCATCGGTGGGACGGGGCATTTAATGGCGAGGTTGGACGACGCCTCGATAGGCGAAGCGGATGTTCTCCCGGTGAAACGTCCCGGTCGGATACGTCGCGGAGCGCCGGCCAGTGTAATCCATCGCCGCCAGTGTCTCCTGCGCGACCTCGAGCGTCTCCCCTCGCCCGGCCGCTTCGCGGGCACCCCGCTCCAGGGCCCCAAGGTAGTCGAGGTCGGTCCGGAACCGCGCCAGCGCGGCCTCACGTCCCTTGGCGACGCTGCCGTGCCCGGGGACCAGCGTCTCGATCGCGCCGTGCTCGGCGAGCACGAGCAGCGCCTCGAGCGTCTCGCGATAGGGGGCGCATGGCCCCTCGAGGATGGGCGGTTCGATGTCCGAGAGCATGTCGGCCGCGATCAGAGCCCCAAGATCGGTGAGGTGACAGGTGAGCTGGCTCGCGCTGTGCCCAGGGGCGTCGCGCAGCACCAGCCGCCAGGGGTCGAGCCGGATGAAGCGCAGCCCGCTCACCGCCAGGTCGGGCTTGAATGGGGCGAAGCCGCGCTCCCAGCGCTCGCCGTGCTTAGACGCCAGCCCTTCGGCCTCGCGCAGGATGGCGTCGCGGTCGGCCCGCACCTCTTCGGCGAAGCGGTCGTGGGCGAGCGTCTTCGCTCCGGGCCACCAGGGCCGCCCAAGAACGTGGTCCCAGTGCCCGTGGGTGAAGAAGAGGGTGACGGCGGCGGGCCCCGTCTCGCCCACCACGCGGGCAATGTCGTCCAACTCAGAGGGGAGCACACCGGGATCCACCACCACCGCGTGCTCGGGGTCGAGCAGCAGCACCGAGTTCATGGCGAAGGCCCGGCTCTGGCGCACGAGGATGCCGTCGCCCAGGTCGGTCCAGGCGGCGCCCGACGTGGTCATGCGCGTGCGGCCCGCATCGCTACTGCGTCGGCGCCACGATACGGCCGGCGATGAGCTCGGCCCGAAGCGAATCCACGGTCGCCTTCACCCGATCGGGGATGCGCGCCTTGTTGCGGTCGTCGTAGACCCAGGTCACGCCCTCCTCGGCGAGCCCGAAGACCTTGACGCCGCCGGACCAGCGCCCCTCGAGGGCCTCGCGGATGGTGTCGAACACCGCCACGTCCACGCGCTTGACCATCGAGGTGAGGATGTTCTCTGGCGCCTCGTCGTGCTGGTCCGAGTCCACGCCGATCGCGAGCCGCCCCTTCTCGCGCGCCGCCTCGAACACGCCGAGCCCGGTGGAGCCCGAGGCGTGATAGATGATGTCGGCGCCCTGGTTGTACTCGGCCAGCGCCAACTCCTTCCCCTTGGTCGGGTCCTTGAAGGCCGAGCCGGTGGTGCCCGCGTACTTGATGATGACCTCGGCCTTCGGATCGACCGCCCGCACGCCCGCCACGTAGCCGGCCTCGAACTTCTTGATCAGCGGGATCTGCATGCCGCCCACGAACCCGACCTTGCCGGTGGTCGAGAGGAGCCCGGCGAGCGCGCCGACCAGGTAGGAGCCTTCCTCCTCCTTGAACTTGAGCGCCACGAGATTTGCCGGCAGCGGGTCGCCCGCGTTCACGGTGTAGTCCACGCATGCGAACTTCTTGTCGGGGAACTCGATCGCGAGCTTGCGGATGTCGTCGGTGAACAGGAACCCGACGCCGAAAATGAGCCCGGCGTCCCCGGCCGCGAGCTGCCGCATCGCCGCCTCGCGATCGGCGCCCTCGCCGGTCTCGAGCGTGTGGAAGACGATGCCCAGTTCCTTCTGCGCGCGCTCGAGCCCGGCGTAGGCCTGGTCGTTGAACGATTTGTCCCCGCGCCCGCCGACATCGAACACCAGCCCGATCACCGGCTTGCCGGCCTCGGTGGAAGCGGGCGACTCAGCCTTCCTTGTGCACCCCGCCGGCAGCAGCGCGAGGACGGCGGCTGCGACGACGGCGGCGACGAATCGGTGTGACCTCATGGGACCCTCCGGTGGACAGCGCGGTTTCGGGTGCGGACACCTGTGGGCCCAGCTCGTAGCAGCGGCGGCAGCGCGCCTCGTAGAGATCGGCGCCGCCCACCACCACGCGGCCGG
>CAYONG010000077.1:0-8824 GCA_964405235.1 uncultured bacterium | reverse complement strand
ACGGCACCACGACCGCGACCGTGCTGGCCGAGTCCATCTTCCGCGAGGGGCTGAAGAACGTCACCGCCGGCTCCTCGCCTATGGCGATCAAGCGCGGCATCGACAAGGCGGTCGAGGCCGTGGTCGCCGAGCTCAAGAAGTTGAGCCGCGAGGTCAAGGAGAACAAGGAGATCGAGCAGGTCGCGACCATCTCCGCCAACGGGGACAGCTCGATCGGCAAGATCATCGCGCAGTGCATGGACAAGGTGGGCAAGGACGGCACCATCACGGTCGAAGAGGCCAAGTCCATCGAGACGACCTACGACCTCGTCGAAGGCATGGAGTTCGACAAGGGCTACGTCTCGCCTTACTTCGTGACCGAGAAGGAGGAGATGAAGGCGATCCTCGAGGATGCCTTCATCCTGCTCTACGAGAAGAAGCTCTCCAACATGAAGGACCTGCTGCCGCTCCTCGAGAAGATCGCGCAGCGGGCCAAGCCCCTGCTCATCATCGCCGAGGAGGTCGAGGGCGAGGCGCTCGCCACCCTGGTGGTCAACAAGCTCCGCGGCACGCTGGCGGTGTGCGCCGTCAAGGCGCCCGGATTCGGCGACCGCCGCAAGGCCATGATGGATGACATCGCGGTCCTCACGGCCGGCAAGCTGATCTCCGAGGATCTCGGCATCAAGCTCGAGAACGTGAAGATCGAGGACCTCGGGCGCGCCAAGCGGATCGTGATCGACAAGGAGAACACCACGATCGTCGAGGGCGCCGGCAAGAAGGCCGAGATCCAGGGTCGCATCGGTCAGATCAAGAAGGAGATCGAGGACACCACGTCCGACTACGATCGCGAGAAGCTGCAGGAGCGGCTGGCCAAGCTCGCGGGTGGGGTCGCGGTGGTCAACGTGGGTGCGGCGACCGAGACCGAGATGAAGGAGAAGAAGGCCCGCGTCGAGGATGCGCTGCACGCGACCCGTGCGGCGGTCGAGGAGGGCATCGTCCCTGGCGGCGGCGTGGCCTACCTGCGCTGCCTGCCGGCACTCGAGAAGTTCGCCGCCACGCTTCCGGCCGACGAGAGGGTCGGGGCCATGATCGTCAAGCGGTCGCTGGAGCAGCCGCTGCGGACGCTGTGCGAGAACGCCGGTGTCGAGGGCTCGGTGATTGTCGAGCACGTGAAGAAGGAGAAGAAGTTCACAGGCTACGACGTGGACAAGGAAGTGTACGTTGACATGTTCGAGGCCGGGATCATCGATCCGACCAAGGTCTCGCGCACGGCGCTGCAGAACGCAGCGAGCGTCGCGGGCCTGCTCCTCACCACCGAGGCGCTGGTCACCGAGATCCCCGAAAAGAAGAAGGCGCCGGCGGCTCCGGGCGGCGGCGGTGGCTACGGCGGGGAAGACTTCTAGACCCGCACTCGAATAATGCGGTGGCGACGGGCGGCGCCTTCGGGCGCCGCCCGTTCGCATGGGTGGGGCGGGCCCGACCGTTGCGGACCGTCTCCGGACGAGCACGGCCCGCCGGGCGAAACGCCCTGCGCGGGCGGGAGCCCGGCGATGACCCGCCTTGCCGTTCCCCCCCCCGACCTGCATGCTTAGGGGCCGCGCCGGCCGTGGGGTGGGGGTCTTCCGCCCCGTGTCCAGGAGCCCGGGCCCGACCGGATCCCAGCAACCTGCCACGCACCCGCCGTCCGGAGTGAAGATGTCCGCACCGCGTCTCGCCTTCCTGGTCCTGCTGGCCTTTTCCCTGAACGCAGCGCCTGCGGGCGTGCGTGCCGACGTGGAGACCGTCACCGGGCTGCCGTGGACCGGGGCGGCGGGCATCCAGCGGACGGTGGCGCAGATCACGGGGACGCAGGGCCTGCGGACCAGCCAGGCAGCCGTACCCCACATGTCGGAGCGCAGGAAGACGTGGCCCGACCGTAGCAGCCTTCCGCAGGCGCCGGACGCCGTCGACGCCGTCCGCTGGCCGCCGGAGGCCGAAGGGCTCGACGTCGCGGCCGGCGTCTCCGATGGGATCACCGTGGGCCCGCAGACCGTGGCGCTCTCCTTCACCGGGGCGACCCTGTCGGGCGCCAACCCGACATTCTCGTTCCCGGCCGATGCCATGGGAGCGGTGGGTCCCACGCAGTACGTGCTGTTCGTCAACGGGCGGCTGGTGAGCTTCGACAAGAACACAGGTCTCGCCGACGGCGTGCTGAATGCCGACCCCGACGTGTTCTTCGCCGGCATCAACAACGGCAGCACCACGACCGACCCGCGCATCCGCTACGACCGGCTCTCGGGACGCTGGTTCCTGGTCCTCATCAACACTTCGACGCCGAACTGGGTGCTGCTCGCGGTGACGGACGCCGCCAGCAATGGTGTCATCTCGCCCGCGACGGTGTTCACGCTCTACTTCTTCGCCATCGACACGCCGCCGCCGGCCATCTCGCCCACCTGTTTCGCCGACTACCCGACGCTGGGGATCGACGCCAGCGCGCTCTACATCGGCACTGCGAACTTCTGCGGGGCGTCCCTCACGTTCAACAGCTGTGACGGGTTCGTGGTGCGCAAGAGCTCGGTGCTCGGCGGTGGACCGATCGTGGTGACGGCGTTGCGCGGCCTGGTGGCGACGCCGGCCTCGGACGGCCCGTTCCTCCCGCAGGGGGTGGACAACTACGACCCGGCGGCGACCGAGGGTTACTTCATCGGGGTGAGCAACGCCCTGTTCGGACGGCTGGTGCTGCGCCGGGTGGGCACGCCCGCCGGCACGCCTTCGGTCTCGGGCAACATCAGCATCACCGTGCCGAGCACGACCTTCCCCCTGACCGTGCCGCATCTGGGCAACGCCGGGGGCGCGAGCGGAAACCTGTCCGCCACCGACGACCGCCTGTTCGCGGCCCACCTACGCAACGGACGCCTCTGGACGGCGCACAACATCAGCGTCAACAACGCCGGCAGCGCGAGCGCGATCACCCGCACCCGCAACGCATCGCGCTGGTACGAGCTCACGGGGATCGCCGCACCCGGCCTGCCGTCGCTAATCCAGTCGGGAACGGTGTTCGCCGCCAGCGCGAGCAACACCACCGATCAGCCGCACTTCTGGTTCCCGAGCGTCATGGTGTCGGGCCAGGGCCACACGTTGCTCGGGATGAGCACCGCCGGCACCAACCTTCGCGCTGACGCCACCGCCACCGGCCGGCTGGCCGGGGAGGCGCTCGGTACGATGGCGGCGCCGACCCCGTTCACCTTGAGCACCACCGCCTACAACCCACCGGGCGATCCCGGCGGGTCGGGCGGCCGGCGCTGGGGAGACTACTCGTATACCTCGCTCGACCCCATCGATGACATGACGATGTGGAGCGTGCAGATGTTCTGCGACGCCACCAACTCGTATGGCTGCCAGGTGGTCAAGATGCTGGCGCCACTGCCCGCGGCCCCCGCGAGCGCCGATGACGTGAGTGTGGGCGAGGCGTCCGTGCTGTCCTCCGTCGTGGGCACTTCGACTGGCGGCTCCGGGTTCTTTGATCCGGGCCCCGACCTTGCCGGTGGCGTGCCGGTGTTCAGTCACATCACGGCGACCATCACCAACGCGGGCGTGACCGGCACACCGCCGAGCGTCAACGGCGTGATTTACATCGATCCCACGCACGTGCAGCTCGATCTCAACACCACGCTCGCGTCGCCGAACCTGCCGGGCGAGAAGTACGCGGTGACCATCACCAATCCCGACGGCCAGGTCGCTACCGGGAGCATGATCCTGCTCGTGACGGCCCAGGTGGGCGTGGGCGAAGGGCCCGGGGTCGGCTTCGCCCTCGGCCCGGTGCGGCCCAATCCTTCGGCCGGCCAGCCTGGTGTCGACTTCACGGTGGGACGCGAGACCCGGGTGCGGATCACCGTGGTGGATCTGGCCGGGCGCGAGATCGCGACCCTCGCCGAGGGCGCGCGCTCACCGGGTGGGCATCGCGTCACCTGGAACGGAAATGCCGGCGGTATCCGCGCGCCGGCCGGGATGTACTTCATCCGCTACCAGGCGGGTGGGGGTGTGCTGGTGCGGCGCTTCGTCATGCTCAAGTAGCAGGAGCGGACTCCAACCCCGGCCCTGCGCCAGGTCCGCCCCGCCGAGGGTCCCCGCCCGCCGGGTGGAGAGAGCCGGCACGCCCGGCACGCGCCCCGCCCCGCCGGTGCGGGTGAATGCCGCGTCGGTCAGCGACGCGTCGCCCCGTTCCCAACGGATCGCTAATCTGCCTGCGCCGAACCGTCAGCAGTCCCGTGGGGCGTACAGGCTCACGCGCTGCCGCTCCGCTTCGCCCGGGCCGCCAGGGCGAACCCAACCCACCGAGGAGTCCGCCCATGCGTCATCGACCGCTGCTGCACAGGCACGCAGCCCTGCTCGTTCTGATGGCCATCGTGTTGCTCGCCCTGCCGGCGTTCGCCGCGCCCAAGCCGTCCGCCGGCAAACCCGGCGCCGCGGCCGCCGACGATAAGGACAAGCCCTACGGTGACTGGAAGAAGCTGACGAAAGACGCCGAGGTCAAGAAGGGGTTCTTCACGCTCTACACCAAGCGCGAGAATCTCTATCTCGAGCTGGCGCCCGACCAACTCGACCAGCCGGTGCTCGGCATCTTCAGCCTGGCGCGCGGCATCGGCATGAACGGCGTGCTCGGGGGGTTGCCGGTCAACGACCGGCTGCTCGAGTTCCACCGCTCGGGCGACCGCGTGCTGGTGATCGAGAAGAACACCCGCTTCACCGCCCCGGTCGGGAGCCCGATCGAGAAGGCCCGCGATCTCTCGATGGGCCACTCGGTCATCGCGTCGCTCAAAGTCGAGAGCGTGCACGATTCGACCAAGGCCGTGCTGGTCGATCTGGCGCCGTTCCTCGTCAGCGATCTGCCGGACATCAGCGAGTGGATGCGCGGCGCGTTCTCCGGCAAGGGCGTGAAGTTCGACAAGGACCGCTCGGCGCTGAGCAGCGTCAAGAGCTTCCCCGAGAACGTCGAGATCGAGGCACTGCTGACCTATTCGCCCAATGACCGTCAGAATTTCGGGCTCGCCACGGTGCCCGACGACCGTTACATCCCGGTCACCATCCACTACTCGTTCTCGAGGTTGCCCGAGAAGCCGATGCTGCCGCGGCTCGGCGACGACCGGACCGGCTACTTCCTCACTGTGATGAAAGACTTCAGCCGCGACACCAAGGAACACTTCTTCGTGCGCTACGTCAATCGCTGGCGGCTCGAGAAGAAGGACCCGGGCGCGGTGCTTTCGGAGCCGGTCAAGCCGATCGTCTACTACATCGACCACACCGTGCCAGAGCGGTATCGCGGCTACGTGCGCCAGGGCATCGAGCGCTGGCAGAAGGCGTACGAGGCGGCCGGGTTCAAGAACGCGATCATCGCCAGGGACGCTCCCGACGATCCCGAGTGGGATCCCGAGGATGTGCGCTACAGCACCATCCGCTGGATCACCTCCTCGCCGCCCTCGTTCGGGGCGATCGGGCCATCGCGCGTGGATCCGCGCACCGGCGAAATCCTCGACGCCGACATCCTGTTCGAGGCCTCGATCGTGCAGCGTCGGTGGCGCATCCATCAGACCCTGATGGGCAACTCGACCGCGGGCACGGAATCGTCCTCGCCGGTGGCCGCCTGGCCGGGCGCGGATCCCGAGCATCGCTGCGAGCTGCAGGCGGGCATGGCGGGCGGCGCGGGGCTGGCGCAACTCGCGATGGCCATGGATGACGCCGCGGCGCCGATGACCCCCGCCCGGTGGGAGCAGTACGTCGGCGACATGCTGATCCACACCACGATGCACGAGGTGGGTCACACGCTGGGGCTGCGGCACAACTTCCGCTCCAGCATGGCCACGCCGATGGCGAAGCTCCACGACAAGGCGTGGACCGCCCAGAACGGACTGGTCGCCTCGGTGATGGACTACGCCACGCCTAACATCGACTACACCAGCACACACCAGGGCGAGTACTACAGCGTCTGGCCGGGCACCGCCGACGCCTGGATGATTCGGTACGGATACGCCGCGTCAGGGGCAGGCGACGTGGACGCCGACTACGAGTTCGCGCGCAAGATCGCCGACGAGTCGGAGAAGCCCGGCAACGAGTACTCGACCGACGAGGATACCAACGGTCCATTCGCGCTCGATCCCCGGACCAACCACTGGGACCTCGGCGACGACCCGCTCGCGTTCGCCCGCGAGCGCGCCTCGTGGATCTCCGGCCTGCTGAAGAACCCGGGACTCGAGGAGAGGGTGCTGGGCGAGGGGGGCGAGTATCCCGTCCTCCGGCGTGCCGTGGACGGGCTGTTCGAGCAGTACGGGATCGCCCTGAACCTGGCGGTCAAGTGGGTCGGTGGACAGTTCAACTCGCGCAGCCACCGCGGCCAGCCGGGCGCCGTGGCAGCGTTGCAGCCGGTGCCGGCGGCGCGGCAGCGCGAGGCGCTGGACTTCATCGCCGCCCGCGGTTTCGCGGTCAACGCCTTCAGCGTGGATGCCGCCCTGCTCAACAAGCTGGGCCCCGATCGCTGGTCGCACTGGGGCGTCGGCGAGCAGTTCGGGATCTTCACCGGGCCCCGGCTCGACTACAACTTCAACGACAAGGCGCTTGCCATCCAGACCGGGCTGCTCGAGACGCTCACCGCCCCGATGATGCTGGCGCGGGTGCGTGAGGCGGAGTCACGCGCGGCCGACGCCTATCGCATGTCCGAGCACTTCGACCGGCTTACCCGGGCGATCTGGAGCGAGGTCGGCGGCGCATCGGTGCCGGCCTTGAAGGCGCTCGACGGGCCCGGCACCCGGCGCGAGCTTCAGCGGGCCTACGTCGACCGGCTGGCCGCCCTCATTGTGGCTCCGCCGGCCGGCACGCCCGATGACGCGCGGGCGCTGGCGCGGCTCCAGCTGACGCGGATCGACGGCCGGGCCTCGCGCACGCTGGCGGGCGAGTTACCGCTCGGCGACTACACGCGGGCGCACCTAATGGAGAGCCGAGCGCGCATCAAGCGGGCGCTCGAGGCGGGGCGCGAGGCGGATGCGGCAGCGGCGCCGCGGGCGGGCGGGGCGCTCGGGCAGCCGTAAGGCTGGGGAGTAGGAACGGGGGGCGGCGTCCGGATGTAGTCGCCTCCGGGAGACCGGTGGGGCGGCGCCATCCAGGCGCCGCCTCACCTCGTTCCTCGGCTCGCTCCGCCATCCTGGCTACGCGAGCCTGCGCAGTCTCCCTGCGGCGACTACATCCGGACGCCGCCTCAGCTGGACTCGGCACGTTGCGCGAGATCATGGCTTTCGGGCACAATGCTTGGCCGCATCGCGTGTGGGGCTGCCTGTCGGGGGCCACCGCGAGCCCCCGAGACCGACCTCTCTTCCCAGGAGTCCACGACGTGATCGCGGCCACCCAGCTTAAAGTCGGCATGGTCATCATGCACAACGGCAAGCCCCACCGGGTTACCAACGTGCTGCATGTCACGCCGGGAAACTGGCGGGGGATGGTTCAGACGCGCCTGGTCAACATCGAGTCGGGCTCCAACGCCGAGCACCGGTTCCGCTCCGAGGACAAGGTCGTGAAGGCGAACATGGAGCAGCATTCGCTCCAATACAGCTACCGCGCCGGCGACGCGTTTCATTTCATGAACACCGAGAGCTACGAGATGATCGACCTGCCCTCGGAGGTGCTGGGGGACGCGGTGAACTACCTGGTCGAGGGCATGATGCTCGACGCCGACTATTTCGAGGGGCGCGTGGTGGGGGTCGAGGTGCCGATGTTCGTCGAGCTCAGCGTCAAGGACACGACGCCCAACATCAAGGGCGCCGCGGTGCAGAACACCTCGAAGCCCGCGATCCTCGAGACCGGCTACGAGATTAAGGTGCCGCCCTACATCGAGATCGGCAACCGCGTGAAGATCGACACCCGCACCGGGGAGTTCGTCGAGCGGGTGTAGCGCGCCGGGGACGCGGCGGAACGCCGCGCATCGCACCGGCCTCAGAGCGAGGTTTTCACCGCCTCCGGCTCCAGCGGGATCACCAGCCAGCAGATGATGTAGGCGAGCAGGCCCAACCCGGCCGCCAGCGCTAACACCACCCAGATCAGGCGCGGGATCACCGGGTCCATCCCGGAATAAACGGCGAGGCCGCCGCACACACCGGCGATCTTGCGGTCCGTGCGCGAGCGGTACAGACGTTTTGTGTTCGCTCCGGACATCGGGCCCTCCGCGTCGCGGTTCTTACGCCTTCAGCAGCTCGAAGATCTCCTTGTTCGTCTTGATCTTGGTCAGGAGCTCGAGCAGCTTGGTCATGGCCTCGATCGAATGGAGGCCCGCGAGCCCGCGGCGCAGCAGGTGCATGCGCTGGACGACCTCGGGCGGGTAGAGCTTCTCCTCCTTGCGCGTGCCGCTCTTGGCGATGTCGATCGCCGGGTAGATGCGCTTCTCGGCCAGCTCACGCGAGAGGAAGATCTCGCTGTTCCCGGTGCCTTTGAACTCCTCGAAGATCACCTGGTCCATCCGCGAGCCGGTGTCGACCAGCGCGGTCCCGATGATGGTCAACGACCCGCCGTCCTCGATCTTGCGGGCGGCCCCAAAGATCATGCGCGGCGACTGCATGGCGGTCGCGTCGAGCCCGCCCGACATCGTGCGTCCGCTGCCCTCGGCGCCGGTATTGTAGGCGCGCGCGAGGCGGGTGATCGAGTCGAGGAGCAGCACCACGTCCTTGCCCTCGAGTACCTGCGCGGCGACGATCTCCATCGCCCGCTCGGCGGTCTCGATGTGCTCGGCCACGCTCATGTCGCTCGAGGCGGCGATCACCTCGGCGGGTGTGTTGCGGCGGAAGTCGGTCACCTCTTCGGGGCGCTCGTCCACCAGCAGCGCGTAGAC
>CAYONG010000076.1:0-6683 GCA_964405235.1 uncultured bacterium | reverse complement strand
CGCCGGTCACAAGTTTCATGGGCCGCCGGGCGCGGCGGCGCTCTACGTCCGCCGCCGGGTGCGGCTCGCCTCCCAGATCCACGGCGGGCACCAGGAGCGCTCGCGCCGCGCGGGCACCGAGAACCTGCCCGCGATCGTGGGTCTGGGTGTCGCGGCCGAGCGCGCGGCGCGCACGCTGGAAACGCAGGCCCCGCGCCGGATCGCGGCGCTTGGGGATCACCTGCTGGACGGGCTGCTCGTGCGGGTGCCGGGGGCGCACCTTAACGGCGACCGCGCGCTGCGCCTCGCGGGCCTGGTCAACGTGCGGTTCGAGGGCGTGGATGGCGAGGCGGTCCTGCACGAGCTGGACCTGGCCGGCATCACGGTCTCGACCGGCTCGGCGTGCAGCGCCGCCTCGCCGGGTCCTTCGCACGTCCTGATGGCCCTGGGGCTCCGCCCCGAGGACGCCCACGCGAGCGTGCGGTTTTCGCTGGGCGAAGGGAACGACGACACCGATATCGACCGCATCATCACGACCACCGCGGCGGTGGTCGAGCGCCTGCGGGCGCTGGACGGACAGATGCCCCGCGCCGCGGTGCGGGTGGCAGGAGCGGGCGCGTGAGCGCGCGCAGAGGAGGTCCCCGATGAGCAATCAGGAGCAGTTCCGCCTCAAGGTCGGGCTGGCCGAGATGTTGAAGGGTGGCGTCATCATGGACGTGATGACGGCCGACCAGGCACGGATCGCCGAGGAAGCCGGCGCGGCGGCGGTGATGGCCCTAGAGCGCACGCCCGCGCGCATCCGGCGCGAAGGTGGGGTCGCGCGCATGTCCGATCCGCGCCTCATCAAGGAGATCGAGGCGGCGGTCTCGATCCCGGTCATGGCCAAGTGCCGCATCGGGCACATCGCCGAGGCGCAGATCCTCGAGGCGCTGGGGGTGGACTTCATCGACGAGAGCGAGGTGCTCACCCCGGCCGACGAGGAGCACCACATCTGGAAGCAGGACTACAAGGTGCCGTTCGTCTGCGGCTGCCGCGATCTGGGCGAAGCCCTGCGCCGGATCGGCGAGGGCGCGGCGATGATCCGCACCAAGGGCGAGGCGGGCACCGGGAACGTGGTCGAAGCGGTCCGGCACATGCGCGCCGTCCAGAAGGGGTTGAAGAAGCTGGCCAGCCTGCGCGAGGACGAGCTGATGGCCGAGGCCAAGGCGCTGGGCGCGCCGTTCGAGCTGGTGCGGCAGATCGCCCGCACCGGCAAGCTGCCGGTGCCGAACTTCGCCGCCGGCGGCTGTGCCACACCCGCCGACGCTGCGCTCATGATGCTACTCGGCGCCGAGGCGGTATTCGTCGGCTCGGGGATCTTCGAGGTCGGGCTCGACGAGGAGCCCAAGAAGGCGCGCGAGCAGCAGCTCCAGGTGGCGCAGGCGGTGGTCAAGGCGGTCGCCAACTACAACCGGCCCGAGATCCTCGCCGAGGTCAGCGAAGGGCTGCCCCGGCCGATGCGCGGGGTCTCGATGGAGAGCATCCCCGAGGAGCATCTGTTGGCGAAGCGGGGGTGGTGAGCGCATTGACTGCGCAGTCCGCTCCTCCCGCGCCGCCCAGGGTCGGCGTGCTGAGTTTGCAGGGCGACTTCGCCTGTCACCGAGCGTCGCTCGAATCGCTCGGGGTGGAGGTCCGCCGCGTGACGTTGCCGCGCGATCTCGAGGGCCTCGATGCGATCGTGCTGCCCGGCGGCGAGTCCACCACCATGCTGCGCCTGCTGGAGGCGACCGGGCTGCGCTCCCCGCTAGAGGCGTTCGTGCGCGAGCGGCCGGTGCTGGGCACCTGCGCGGGCCTCATCCTGCTCGGGAGCGGCAGCGCCGGTCTTCCGGCGCCTCCGCTCGCGGTGCTGAACGTCGCGGTCGAGCGCAACGCCTACGGGCGGCAGATCGATTCGTTCGAGGCCGATCTGGCCGCGCCCGTGGTGGGGGGCGCGTTCCACGGTGTGTTCATCCGCGCTCCGCGCATCGTGCGGGTGGGGGAGGGCGTCGAGGTGGTGGCGCGCATGGGCCGCGAGGCGAGCGGCGAACCGGTGGGCGTGCGCGCGGGCCGGGTCGTGGGACTCTGCTTCCACCCCGAACTCACCAGTGACCTACGATTCCACCGCTGGTTCCTGACCGAAGTGGCGGGGCTTCGCCTGGCCGCGAGCGAGGCGCCGGCCGGCCCGCCTCTGGCCGGCCCTCCTCCAGTCGGACCGGGCGCGGCGATGACGCACGGAGGCGCGGCGTGACGCCGGGCACTCCCGACCGTGCGGCGTTCCATGAGTTCGTATCGCGCCACCGGCGTTTCCTCCTCACCACCCACATCAACCCCGACGGGGACGGGCTCGGGAGCGAGGTGGCGATGGCGCTCTGGCTCGGCGCGAGCGGCAGGACCACGCGCATCGTGAACGATTCGGTGCTTCCTCCCGCGTTCGCGTTCTTCGCCCGACACGTGCCGTTCGAGTCGTTCGAGGCCGAGATCGCCGAGCGCCGCTTCACCGAGTCGGACGCGGTGATCGTGCTCGACACCAGCAACCGCCAGCGCATCGGCCGGCTGGCCCCGCTGCTCGACCGGCACACGATCCCGGTCGCGGTCGTGGACCACCACGTCTCGCATGCGCACGGGTTCGGCCAGGTCAACGTGATCGAGCCCGGGGCCTGCGCCACCGGCGAGATCATCTACGACCTGATCCGCGAGGGCGGTCTGGCGATCACGCCGGCGATCGCCGAGGCGCTCTACGTGGCGCTCATGACCGATACCGGGTCGTTCCGCTACTCGAACACCGACCCGCATGCCCACCGCATGGCCGCCGACCTGCTCACCCACGGACTGGATCCGCAGCGCCTGCACAGCCAGGTCCACTCCCACGCATCGGCCGAGCGGCTGCGCTTCTTCGGCGAGGTGCTGAGCGCGCTCGAGCTGCTGGCCGGCGGACGGCTGGTCGTGCTCGAGGCGGCGCCGGAGCAGTTCCAGCGGCACGGCCTCGCCGGCGCCGACACCGACGGGTTGGTGGACCTGCCGCGCACCATCGCCGGTGTCGAGGCGGTGGCGCTGTTCAGCGAGGTCGAGCCGGGCAAGGTCAAGGTGAGCCTGCGCTCGACCGGGCGGGTCGCAATCGACCAGGTGTGCTCGCGGCTGGGGGGTGGGGGGCACATCCACGCCGCGGGCGTGCTGCTGAGAGGGAACCGGGCCGAGGCGCGCGGGCGGATCCTTCCCGAGCTCCACCGGCTGATCGAAGCGCTCCCGGCCGGACCGGCCGGTGACGGGCACGCGACCCCCGCCGCCCCAGACCCCGCCGGCCCCGCCGTCGCCGCCGGCCACCCTGCGGGCAGCCCGCCCCGCGCCCTTCGCGCGGAAGGCGAATGAGCGCCGCGCTGGAAAGGCCGATGGCGACAACGGCGGTGGCGCTCGAGACGCGGGACCTTACCCACCGCTACGGCCGGCGCACTGCGCTCGAACCGCTCAGCTTTGTGTTGCAGGCACCGGGGGTGGCGGCGGTGACCGGACCCAATGGGTCGGGGAAGAGCACGCTGCTCCGGATTTTGGCGGGGCTGCTGCGCGCGACCCGCGGGGCGAGCACGCTGACGGTGGGGGGGCGCGCGATCGCCCCGGCCGAGCGCCGGCGCTGGGTGGGCTTCGCGGCTCCCGAGCTGGCGTTCTACGACGAGCTGAGCGTCGCGGAGAACCTGACGTTCGTCGCCGAGACGCGCGGGATGGGGGCGCCGGCGGCCGCCGCCGCCGCGGCCCTGGCGCGCGTGGGGCTCTCGTCGCGCGCGGACGATCGCGTGTCGGCGCTCTCCTCGGGCATGAAGCAGCGTCTGCGACTCGCCTTCGCCGTGCTCCACCAGCCGCCGGTGCTGCTCCTGGACGAGCCGGGTAGCCACATGGACGACGAGGGCCGCGCGATGCTCGCCGGGCTGGTCGAACGGGAGCGGAGGGCGGGTCTGGTCCTGATCGCCACCAACGAAGAAAGGGAGTGGAGACTTGCCGAGCAACGGATCGAGCTCCGGGGCCGCGGTCTGGGCCATCCTGCGTAAGGAGTGTCGCAGCGAGTGGCGCACCCGCTACGGGCTCAACGCCGCACTGCTGTTCGCCATCACCACGCTCACCAGCGTCAGCTTCGCGGTGGGGCGATTGTCCGACCGCACGGATCTGCTGTCCGCCCTGCTGTGGGTGGTGCTTCTGTTCGCGGCGCTCGCGTCCCTGAGCCACGCGTTCGTGCGCGAGGTCGAGGGGCACACGTTGACGCTTCTGCGCCTCGTGGCTTCGCCGACCGCGATCGCGCTCGGCAAGCTGCTGTTCAACATCGTGTTCCTGGCGGTCATCGAGGTGGTGACGGTTCCGCTCTACCTGATGCTCATGGGGGCGCCCCCGCCGCGGTGGGGGGCGTTCCTGGGGCTGCTCGGGCTGGGGAGCCTCGCGCTCGCCTGCGCCGCGACCCTGGTCGGCGCGGTGATCTCGCAGACCCGCGGGCGCGGGGCCCTGTTCGCGGGCGTCGCGTTGCCGCTCCTGCTGCCGGTGCTGGCGGCGTCGGTGAGCGGGATGCGGGCCCAGTGGGCCGGTGGCCCGGTGGGCGACGAAGCGCGCATGCTCGCCGCCTACGCCGCGGCACTGCTGGCGGTCAGCGTGCTACTGTACGACCATCTGTGGGAGGACTGATGAGTCGTGTCGGAGTGCGCGCGTGATCGCGCGCGTCGTGCTGTTCGCGTGGATGGCAGGCTGGATCCTGGCATCGTTCCTCTGGGCGCCGTTGGTCCCGGTGCTCGGGGATACCACCCGCGTGCTCTACTTCCACATCCCGGCGGCATGGGTGACCGTGCTGGCGCTCGGCTGGTCGATGACCCACAGCGTGCTCTATCTGCGCCGACGTCGCATGGAGCATGACCATCAGGCCGCCGCCGCGGCCGAGATCGGTCTGCTGTTCTGCGTGCTGGCCACGGTGAGCGGATCGCTGTGGGCCAAGGCGATGTGGGGCTCCTACTGGAACTGGGATCCCCGGGAGACCTCCATCTTCTTTCTGCTTCTGGTGTACGCTGCCTATCTCGCGCTGCGCAGTGCGATCGAGCAGCCCGAGCGACGGGCACGACTCGCGGCGATCTATTCGGCCGTGGCGTTCGTGAGCGTTCCGTTCCTGATGTTCGTGGTGCCCCGCATCTACTTCACGCTGCACCCGGACCCGATCATCAATCCCCAGGGGAAGATCGACATGGACCCGCGCATCCGTATCGCCTTCTACGCCATGCTGCTGGGCTTCAGTGGCGTGTTCTTCTGGGTGCAGTCGCTGCGCGTGCGCGTGGCACGGCTGGAGCACCGGCTCGAAGAAATCTAAGGCGCGGGGAGACCCGCGGGGAGGTATGCTATGAGCGGTAACATGGTGGTGATGGGGGTCGCCCTGTTGGGCTGGGTGATGCTCTGGGTCTATCTCATGAAGGTCGAGCGCCGCGTGAAGGAGCTGGAGAAGCGATGAACCTCAAAGTGATCCTGGCCCTCGGGCTGGTGGCGATCGCGGTGGTGATCGGCGTGAGCAGTTTCAAGAAGACGGTCACCCCCTACATCTCGTTTGCCGAGGCCCGCCGCTCTTCGGGGCTGGTGCAGGTGAACGGCGTGCTGGCCGACAAGGAATACGTGATGAAGCAGGAGGAACAGTATCTGACCTTCCGCCTCAAGGATGATCGCGGCGAGGTCCTGCCGATCGAATACCGCGGGGTGATCCCGGGCAACTTCGACCAGGCCACCTCGATCGTCGCGATCGGGCGTTACCACGACGGTACCTTCGCGGCCGAGCAGTTGCTCGTGAAGTGCCCCTCCAAATACCAGGCCGAGGGCGAGAACGCCGGCAAGCCCTCATGAGCATCGGGCAGATCGTCTGCTGGATCGCCTTTCTCGCGTCTCTGGCCGCCGGATTGTCGTTCCTGGCCGCGATGGGCGGGCGGGAGGGCGCGCTCCGTCCGGCGCGCGCGGCGTATCGCCTCCAGTGGGTTGCCCTGCTCGGGGCCACCGCCTTCCTCTGGTACATCCTGTTCACGCACCAGTACCAGTACCAGTACGTGGCGTCGTATTCGTCGCGCGCCATGCCGGCCCGCTTCATCTACGCGGCGTTCTGGGGCGGCCAGGAGGGCACCTTCGTCCTCTGGGCGCTCATTACCTGCACGCTCGGCCTCGTCCTCATGCGGCTCAAGCATGCCCTGACCATCCCGGCGATGTTCTTCCTCAACCTGCCGCTCATCATGCTCGGGCTGGTCACGGTGATGCGGGGTCCGTTCCTCACCTTCCCGGACGGCCGCATCCCGCTGGACGGGCAGGGCTTGAATCCTCTGCTTCAGGATCCGTGGATGACCATCCATCCGCCGGTCCTGTTCACCGGGTTCTCCTCGCTGGTGGTGCCGTTCGCAATCGCGATGGCGGCGCTGGTGCGGCGCGACTACGACGGCTGGGTCAAGGTCGTGATGCCGTGGTCGGTGTTCTCGCTCGGCATCCTCGCCACCGGCTTCATCATGGGGGGCGTGTGGGCCTACAAGGTGCTGGGCTGGGGCGGCTACTGGGGATGGGACCCGGTCGAGAACGGCTCGCTCATCCCCTGGCTGTCGAACATCGCGCTGGTCCACGGCCTGCTGGTGCAGCGGGTGACCGGGAGCCTGCGCCGCACCAACTTCTTCCTGGCGATCACGTCGTACGTGCTGGTGCTC
>CAYONG010000075.1:0-28364 GCA_964405235.1 uncultured bacterium | reverse complement strand
CCAGAGCCAGTCGTGCTACCGTTACACCACCGGGCAGCGATGTGGCGCGGCAATCTAGCAAACGCTCCATGCCCCGGCAAGCCGAGCGCGTGTCGTCCGCCGCGCTCACGGACGCTCACACCCGCGCGTGAGGGGACTCCTCGGCCCACCGCTGCGCGCCGGCGCGAAGGCGCGCCACGGTCCGCTCGCGACCGAGCAGCGCCATGACCTCGAACAGGCCGGGCGCCACCGTGCGTCCGGTGAGGGCGACGCGCGTCGCCCCCATCAGCTCTCCGGGTTTGATCCCCAGCTCCTGGGCCAGCTGCCTCGTCTCCCGCTCGAGACTGGCGAGGCTGAACTCGGAATCGGCGGCCAGCCGCCGCCCCAGCTCGGCGAGGCGCGGGCCGACCTCGGGCTTCTCGCGCAAACCGGCCCAGGCCTCCGGATCCACCTCGAGCGCCTCACGCAGCGCGAACACGCCATAGCGCTCGGCGTCGGCCAGCGTCTTCAACCGGTCGCCGATCGCCCGTACCAGTGCCGCACCCCATTCCGGCGGCCGCGCGGCGAGGTCGTAGCCCCGGGTCGCCAGAAAGGCCGCGACGCGTCGGACGCGCTCCGCTTCGGGCAGCAGCCTCATGTGCTGGCCGTTCATCCACTCCAGCTTCTCGAGGTTGAAGATCGCCGGGTTCGAGCCGACACGCTCGAGCCGGAACGCCTGCTCCAGATCCGCGAGCGTGAACATCTCGCGCTGGCCGTCGAAGGACCACCCAAGCAGCGCGAGGAAGTTGATCAGCGCCTCAGGCAGGTAGCCGAGGTCGCGATAGGCGGCCACCGACGTCGCGCCATGCCGCTTCGAGAGCCGTGAGCCGTCCTCCCCGAGGATCATCGGGACGTGGGCGAATCGCGGCGGCTCCCAGTCCAGCGCCTGGAACAGCAGCAGCTGCCGGGGGGTGTTCGAGATGTGATCGTCCCCACGGATGACGTCGCTGATCTCCATCAGGTGGTCGTCGACGACGCAGGCGTAATTGTAGGTGGGCAGCCCGTCCGAACGGATGAGGACGAAGTCGTCGAGCACCTCATTGCGGAACGCGACCCGTCCGCGGGTCACGTCCTCCCACGCAGTTTCCCCGGGACTTGGCAGCGCGAAACGGAGCGCCGAGACCCTGCCCTCCCCTTCGAGCCGGGCGCGCCCCGCGGCGTCGAGGCCGCGGCATCGTCCGTCGTAGCGCGGCGGCTCGCCGCGGGCGATCTGGGCGCCACGCCGCGCTTCGAGCTCGGCCGGTGTGCAGTAGCACGGGTAGGCGCGGCCGGAGGCGATGAGCGTGCCGGCGTGCGCGTGGTAGGACTCGCGGCGCTGCGACTGGAAGTAGGGCCCATGGGCTCCGCCGACCTCGGGTCCCTCGTCCCAGCCGAGGCCGAGCCACCGCATGCTGTCGAGGATGCCCGCGAGCGACTCGGGCGACGAGCGTTCGGCGTCGGTGTCCTCGATCCGCAGGATGAAGACCCCGCCGACTCGCCGGGCGTGCAGATAGTTATAGAGGGCGGTGCGGGCGCCACCGACGTGGAGATGACCTGTCGGACTCGGGGCAAAACGGACGCGAACGCTCATCGGGAATGGGGCCTCGGTCCGATGCGACTGGGTTTCGAACGAGCGGCGACACTACGGGCGACCCTCGGGGAGGGTCAAGAATGCCCCCCGTGGCTCAACGTAGGCCCACCGGCGGCGCGACGCCTCGAACTACGGCATCACGACCAGCTTCCGTGATGTCGTCGTGGCCCCGAGGCGGAAGCGCAGGAAGTAGATCCCGCTCCCGACCCGTCCGCCTTCCTCCGCGCGGAGGTCCCAGTCCAGCGCGAATCGGCCCTCCCGGGCGCGGCCAGACGCCAGCGTAGCGAGACGCCGTCCCGCCAGGTCGTAGACCGAGAGATCGAGATCGGCCCCTGCCTGCGAGGCGGGCACCGTCCAATGGATGCGGGTGGTCGCCCGCGCCGGGTTGGGTTCGGGACGCGACAGCTCGACCGCGACGACCCGGCCCGGGATTGCCGGAGGGGGCGCATCGAGGAAGACCGAACTCGTGGCGAGGCCGGTGCGCCGCGCATCGTGATGGAACTGCGGCCACGGCGGAGTGCCCGCGGGAGAGAACGAGAAGTCGTAGTCCCACATGTAGGTCTTCTTGTCCCACGACGAGACCACGATCTCGCTCAGGCCATCCCCGTCGCAGTCGCAGAGCGCGGCCGCGCCACGCACCTCGCCACCGAGCTGAATCGGGAAGCCGGGAAGCAGCTGTCCCGTCCCTGATATTCCGTTGAGCACACCGTTCTCATCGCCCATCACGACGTCCGGCAGACCGTCGCCGTTGATATCCGCCACCACCGGGCTGCTCTCCGAAGCGAAGTCGGTGAGCGTGCTGTAGCGGGAGTTTGTGAAGCTCGGATTGGGCACACCATTCCGGTCATAGACGTGGATCTTGCCATCCGTCCCGGCGGCGACGACATCCACGAAGCTATCCATATTCATGTCGGCGAGCGCGGGCGAGGGCTGCTTGGTCGTGCCTCCGAGGCGAACACCGATCGGGAATCCCGTACGGCGCCCGCCGTCGGCCTTGATCACGTAGAGCGAGTCATTCGGCGCTGCGATGACGATATCGAGCTGGGTGTCGTTTGCGCCATCCAGGTATCCGATCGCCACCGAGCCGGTCATGGAGCTCGTGAGGGTGACCGGGAAGCCCGGCAGGTTCGAGCCGTCGGGACGCCAGGCGTGCAGCTTGCCATCGAACCCGGCGAAGACGATGTCGAGCTGACCGTTGTTGTCGAGATCCGCCAGCGCCGGGGTGCCGTAATGGCAGCAGGCCCCCAGATTCTTAAAGACGCCCTGGGTCGTGGGATCGGCATCGCCGTCAATCCACTCGGTGCCGTTGGCGCGCAGCACGTAGAACTTGGTGCCGGTCGACCCGAAAACGAGTTCCCGCGAGCCGTCGTTGTTCAGATCCCCGACCGCGATGCCCGAGAAGATCCCGCTGGCGGCGGCGAACGGCCAGCCCGGCCGCAGGTTGCCCTGCACGTCGAAGACATAGATCGCCAGCGACTCCGGCGGGGTAGCGCCCGTTCGCCACGAGCCCCCGATAATGCTCCAGGTGCTGCCGTCCAGCGTGGCGAGGGAGGGTCCAGCCGCGTAGTAACTGCCCCGGGTGGTGAAATCGCCGTGGCTCACCGCGGTGCCGTCGGCGTCGATCGGAGCGGTGCCGTCGGCGTGCCAGGCCCACAGCACGTCCGCCCCGGCGAAGATGTCCATCATCGAGTGCTGGTAGACGTAGTCGAGCGCCACCGGGGCCGGGGTCGCGCGACGCATCTCACTGGGGAAAAGCTCGTGGTACGGCGGATTGGTGCTGGTATCGGTGATCCCCGACAGGACCGACTCGTTGCCCGAGCTGTCCACCGCGGCCACCTTGTAGTAGTAGCGGGTGAGCGGGGCGAGGCCCTCGTCCCGGTAGTACGAGCTCCGGTCGGTCGGCACCGTGTTGATCTTCGCGTAAGTGCCCGCGAGCGTGAGGCTCCGGTAGATGTTGTAGCCGGCGAGATCCGAGGCGGTGTTTCGTGCCCAGGTGAGCGAGATCGAGCTCTGGCTTCCCATCGCCGCAAGGTCGGTCGGAGCGGCCGGCCGCAAGAGGTCGATGATCTGAGTGGAGAGCAGTCCGTAAGCGTTCAAAATCCGCAGTTCGAGCTTCGCCGACGTGCTTCCCACCGTGTAGACCAGCGCGTCGCCCTGCGTTTCCTGCCCGGGCGTGAGGTTGCCGAAGCCCGCCGTGCTGTCGGTCACGGTGGCCAGCGCGTCGTAGTTGCGCAGCACCGCCGTCACCCCGGTCGCCGGCCCGGTGCCGAGATTCCGGAGCTTGACCAGCATCGTGACGGTCTCACCGACCTCCGGAACGCCATCCTGGTCCCCGGGGAGATCCGTGAGGGTATGGGCGAAGTGTCGAGGTTCGGGTGAGTGGACCGTGAGCGCGAGCCGCTGGACGTAGTGACGGCCCGCGTTGTCGACCACGTCGATCCTCAGCGGGATCTCGCGCTGGTCTGGGCAGGAATAAGGGATGCTGAGGCGGAACGCGCCGGTCCCGTTCGATGAAGCGGATGGGGCGATGGTCCCGTAGCTGACATCGACATCGAGGATCGTGACCAGGCCGTCGGTCGTCGAGAGCACACCGTTCACCGCGGTGGCGGTCGAGCCACCCCGGTTGATGATCGGGACGTGGAGATCCACGACCTCCCCGGCGTCCAACAGGGCGTTCGCGTTGCCCGAGGTGCCGGCGATCGCGTCGTCGTCGATGACCGGCGCCAGGTCGGCCAGCGCGGCGGCCGCCGCCGGGCCGACCGAGAGCGTGTCCTGCCGCGGCCGGCAGTCGAACCCGGTCACGGTCAGGTAGAACGTTCCGGTGGCGCCGGGCCGGAACTCCACGAGCGCGTTGCCCGCGCCATCGGTGGTGGCGCTCCGGTAGTCGTCGCCGGGCTTGTAAAGCGTCACCTTTGCCCCCGCGAGCGGGGATCCTCCCGTCTTGACGTTGACCAGCATGCTGGTGTCGCTGAGCGAGTAGCTCGGCGGATGCACCACGGCCAGCGTGCGCGGCGTTCCGGTCCACTGGTGCAGTTCCGGGTCGCCCAGCATCAGCAGTGTTGTCGTGGTCCAGCGGTCCATGTTGTCGCTTACCGAGGTGGACGCCCAGGGGAGCTTCTGCCTCGCCTGGGCCTCGCCCACCGCCGTGATGCTGTCTTCGAACATCACGCGGAAATACTCCTTCTGGAAGTCCCGGCCGCGGTGCGGGAAGTCGACGCGCGTGGAGCCGACGTTGGTCACCGCGCCGCCGTTGGGGGCGTTGAGGAACGCCTCGCCGATGCACGGGAAATCGATGGCGTTCGACGTGCAGTTGGTCGCATAGATGTTGGTGAGACGGTCGCCGTTGGTGAGCGCCAGCACGTTGGCGTTCTCGAGAGCTTTGTCCCCGACCGACATCACGTTGCGGTAACCGTGACCGACGTGGATCGCCATGTTGTACCCGGCGTCGAGCGAGTCGAGCACGGTCGCCGCGGTCTCCTGCAACGAGCCCGGCGCCCAGCGCGGGTCGAGATAGTTCTGGTAGAGCCGGAGATAGCGGAGGTCCGGGTTCAGGTTGAGCGAGGGGAGCACCTCCTCCACCAGCTGGGCGCCGTCGAGCGACGTCGCCTGGCCCGGCTGCCAGTCCTGGGGGAACAGCACCTCGGCGAAGAACATCAGCTGGTGCTCGTAGTCACCGAGCGGGGTGCGCGTGTACTGGAAGTTCTTGTTCACGAACCGTTGCACGTCGGCGACGCTGACGACCGGCGCCCGGCCGACATAGACTTCGGGCAGCACGTCGGACCCGTCGCCGGGCGCGTTGCCGTTGACATAACCCTCGCCGTACGTGCTGTCCCCGTCCGCGTTCCAGTTCCCGTCGAGGCACGAGAAGTACATGTCGCAGGGAATGTTCTCGCCATCAGCATAGAAGAAGGTGGAGAAGATGTTCCGGTGCGGGATGACGTCGGTGTCGCCGCCGAGCAGCACCCACTTCGTGCCCCACCGTCCATAGGCGTCCCGGATGAACTGCCGGACGCGGTCCGCGTCGTCGGTGCCGAAGGGGTACTCCTGACGCACGAAGCTGAGCGTACGCACCACCGCCGGCACGCCGCTCTGGGTCTTCCAGTCCGCGAGCCGCTGGAATTCGGCGACCAGCGGGTCCGAGGTGATGATGACGTAGGCGACCGGACTGCCCAGCACCGATGGGACCTGCGTAGGCTTGAATGGCTGCGCGGGTCGTTGCGAGGCGGGGACCGCCGCCGGTCGCGCCGCGAGCGAAGGGCGTTCCAGCTCCCATTCCGGAACGATCCGCTCGCGGGGGACGACATCCCTGTCCACGAATGGCTCGAGTTGGAGTCGCACGGTCATCCGCTCGATCCGCTCGAGTCGGCCCGAAGCCGGGTCCCAGCGCACCGGGTTCACACGCAGCGAGGCGAGGTGCCGCCCGCGCATCCAACCCTGGAAGCCCAGTTCCGCCTGCGCCGAAGGCGGCGCGAATCCGGTCCGGCGGTAGAACGCAGGATCGGGATCGGTCCGATCGACCGGCCCGAGGCCGGGTTTCGCCTTGACCGCGGTCGGCACCCGCGCGGTTGGGCTCAGCAGGGCGGTGGAGAGCGAGACGACCTCGACCCCCACGACGCGCATCCCGGCCGGCAGCTCGATCATCTCGCTAACTAATGGCAGGTCCGGGTGCCCGGGCGTGAACTCGCGCGCGGCGCCCGTCATCTCGACCTGCGTCTCGCCATCCTTCTGGACGACCGAGAATCGTCCCGCGTCGTATCGGAACTCGCGCTCGAGACTGGCAGGTGCGGCGAAAGCGGAGGAGGCGGCTAAGAGCAAGAACGACGTGAACACGACCGGTTGAAGGCGGGCTCTCATGCGCGGGGCTCCAAGAGGGTGCGTGTCACGCGGAAGCAGGTCGGAGTCAGGCCGGCGCAGTTCAGGGGAGGCGGGCGCGAGCGACTTGTCGGGCATTCGGCTTGGGTCTTGGCTGATGAGGTCGGGCCCGGAACCATTGTGAGGGTCCAACGATACGGGAGTAAGGGCGCTCGGGTCAACGGGATTGATGGGGGAGCGGTATCCCCGGGGCGTGCGGCCCGAGATCCGGCCCGAACCGCGGGTGGCTGCCGATCGGGAATCCCTCCTCCCGAACCACCCACACCCACGGCAGCCGGGCCAGCGGAATCGCGATAAGCTCCTCCCCCAATCGCCGTTGGACCACCTCCAGGTCGAGCGGAGTCTCGGGAGGCTGGGGCCCGATCCAGCGATCGAATTCACGCGTGGACCATCCGGTGCGAAAGGTGCCGACGGGAGGCGCGTTGCGCGGCTGCACCAGCGCGGCCAGTTCGGCGACCGGATCCTCGGAGGTGGGCTGGGTCTCCATCAGTAGGAGCTGGGCGCCGCCCCGGCGGAGCGCCTCGGCGCTCATGGACGCCCGTCGCAGGGGCCTCAACTCGACATCGACGGCGACTCCCGCCCACTCGGTCTGCATCCCACGCGCGATCTCGGCCCCCACCCCATCGGCCGCGTACGCCATGACCACGTGCATGGAGCGCCCCAGGCGTCCGCGCTCGAGCCATTCGCGCACGGCGCTTGCATCGCGGCGCGGCAGGTCGATCGCATCGCCGCCCGGCAACCATGATTCCGACCCGCCGGCGCGGATGCCCAGCAACGACACGACCGCAGGGCGATTGAGCCCGTGGGAAAGCGCCCGGCGGGCCTCGATTCTCACCGTCGGAGGCAGATCGTGGCGCATGATGAGCCACAGTCGCCGGGCGGGGCGCGCCGCGTGGATCACAGACCGGTATCCGGCCGGGAGCGGCTGCGTGAGCATGCCGGGCGGCACCGGCCAGAGCAGATCGGCGCCTCCCAGCCGGAGCAGCGCCCGCCCCTTCCCCACAGAGGTCGAGAACTCCACGCGCACCGTGTCCGGGCCCCCGGCATCGGCTCGCCGGGCGAGCACGAGCCGCCGACCGGGCTCGCGAGCGACCACTCGAAAACGCCCGGTGCCCCCACCCCAACCGCCGTGTTCCGCCCCACGCGCCCACGGCGCCGATGCGCCCGGGAGCGCGAGCTTGTGCAGGAGCGTGGGATCCGAACGCGTGAGCCGCAGCACCAACGTGTGATCGTCGGGGGTCGCGATCCCGAGCGGGGGCAGCGGCCGGCCGGCCCGCACACCGTCGACCCCGATGATCGGCGACAGCATCCATGCGTAGGTGGAGTGATCCACACGGTTGAGCCCCGCCTCGATCGCCCGCCGGAAATCGGCGCTCGTGCACTCCCGACCGTCCGCGAATCGCAGACCGGGTCTCAGTTGGAACGTGTAGGCCAACCCATTGGGCGTGACCTCCCAGCGGCGCGCGCCGGCCTGCACGATCCGTCCGCTGCTGTCCTCGGCGACCAGTCCTTCGCCGAGCAGGCGCTCGAGCGCGCATCGCACCGGATCGGCCGGCCCGGCCGGGTCGAACGGGGGCTCGGCCTGCCCGACCAGCCAGGTCAGCGTGGTGCGAGGAGGTACCGGCGTCCCGCACCCGGCGGCCAGAATCACGAGGATCGCGGCGACACCCAGAGGCACGACAGGGAGTCGACCGGTCTTCGGGCTGGTGCGCATAGGGGCGGCAGTTTAGTGACCGGCCCCCAGACGAGCAACCGAGACCGGGCGGACTCCGTGCGCACCCGTGACACCGCCGCACGGCGGCAGCCATCCTCGTCCGGCGTCCGCTCGGGACCGATCGCCTCGGCGTTGTCCGGTCCTTAGGTCGCGTGCTAGCGTGCCGTTCATGAGCGTCCGGCGTCCCGAAGAACGGCTCGCGCGCGTGCGCGAAGCGGTCGACCGATCGGCCGCCGATTGGCTGCTCATCCCCGCCTCGGCCGACTTTCGCTGGCTGACCGGTGGTCGCGCGCGCGCGACCGAGCGCCTGCTCCTGTTTGCACTTCCGCGCACCGGAGAGCCCTGGTGTCTGGTCCCGCGCCTCGAAGCCGAGGCCCTGGGCACCGAATGCCCGTGGCTGGAGCTCGAGATCTGGGACGAGCACGAGGATCCGCTGGCCCGGCTCGCTGGTCGCATCCATCTCGACCGCGGCCCGGCACTCCTGCTGGGTGAAGGCTTCCGGACCGGTCCGCTGCTGGCGCTGGCGGGTCGCGCCCCGAGCCGCCCGGCGGCGCCGGTGCTGTCCCCCCTGCGAGCGAGCAAGGACGCGGACGAGTTGGGCAAACTGCAGACCGCTGGGCTGCATGCCGACCGGGTCATGGCTGAGACGGCCGCCATCCTCCGCCCGGGGGTGAGCGAGCGCGAGGTCGCGCGCTTCATCCTCGAGCGCTTCGAGACGCTCGGCGACCACGACGCTTGGGCCATCGTCGCGGCGGGCCCGAACACGGCGTTCCCACATCACATGACATCGGACCGGCCGCTCGCCGAGGGAGAGCCGGTTCTGCTGGACCTGGGCGCCTTCCACGAAGGCTACGGCTCCGACATCACGCGCACCTTCTGGCTTGGGTCCCCTCCGTCCGAGTTCGAGCGCGTCTACCAGGTGGTCAACGCGGCGCGCGCGGCCGGTATCGACGCGGTGCATTCGGGAGTCCCTGCCGCCTCGGTGGACGCGGCGGCCCGCAGGATCATCGAGCAGGCGGGTTACGGACCCAGTTTCGTCCACCGCACCGGGCACGGCGTGGGGCTCGAGATCCACGAGCCCCCATATCTTGTGTCCGGGAACGACACACCCCTCGCGGTGGGCATGGTGCACAGCGTCGAGCCCGGCATCTACCTGCCGGGCCGCTTCGGGGTGCGCCTCGAGGACCTGGTCGCGGTGGAAGAAAGGGGCGCACGGCGCCTCAACGACGCCCCGTTCTCCCCGCGGGTGGATGCGACGGGGCCGCGGTCGACCACCCACGAGCGGGGGGCGGGATGAGTCGGGCGGCAGGCGCGGCGGCCGGCGCGCCTGCGACAGGTCCCCCCGCGTCGGGTTCCAAGACCCGTGCGACCTCCGGCGAGATCCTCGCCGGGCTCAACGATGAGCAGCTCGCCGCGGTCACCCACGGCGAGGGTCCGCTGCTCATCGTCGCCGGCGCGGGCACCGGCAAGACGGCGGTCATCACGCGGCGCATCGCGTGGCTCATTGCCACCAAGCGCGCGCGACCCGAGGAGATCCTCGCCCTCACCTTCACCGACAAGGCCGCGACCGAGATGGAGTCGCGCGTGGACGTGCTAGTGCCTTACGGGATGGTGGGCGCCACCATCGCCACGTTCCACGCGTTCTGCGACCGGCTGGTGCGCGAGCACGCGGTCGAGCTGGGCATCACCTCGCAGCTCAAGGTGGGCACCCGCGCCGACATGCTGGTGTTCCTGCGCGAGCGCATCTTCGAGCTCGGCCTGAAGCGTTACCTGCCGCTCGGACGGCCCGACGAGCATCTCGACGCCCTGCTCTCGGTGTTCGATCGCGCGCGCGACGAGGACGTCTCTCCCGAGCGGTATCACGACTTCGCCGGCCGGCTCGCCGCCGATGCGGGTGACGACCCGGCGCTGCGGGACCGGGCCGAGGCCGAGCTCGAGAAGGCGGGCGCCTATGCCGCCTACCAGAAGTTGCTGCTGGCCAGCGGACGGGTCGACTTCGGGTCGCAGATCGGCCTCGCGTTGCGCCTGCTGCGCGAGCGGCCGCACTTGAGGCGCGAGGTCCAGGAGAGCTTCCGCTGGATCCTGGTGGACGAGTTCCAGGACACCAACCACGTCCAGTTTGAGCTGGTGAAGCTGCTCGCCGCCGGGCGTCGCAACCTGACGGTGGTGGGCGACGACGACCAGAGCATCTACCGGTTCCGCGGCGCCAAGGTCGAGAACCTGCTCGGATTCCTCGACGCCTTCCCGGGCGCGGACACCGTGCTGTTGCGTCGGAACTACCGCTCCGGGCAGCGCATCCTCGACCTCGCCCACCGCATGGTGCGGTTCAACGACCCGGAGCGGCTCGAGGCACGCGACCCCGAGCGCTTCGACAAGCGCCTGGTCGCCGACCGGCAGGTCGAGGGCGCGGTGGAACACTGGCCGCTCGCCGGCATGACCGATGAGGCCGAGGCGGTGGCGGGCGACATCGCCGGCGCGGTGGAGGGAGGCAAACGGCTCGCGCGCGATCACGCGGTGCTGGCGCGCACCCATGCCCAGCTCGACCCGGTCGCGGCGGCGCTCAAGGTGCGCGGCATCCGGTACCAGCGCGCGAACCAGCGCGGGCTCTACCGGCGCCCCGAGGTGATGTTGTGCCTCAACGTGCTGCGTACGGTGGCCGATCCCGACGACGGCGTCGCCGCCTTCGGCGTGCTCGGGGATCCCCTGTTCGAGTTGGACGCCGCCGACCTGGCGCGGCTCGCGGCCGAGGCGAAGCGCCGAAACCGGAGCCTGCTGTCGCTGGCGGCGGCCGCGGCGAACGGCACGGGCTCGCCGCTCGCGCCCCGCTCGCGCGAGAGCATCCGGCGCTTCGCCGACCTGCACGCGCGGCTCACCGCGAGTGCGACGCGGCGGCCCACCTCGGAGGTGCTCTACGAGTTCGTGAGTGAGAGCGGTCTTCTGGCCCGGCTCGCGCGCGAGGAGAGCCCTGAGGCGGCCGAACAGGTGCAGAACCTCAACCGCCTGTTCGGCATCGTCAACCGCGTCGGGCCACTGCTCAAGAGCGACCGGGTGCCGTTCTTCATGGAGCATCTCGATCTGCTCATCGAGGCCGGCGACGACCCGCAGGCCGCGGCCCTCGATCTCGACGAGGACGCGGTCCAGCTTCTCACCGGCCACAACGCCAAGGGCCTCGAGTTCCCGGTGGTCTACATGGTGCAACTGGTCGAGGGGCGGTTCCCGCTGCAGCGGCGCGGCGATTCGCTCCCGTTCCCGCCCGAGCTGCACCAGGGTGGCGACCCGCGGGCCGAGCACGAGCGCGAGGAGCGGCGGCTCTTCTACGTGGCCATGACCCGGGCGCGCGATCGACTGGTGCTGGTCCACGCGGAGGACTACGGCGGCAAGCGCACGAAGAAGCCCAGCAAGTTCCTGGTCGAGGCGCTCGATCTGCCGAGCGCGCCCAAGGCGCGCAAGAGCGCGTCGGCGCTGGAGTCCATCGCCCGCTACGCCCCCGCCGTCGAGCCGCCGCCCGCCGAAATCGTGCCCGTTCCGCCCGACCGCCCGCTCGAGCTGTCGCACGGGCAGATCGACGACTGGACCACCTGCCCGCTCAAATACCGCTACGCGCACGTCGTCCAGGTGCCCCTCGGCACCGACCCGCGGGCCATGTACGGCATCGCCATGCACCACGCCATCCGCGTATTCCACCAGCACCGCATGCGCGGCCACCCGATCACCGACGACGACGTGGTGCGCGTGTTCGAAGAGGCCTGGTCGAGCGAGGGCTTCTACTCGCGCGAGCACGAGGAGCGCCGGCTGGAGGAGGGTCGCGCCGCATTGCGTCGTTTCGTCGCGCGCGAGACCGCCTCGGGACGTCTGCCGCTCGCGGTCGAGATGGAGTTCAAGTTCCGGCTCGGCAACGACGTCGTCGTCGGGCGCTGGGATCGAGTGGACGAGACCGGCGGCGAGATCGTGCTGGTGGATTACAAGACCGGGGAGATCGCCGACGAGGACAAGGCCGAGGACCGCGCCCTCAAGAGCCTGAAGGAGGAGCAGCTCGGGCTCTACGCGCTGGCCTATGCCGAGACCCGGCAGGCCAGCCCCGCGCGCGTGCAGCTGCACTTCGTGGACTCAGGGCTCATCGGCGAGGCGAAGGTCGAGGAGAAACACCTCGAGGCCGCCCGCGATCGCGTCCGCGAGGCGGCCGCCGGCATCCGCGCCGCCTCGTTCCCGCCCGATCCCGATCAGCGCAAATGCGGCTATTGCCCGTACTCGCGCTTCTGCGTGCACAGCGCGGCGCGGGGGACCGGATGAGCGCCGCGCCGCCCGCGCTCGCGCTCCAGGACGCCGCCGCCTCGCTTGCGCGCGAGGCGGGCGCGGTGCTGCGCGAGGGGTACGGACGCGCGCACGTCCCCGAGCGCAAGGGCAGGATCGATCTGGTTACCGAGTACGACCGTCGCTCGGAGCGGCTGTTGCTCGATGCCATCACCCACCGCTTCCCCGGGCACGCGGTGCTGGCGGAGGAATCGGGGGCCTCGCCGCCCGCCGCCCGCGCGTCCGCCGACGGCCCGCCCGCGGTGCGCTGGATCATTGACCCGCTCGACGGGACCACCAACTTCGCCCACAACTATCCGTTCTTCTGCGTATCGGTGGCCGCCGAGGTCGCGGGAGCGCTCGCAGCCGGCGCGGTCTACGACCCGGTACACGACGAGCTGTTCTGCGCCGCCGCCGGTCATGGCGCGACCTTGAACGGGACGCCACTGCACGTCTCCGACATCGAGCGGGTCGAGGACGCCCTGCTCGTGACCGGCTTCCCCTACGACATTCGCGAGCATCCCGAGCGTAGCCTGCCGCTGTTCGAGGCGTTCCTCATGCGCGCCCAGGGGATCCGTCGCGACGGCTCGGCGGCGCTCAACCTGTGCTACCTCGCGGCCGGGCGGTTCGACGGGTTCTGGGAGGGCCACCTCTCGCCGTGGGACATGGCGGCAGGCGTGCTCATCGTGCGCGAGGCGGGCGGCGTGGTGACGGATTACCAAGGGGGCGTATTCAGGCTCGAGCGGCCGCAGATCCTCGCCAGCAACGCCCGGATCCACGAGGAGATGAAGACCGTGCTCGCCGAGGCGCGGGCGCGGCGGTGAGCCCGGCGCCCGGCGGCGATCCCCCCGGCCGCGCGCCACCCGAGTCACCCGATGCTGTCGACCCTCAGGCCGCGGCGGCCCGTCCGGTCGCCAGCCGCGCGCGGATCTCCTCGACCAGCCGCGCCATGTCGTAGGGCTTGGCGATAAACGCGTCGGCGCCCGCCGCGAAGGCGCGCAGCCGCTCGGCTTCCTGCACGCGCGCGCTCACCACGACGATTGGCAGCGCCGCCGTGCGCGGATCGGCACGCAGCTCCTGGCACACGCGCTCGCCCGAGAGGCGCGGGAGCATGAGGTCGAGCAGCATCAGATCCGGGTGGCCGTCGCGCGCCTGTTCGAGCGCTTCGACGCCGTCGCGCGCGGTGATGACCGCGAACCCCTCGGCCTCGAGGCGCATGCGGAGCACGGCCAGCCCCAGGGGGACGTCTTCCACGACCAGGATTCGGGCCGGTTTCTCGGGCACGACGGGCCTCCCTTGGGCGGGCAGCGGGACTTCCCCGGTTATCGGCCGGGGCCCCCCCGCTCTGGAGTCGCCGCTCAGCTGCCGCCGGCCGGGGTGCGCTTGACGAAGCCCACTCGGGTGGTCGCTTCGCTCCCCGCGTTCAAGTCGCGCACCAGGATATCGAGTCGGTAACGGCCGTCCGCGAGCTCCCCGACCGGGATGCTCAGGAACTGCCGGCGCAAGTTGCCGGGTTGCTCCTCGCGCCGGCCGGCGGAGATCGCGGGGATGCGCGGCCGCGGGGCGAGCAGGCGCTGGAGCCAGATGCGCGAGTCCTTCTCGGCCGAGAGCACCGTGGCCTCGTACTCGAAGCGCGAGGTGCCGGATTCGTCGGGCCTCAAGTCGTACATCTCGAAGTAGACCGTCAGCGGACCGGCGCCTCTCACCTCGCCCCCCGGGAGAGCCTCGATGCGCACCGCGGGTGCCACGCCCGGCGTCTGCGCCGTGACGTCCGGCCGCCCACAGGTGGCGACCGCATCGCTCAGGGTGAGGGTGGCGAGCGGCGCGCTCAGATCCACGTTCTTCCGAATCACGCCGCGACCACCGGCCGCATCCCCCAGGGTGAAACCCACCTGATATCGCCCGGGCGGGAGTTCAGCGGCGAAGTCGGCCGAGCGCACGCCGACCGGGTCGCACGCGGAAGCGCCCGGTGCGCGGCGTGCCCGGGCGACCTCGACCATGGCGGTGTCGAGCACCACCCATTCGGCGGTGAGGTCGTCGTCCGGGGCGCCCGCGGTCTGGATCTGGCCGAACAGACGCGGACCCCGCTCACCGCTGAAGCGCGCCACCACGGCGTCCACGGCGCGCGGCCGGGTCCCGGGCGGCAGCGTCGGGAACACCCCGCGTCCGCCACGCGAGCTGAGCACGTCGTCGCGGAGCGCGAGCACGTCCGGATCGGGGTGCGGATCCATGCTGGCGTACATGCTCATCGGCAGCAGGTAGTACTCTGAGAGCAGGCGGTCCTGCATCGTCACCTGCATCCCGAGCGAGGGGTAGCTCCACACCAGGTAATTCATCGGATACGCGTGCCCGAACATATGCACGCTCGGCACGTCGAGCGGGTTGTAGTCGGCGTGCTCGGGCGCCCCGTAGCGCACGTACACCTCGCCCCGTTCGTCCCACTCACGGCGCTTCGTGTTGAAGAAGAGGAAGTAGGCCTGGGCGACCCGCGCCCAGTACTCGAGCTGGGCCTCGTTCTCGCGCGAGGCGAGGTCCGGGTCGTGCTCGCGCCAGAACCGGCGCAGGAACTCGGCCCGGCGCGCCGGCGGGAGCCGGCGCAGGGTCGCGGTGTCCTCCTCGCTGGCGACCGGGGCGATGTCCTCGAAACGCTCGCGCGCCAGCTTCGGAAGGTCGGGGAAGGCCGCGACGAACGTGCTCTCCGCCCGCCCGATGCGTCCCAGGCGAAACGAGGTATAGGCGACGGCAAGCATCGCCTCGGCCCGAGTCGGCGCGGCCGCCAGCGCGTGTTCCGCCGCGGCGCCGGCGGCGACGAGCGAGTCCTGCTCGTAGAGCATGGGGACCAGCTGAAGCCAGGATTCGCCATCGTCGGGCTTGAGGCCGCTCGCGGCCGTGAAATGAGCGACCGCGCGACCCAGCGAAGTGCGGTCGAGATACTTGAGGTAGTCCCGCCGCCACACCTGGCCGAGCCCGAAGCGGGCGTCGGCGCTGCGCGCGTCCTGCCTCTCGACCCTCTCGAAACGCTTGCGCGCCTGCTTGAGGAATCCCATCCGGTAGTAGAGACGGCCCAGGGTGATCTGGTACTCCAGGGAATCCGGGGCGAGCGCGGTCGCCTGCTCGAGGCATCGCGCGGCGAGTCGGCGGCCATCGATGGTGCCGCGCGCATCGTAGCCCTGGGCGCGGCGGACGAGTGCCTCGGCGTCGCCGGCGCGGTCGGCCCACGCCCCGCCCGGCCCGGCCGCGGCGGCAATCAGCGCGAGGACGAGCGCGGCGATGCGAACGCGGACGTGGAGGGGAGAGCGGGACACGGAGCGAGTATCGCGGTCCGTCCGCGGACCGGTCAACGGACGAGAGCGCCCGCTGCCCCTAGGGCGCCCGACGCTTTGTGCGCAACGCCGCCGTCCTCCCTGCCTTGACGACTCCCCCGCCCCTCGGCCACCATGCGCGAACGCGTGAATGGTTGGTCAAGTGTTCAACCGGGAGCTCCGATGTCGCCTGCCGTCATCCGGAACCGCCGCAGCGACGCCACCATCTCCAGAACCCGGGAGCCCGCTCCAAGGGGTTCACGGAGCCGCCGCGCACGTCCTGTCCCGCCCACCGGCGTCCGCACCGAGCACCTCCGCCTCGCGCTCGCCGATCATGCGCACGTGGAGCGCCTGGCGCGCCGGTTCAAGGCGCTCGGCGATCCCACCCGCAGCAAGCTGGTCTACGCGCTTTCGCTCGGCGAGTTGTGCGTGAGCGATCTGGCCGGGGCGCTCGGCGCCTCGCTGTCGGCCACTTCGCACCAGCTGCGCATTCTGCGTGACCTCGACATCGTCCGCGTGCGGCGCGCGGGCAAGAGCCAACTCTACGCCTTGAACGAGGATGCGTTCGGCTTCTGCTCGCCACGCTCCTGTCACGCCTGGAAGACCGTCCTCGATCCCGGCGCGGAACAGCCGGTCTGAGACCCAGGAGAACCCGACTCCATGTTCGAATCCCTCGTTATCACGCTGCGCGAAGGCGTGGAAGCCGTCCTGGTGCTGGCGATCGCGCTCGCCACACTGCGCCGCCGCGGTCAGGCGCACCTCTCGGGGGCCCTTTACGCCGGCGCCGGCGCGGCCCTGCTCCTCTCGATGGGCGTGGCGGCACTGGCCGCCCGGGTGACCTGGAACCAGGAACTGGCCGAGGGGATCGCGATGCTGATCGGCGCGGCGCTCGTCATCAGCCTGGTGGTGTGGATGTGGCGGGCGGCGCCCCACATGCGCGAGGAGATCGAGTCCGGGCTCGCCCGCGCCTCTGCGAACGCGCGCGCCGGCGGCAGCGTCCTCGGCATTTTCCTGTTCGCGTTCGTGATGGTGTTCCGCGAAGGGGTCGAGACCGCGATCTTCCTCTCCGCCGCGCGCTTCAACAGCGATGGCCTGACCCTGTGGCTGGGCGCGCTCGTGGGCCTTTCCCTCGCGGTCGGGTTCGGCGTGCTGTTCGTGCGCGGCAGCGTCAAGGTGCCGTTGCGCCCGTTCTTCACCCTCACCAGCGCGGTGCTCGCGATCCTCGCGCTGCAGCTCTTGGCCGGCGGGCTGCACGAGCTTTCCGAGGCGCAGGTCCTGCCGGCCAGCAAGACCGAGATGGCGATCATCGGTCCGATCGTGCGCAGCGACCTGCTGCTCTTCACACTCACCATCGCCCTGATTGCCGGCTGGCTCCTGTTCGGCAGCCGCCGCCCAGCGACGCTGCCCGCCAGCGCTGCCACCGGCCCCGAGGCGCGGCTGGCGCGGGCCGCGGCGCGGCAGGACTCGGCCCGCCGACGCTGGATCGGGATCGTGGGGCTGCTCATGGTGGGGCTGTTCTCGACCGCCTTCGCCCGGCAATCCCGCCAGCCCCTCAGGGCGCCGGGGGAGGCGCTGGCGATGACCGGCGGCGAGGCGCGCTTTGAAGCGGCGCCGCTCGCCGACGGTCACCTGCGCTTCTACGAGGTGCCGGTGGAGGGCCGCACCATCCGATTCTTCGCGCTCCAGGTGGGCGACGACATCCGTACCTGTTTCGACGCGTGCGAGATATGCGGCGACAAGGGGTACTACGAGCGCGGCCCGGAGTTGATCTGCCGCAACTGTACCGCGCCGATCGTGCGCACCTCGCTCGGCCGCACCGGGGGCTGCAATCCCATCCCGCTGCCGAATCAACGGCGCGCGGATGGCGCGGTCACCGTCACCGCTGCGGATCTCCAGGCTGTGTTCCCTCACCTCGGAGGCCGCTGAGGCATGTTCGCCCGCATCCTCTTCGCCTCGCTCGCCGCCCGCCGCATGCGCCTGCTGCTCGCGCTGCTCGCGGTCTCGCTCGGGGTCGCGGTCGCGACCGCGCTGGCGACGCTGTCGCTTCAGGTGGGCGACGACCTGGCGAAGACGCTGCGCGCGGCCGGGCCCAACTTCGTCGTCCAGCCCGTCGGCGCCCAATGGCCGATCGACCTGGGCGGCGCCGAATACCACCCCGCGCGTGCCGGGGCCAGTCTCCCGGTGGCATCGGTCGCGCGCATGCGCGACTCGTTCTGGAGGAATGCGCTGCTCGCCGCCGCACCGGAGCTGACCGCCGCCGCCACCCTCGACGGGAAGCCTGTGACCCTGCTCGGCACCTGGTTCGAGCACTCGATTCCCGAGCAGGACGGGACGTGGAGCACGGGCGTCAAGGGACTGCGCCCCACATGGAGCGTGGCCGGGCGTTGGCCGCGCGAGCAGGCGGACGAGCTTCTGCTCGGGCGCGAGCTGGCCGAGCGCATCTCGTGCCGCCAGGGGCAGTGGGTCGAGATCGCGGTGGAAGGTCGCGCGCGCCGCATGCTCATCACCGGGATCGTGAGCGCGGGCGGACGCGACGACGACCGGGTCTGGGCGCCGCTCGAGGTGGTGCAGGCGTTGACCGGCCGCGCGGAGCAGGTGGACAGGGTGTGGCTCAGCGCACTGGTCAAGCCCGGCCCCCGGCGCCCGGCGCCCGACCCGGCGCGCGATCTGGCCGGCTACGAGCGCTTCATGTGCACCCCCTACCCCGACAACGTCGCGCGCGACCTTGCGGCTCAGCTTCCGGGCGCCGAGGTGCTGGCCCTGGCCGAGGTGGTGGCCGGTGAAGCGCTGGTGGTGAGCCGGCTCAACTTCCTGCTTCTGATGCTGGCGCTGGCGGCGCTCGCCGCCGCGACGCTTGGTCTCGTGGCCACGACCACCGCGACCGTGGTCGAGCGCGGCGTCGAGATCGGACTTCTGCGCTCGCTCGGCGCCACCTCGCGCCAGCTTGCCGCCCTGCTCATCGGGGAAACCGCGCTGGTCTCACTATTCGGGGGCGCCGTGGGATGGCTGCTCGGGAGCCTCGCCGCCGCCCTCGTGCGCGGGCGCACCTTCGGCGAGGGGAGCGTGCTCGAGCCCATCCTCCTCCCCGTCGCACTCTCGGTGGCGCTGTCGGTTGCATTCCTCGGCACGCTGGCGCCTCTGCGCATGGCGCTCCGGCTCGACCCCTCGACGGTGCTCCGTGGCCAGCCCTAGGCTCCGCACCGAGGCGCGCCTGCTGCGCGCGGCGCTCGGCCGCCGGCGCGGCACCGTGACGCTCGCGGTGCTGGCGGTGGCGATCGGCGCCTCGGTGGCCTCGGCGTTGCTCCACGTCTCGGGCGACATCGGCCGCAAGGTGACGCACGATCTGCGCTCACTGGGCCCGAATCTCCTGGTGGTGCCGGCCACGGCGAGCGACGGCGCCGAGGGGCAGTTCATCAACGAGGCCTCGCTACGCGCGCGGCTCGCCGCCGCCGGGATCGAGGGCGTGCCGCTCCTCTACGCGGTGGCGCATCTGGACGGCCGCCCGGTGCCGGTGGTCGGCGCCGACCTCGCCGCCGCACGCCGGCTCCACCCCGCCTGGCGCATCACCGGCGGGATGGGAGCGGCCGATCCGGACGTCTCGATGTTGGGCTCGCGGCTCATGGACCGCCTCGGCGCGGTGCCGGGCACGGTGCTCACGCTTGGGCCCCCGCAGGGCGGCGGTGACAGCGTGACGATCGCGGTCGGCGCGCGGCTCGAGGCGGGCGGCGCCGACGACGAGGCGTTCTGGATCCCGCTGGCGACGGCGCAGGCGGTGAGCGGGCTTTCCGGACGGGTCAGCCTCGCGCAGGCGCGGATCGAGAGAGCGGATAGCGCCGCCCCCGCGGTCGCGGTGCTCGAACAGGGCGGTGAGCTTCGCACGCTGCTCCTGCACGCGCTCTCGGCCACCGAGGGCCGCCTGCTCGAGCGCATGCGGCGGCTGATGACGTTGGTCACCGTCGCCGCCCTGGTGGCGGCAGGGCTGGCCGCGTTCGGCACGCTCACCGACCTGGCGCTCGAGCGCCGGCGCGAGATCGCGCTCATGAAGGCGCTCGGCGCCACGCGCCGCGACGTTGTGCGCCTGTTCGCCGCCGAATCGATGGTCATCGGCGCGCTGGGCGGCGTGTCCGGCTGGCTCCTGGGAGCTGGTTTCGCCCAGATCATCGGGTGGCAGGTGTTTCATTCCGCCGTGGCGCTGCGTTGGGAGGTGCCGCTGATCGTGCTCGGACTGTCGATGGGGGTCGCCTTCATCGCCGGGCTCGGCCCCATCCGCCTGGCGCTGGCCGTCGAGCCGGCGCCGGTGCTCAAGGGGGACTGATGCCGCGCGAGACCCTGGTGCGCCTGGAGGGTGTCTCCCGGCACTACGGAACGCTCAAGGCCCTGGACCAGGTCGATCTGCGCATCCAGGCGGGCGAATGGCTTTCGGTGATGGGTCCCTCGGGCTCGGGCAAGAGCACGCTGCTCAACCTGCTGGGCGCTCTCGACCGGCCGACCGCCGGGCGGATGTGGGTGGAGGATACCGAGCTGACGGCGATGAGCGAGAGCGATCGCGTGCGGTTCCGGCGCGGGAAGGTGGGCATCATCTTTCAACAGTTTCACATGTTCCCGCACCTGACCGCGCTCGAAAACGTCATGATCGCCCAGCACTACCACTCGGTGGCCGACGCCCCGGAGGCGCTGGCCGCGCTCGCCCGGGTGGGACTGGCCAACCGTGCGAAGCACCTGCCCGCCCAGCTCTCGGGCGGCGAGCAACAGCGCGTGTGCGTGGCGCGCGCGCTCGTCAATCAGCCGCGGCTGATCCTCGCCGACGAGCCGACCGGAAACCTCGACGCCGACAACGAGGACAAGGTGCTGCACCTGCTGCGCGAGCTACACGCCGAGGGACACACGATCGTCACTGTCACCCATACCCCCAGGGTGGGCAACCTCGCCGACCGCCGGGTGGAGCTGGCGCACGGGCGGCTCGCCGACCTCACGGTGCCGAGCGAGGAGATCGAGCGGCGCTACGACGAGGTGCTGGTCCAGATGTGGGCGATCGAGGAGGACGGCCGACTGCCCGAGGCCGCGCGCATCAAGGTGCCCGACGTGGTCGACAACCGCCGCACGGTGCTCGGGATGATCGAGAGCGGGCTCATCGTCCAGTGCGCGCTCACGCTCGAGTTCACCGCGCGTGGACGCGCAGCGGCGCGTGACCTGGTGCGCCGGCGGCGGCTCGCCGAGGTGTTGTTCACCTCCGCCATGCACCTGTCCGAACCCGAGGTCGAGCGCGCCGCCTGCCGGATGGAGCACATCATCAACCCCGAGGTCACCGACAGCATCTGCTCGTTCCTCGGCCATCCCAAGAGCTGCCCGCATGGCCGCACCATCCCGACCGGCGACTGCTGCGAGCTGCCGATCGTGCCGTAGTGCCCGCCCTCGATCCGTCGGCCGCCCTCGGGTGCCGGGGCCGGGGGGCCGTGCTCGACGTGCGAAACAATGCCGCGTTCGCCGCCGGCCACCTCGCCGGCGCGGGTCACCTGCCGCGCGCCGAGTTCGGCACGCGCCGCACCGAGTTGCCGCCGCGGGATGTCGCCATCCTCGTGGTGGCAGCGAGCGCCGAGGAGGCGCGCGACGCGGCGGCCGAGCTCGATGCCCTCGGCTACACGCGCGTGGACTGGCTGGATGCGCCGCTCACATCACTCCCCGGGGGGCTCGACGGCAGCGGACTCGCGGCGCGCCTCTGGCGGCCTGCCCCGTTCCTCGAGGAGGTGCTGCCGCGCCTGGCGCGGGGACGGGCGCTGGACCTCGCGGCCGGCGCCGGACGCGAGGCGGTGTTTCTCGCCATGAACGGCTTCGAGGTCGAGGCGATCGACGACGATCCCGGCATCCTCGCCAGAGCGGAGGCGCTCGCCACCCGCTGCGGCGTGCGGATCACCACCACCGTACTCGACCTCGAGCGACGCAACACGCGCCTGCCCGAGGAGCGCTACGCGCTGATCACGGTGTTCCGGTTCCTGCATCGGCCGCTTCTCCCGGCGATCGAACGCGCGCTCGCGCCCGGCGGCCGGCTGGTCTACGAAACCTTCCGCCGCGGCCAGGAACGATTCGGCCGGCCGACGCATCCGCGTTTCCTGCTGGACGACGGCGAGCTGCGAAGCGCATTCCCGGGGCTGGTCGTGGAGCACCACGAAGAGCCGAGCCCGGCGGGTGGACCGATCACGGCCCGGCTGCTGGCGCGCAAGCCTGACCCCTGTTGAGCGCAGCCCGGCCAGGTTCTGTCTGAGAACGCCCGAAGCGCTGGAGTCGCCATCGGCGGGTGCCCGCGGTTGTACTCGGACACGGTCGGGAGCGTGCGACTGCGTAAGAATTGACTTGACGATCTCGCGAGGCCGTTCGCCGACGCCTCGCCTGCACCTCCACCAGCGGCGCGACAACGCGCGTGGGATGCCCAGCCACGGCCCGGATCATCCCCGCCCTGGCACGCTACTCGTGAGGCGCCGATCGGCGAGCGCTGTGGGCGCTCCTGAGCGTCGAAAACGAGCGTGCGATGATCGCTGGGTCAGTCGCCCGCCCTCGACACCCGCCCCCGTCGAGGTACCGATGTCGCGCTACGCGCTGTCCCATCTGTCCGATCCGGTTCTGGATCGCGATCTGCCCACGGCCGTCGCACGGGAATGCACCGGCACGGCGCTGGTGCTCGCCTACATCGCCGAGTTCGACGCCCGCAAGCGCTACCTGCCGGCGGGGTATCCGTCCATGTTCGCGTACTGCGTCGGCGAGTTGCACCTGTCCGAGGACGCGGCTTACAAGCGCATCCAGGCGGCACGGGCGGCCCGCCGGTTTCCCGCCATCTTCGAGGCGGTGGCCGACGGCCGGCTGCATCTGACCGCCGTGGGCCTGCTGGCCCCGCATCTCACCGAGGACACGGCGGACGAGCTCCTGGCGACCGCCATCCACAAGAGCAAGTCCGAGATCGAGCGGCTCCTGGCCGAGCGGTTCCCGCGGCCGGACGTGCTGGCCTGGGTGGAGGGGATCCCGGCGTCGCCGGCCCCCAAGTCGGCGGGGCAACTTGCGCCGGCGCAGGTTGAGGAGGGATCCGTTCCGGAGCGAGTTGAGGAGGCATGGGAGCTTGCGCCGGCGCAAGTTGGCGACCGTTCCAATGTGAAACCTCTGTCGCCACAATCGTTCGCGGTGCAGTTCACCCTGAGCCGGCGCGGGCACGACCAGCTCCGCTACGCCCAGGAGCTGCTCGGCCACCAGATTCCCTCCGGGGACATCGCGCAGGTCTTCGAGCGGGCGCTCGATGCGCTCATCCCTCAGCTCGAGAAGAACAAGTTTGCCGCGACCGCGAGGCCGCGGACCACCGGGGTGCGTTCCACCCGGAGCACCCGTCACATCCCCGCGCAGGTCAAGCGCGCGGTCTGGGTGAGGGACGGAGGCCAGTGCACGTTCATGGGTGAAACAGGCCGTCGTTGCCCGGCGCGCACGCGGATCGAATTCGATCACATCCAGGAAGTGGCACGCGGTGGCGAGGCCACGGTGGCGGGGCTCCGTCTCCGCTGCCGGGCTCATAACGAGTATGGGGCCGAGTGCACGTTCGGTCCTGAGTTCATGCGCCACAAGCGGCTCGCGGCCGCCGAGGCTCGGGCCGACGCGAAGGCGCGCGCAGCGACGGCGGCTTGCGCTCAGACCGCCGCGGTCGACCACGCCACCGGGGATGATGGTGAAGACCGGGACGTGGTGCCCTGGCTCAGGACGCTCGGATTCAACGCCTCGGAGGCCCGCCATGCGGCGGCACGCTGCGAGGACATCCCCGACGCCTCGCTCGAGCAGCGGCTGCGCGTCGCCCTGTCATGCTTTGGCAAGCGAAGCACCCGCGCCGGCCGGGCCGGGGAAGGACTCGAGGCGGCGGAGGTGCTCGCCGGCGCGGCTCCCGTCGGGAACGCGCCCTGAGGTTCGGCAGGCTGCCGAGAGACCGAGGACCGGGCGACGAGGGAGGTGTGCCTGACCCGATGGCTCCGCGGCGAGGAGCGACTGAGACGGAATACCCGACCGGAGCCCGGACCGCTCTGCCTTCAGACGCTTTCGGACAGAACCTGGGCCGCCGGGCGGCCAACTCCCTGCCCTCGGCTCGATCCGGGCCACCATTATCCCTCACGGATCCACGGTCAAGTTCGGGCCTGTCGAGACCTCGCTTGCCCCGGGTCCCGGCGAGGCCGGAATTCCGGGAGATGTCCCTCTTGGTTTGTTTCGAGACGAAGATGTCTCGATCGGGCTATCGCTCGGAGCCGGGGGGGTTGTTTCGAGGGCTTGCCTCGTGGTCGAGGGAGAAGATGTCCTATTTCTGGCAAAGTGGGACATTGTTCCAGGTTAGGGTCAACGGCTCCGGCCCGAGGGCTGTTGCCAGCCTGCCGAACCAGACTGCGCCGGCCCGGTCTGTGGTCCCGTCCATCGGACGTTTGGCCTGGAGGCAAAGCAACCTTCTAATGGGCCGCGAGATAGCTGCCAAATTCGCAATACTACCTTGCGGCACGGCGCCTTCGCGGCAATACTCCCGCACACGTGCGAGCCGGATCTCGTGCATCGCTGCGGCGTTCGCAGCCGTGGCTCGGTCTCTCTGCCCCGAGATTGAACCCGCGAGCGCCTGCGAGGATTATTGCTAGTCACTCGATCGGAGGTCTCTGTGTTCGCCGCCCAGATGTCTGGCTGTTCCTCAGGCGACTCAACGTCGTTGGATTCTAGATTCGGCCTTCGGAAGCCCGGGGCTCCTCCAACACTCGGACCATTCTCCTCGCGAAGTGCGCGGGCCGCATGGCTCCCGGCACGACACCGCCGGCGCGCCTTCGCAGCCCTGTGCATCGGCGTGGCGCTGATCCTGTCGGCCGTTTCGCCGCTGTCGGCCCGAGCAATACAAGGGCACTCGGCGGATCCCGCCTCGCCCGGAGCAAGTGCCGAAGTTCGAGCCTTGCGCGGCATAGCGCATGTCATGAACGAGCTGGGACAGATCGCGGGACAGGATGACTCCAACAGCGGCTTTTTCTTCTGGAGCGATGGCGTCATTACCAGGATCAATACCACTACCAACGTCCTCCTCGGAATCAACAACAAGGGAATGGTCGTGGGCAGCGATGGTAGCCCTACCGCTTTCCTCTGGGAGAATGGGATTGTCACCTACCTCGACGGGAGCGCAGCGGTCGCCGTCAATGAGCAGGGCATGGTCGCTCTTATGGATATGTCTTTGTGGAAAGGGGGCACGCTGACGAACCTGGGGCTCCTACCCGGCCCCAACTACGGCGCTGTGAGTGACCTGAACGCGCGCGGCCAAGTAGTGGGCGTCAGCGGCACCCACGCAGTCCTCTGGGATCGGGGACTCATGACCGACCTTGCGCCCGATCTCTACGTCCCGCTCGAGGGTGCCGACGGTTTCTGGGGGGCCTATCGGCCCCCCGTCCGGATCAACAATCGGGGACAGGTCATCGCTGCTTGCGGTTACTCGCAAGTTCCAGCGTTCCTGTGGGAACGGGATGCTCCGCTGACCAATCTCGGTTCCCTCGGAGGCGGTGTGACCCACCCGACGGATATCAACGAACAGGGCCAGATCGTCGGCTGGAGCATGACCGCGGCGCGCGAGCAGCACGCGTTTTTCTGGGAGCGCGGGGTCATGACGGATCTGGGGAAGACCGGAGAACCTAGTGAGGCCTTCGGGATCAACGAGCGGGGACAGGTGGTGGCCAGAGGAGATAATCGGGGGGCGGGGGGTGTAGAAGTCGCTTTCATATGGGAGAAGGGAGTTCGAACCGACATCGTGGACCTAGGCACCGGTCGGTACTTCGCCACTCGCCTCGCCATCAACAATCGCGGCCAGGTCATGGGAACCGACGCGTATCTTCGACCCTTCCGCTGGGAGCGCGGCGTCGTGACCTACCTGTCCGGTATCGATGCGCCATCCTCGATCGGGCAATCACCCACTCAGAGGCTCGCGGGCACCACCGGTCAGGAGAGCGCTGCCGCGTCGATGGCAGGGCAGGTGCCGGGCAACGTGCGCACTCTTCTCGGCGCGCCTTCTCCCAACCCATCCACCGGTGCCGCCGAGTTCGCGATCCGACTGGACCGCGGTGACGCGCTACGCATCTCGCTCTACGACGCGGCGGGACGCCTGGTTGCATCGCGCGCGCCGGAGCACCTTGCGGCCGGGAGCCACTCGCTGAGGTGGGACCCCGGAGTTCAGAAGGCGGGTCTGTATTTCGCGAGGATGGAAACCGGGTCCGGTGCCGCAGTGATCCGACGCTGGGTGATTCTTCGGTAGGACCGTCCTTGAGCGCTTGGAACCAGGCGCGAATTCGGAGCGAACTGAGTCGATTGGATCAGGTCGCGTCGTGGAATGTCCCACGTCTGGTGAAGTAGGACATCTCGCCCCTCGACCGCACCGGGCAGCGACACACAGGCGGCCCGAGGCAAGGCCCCGGCGGTCCTCGGCCCTGGGAGGGCAACCGCTCCATGGTGATCGGGTGTTGCATGCTGGCTGCCATTCCCATGGCACCGCGCCGGCATGGGATAACGATTGGCTCACCAAGAGCTTACACAGAACCCACCCCTACTTCTCTTTTATCCCCCTTCCGACCGGTCGCGGAGTTTCTCGTTCACCCAACCAGCGCAGATCGATCACTCCCGTAGCGAGCTCTCCTGAGAACCCGGGGCTGTTCATGACCTCCGAAACTGGGGCATCAAAAGCGTGAAAGCACTCTTGACAACATTTTAGTTTCATCTAAACTAACCGATGTGACACCCCCGCTCGCCGTGCTTGCCTCCCCCCGTCGCCGGGAGATCCTGCGCCTGGTCTGGCGCGAGGAGCGCGCGGCGGGCGAGATCCACCGCGCGCTCGGCGACGTCACCTTCGGCGCGGTGTCGCAGCATCTGGGCCGCCTGGTCACCGCCGGTCTGATGGACGTGCGCGCCGAGGGCCGGCGGCGGCTCTATCGCGCCCGCCGGCAGGCGTTCGGCCCGATCGGCCGCACGCTCGAAGCGCTCTGGGATGACGCGCTCTACACGCTCACGCTCCGCGCCGAGCTCGAGGAATCCCGGCGCGGGCCTCGCCCCGTTCAACGCCGGCGCTCCCGCCGCCACATCGGAGGTAGACGATGACTCCCGTTTCGCTCCCCCACGCCCTCGACCGTCGCATCCTGATCCGCGCCCGCCGCGAGACCGTGTTCCGTTACTTCACCGATTCCGAGCGCTGGGCCGCGTGGTGGGGCGCGGGCTCGACCATCGATCCGCGCCCCGGGGGCAGGGTGTTTGTGCGCCATCCCAACGCGGTCGAATCGGCCGGCGAGGTGCTCGAGATCGATCCCCCGCGGCGCATCGTCTACACCAGCGGGTTCAGTTCCGGGCAGCCGATGCCGGTGGGCGGCTCCCGCGTGACCATCTCCCTCGACGAGGATCCGGCCGGCACCCGCCTGATCCTCCGCCACGAGTTCGCCGAGAGCGCGGCCCGCGATCATCACGTGCAGGGCTGGCGCTATCAGCTGGCGGTCTTTGCCAACGTGGTCGCCGACGAACTGCTCGCCAACGCCGCCGCGCGGGTGGACGCCTGGTTCGCCGCCTGGTCCGAGCCCGACGCCGCGCGTCGCCAGGGGATCCTCGACACCGCCGTCAGCCGGGATGTGCGATTTCGCGACCGCTTCAGCCTGGTCGAAGGGCGCGCGGACCTCGATCCGCACCTGGCGGCGGTCCACGTGTTCATGCCCGGCAACCGGCTCGAGCGGTCGGGCGATGTCCGCCACTGCCAGGGCACGGTGCTCGCCGACTGGGTGGTGCGCGGGTCGGATGGGAGCGAGCGTGGCCGGGGGACCAACGTGTTCCAGTTCGATGCCGACGGGCGGATCGAGGACGTGGTGGGCATCTGGAGCCCCCCGGTGCGGTGATCGCGGCAGGCGTGACACGCCGCGGCCGTCCCGGGCAACCCTCCGGTGCCCTACTGCCGGAGCCCTTCGGGGGGGGCGTCCGTGGCCGATTAGGCGGCTCCCGTCGACGTTCGCGTGAAACCAAACCCCCGGAACCGTTATCTTGTTCTGCCATGACTCCCCGTCCTAGGCCGTACGCGCACGCCGACCGCCCCCGCATCTCAAACGATCCGATCCGGCCCCGGCCGCGCGCTCACAGGACCGCGGCGCTGTGCCTGGCGCTCGCGTTCGTCATGCTCTCGTCCGCGCTCGCGCGGGCCGCGGACGGGTCCGAAGGCACGGAACCCGACACCACGTTTCTTGGCGGCGAGACGCCCGAGCCCGCGCTTGGCATCTCGCTCGAGCAGGCGCAGCGCCTCGCGGCCGCCAACAGTCCCGCCGCGCGCGCGGCAGTGGCGGGGCTGCGCGGCGCCCGCGGCGCTCAGATGAGCGAGGCGGCGGGTTTCGACCCGGTGCTCTTCATCTCGGGCGAACAGACCGACGTGCAGAGCCCGGTCAGCTCGCCGTTCGCCGGCTCCCAGCTGCGCACGCGCTCGACCAACGGTGGCCTGGCATGGCTCTCCCCCATCGGTACCCGCCTCGATCTCGGGCTGGAGCGGTTGAGGGTCGAGACCGACGCGCCGTTCTCGACCCTCCCCACCGAGCGCCGCGCGCACGCGCGC
>CAYONG010000074.1:0-3489 GCA_964405235.1 uncultured bacterium | reverse complement strand
GTTCGTGATTCGCGCTTTTCCGCCGGGGTCGCAGGTGGCTCGCGTTGCGGCCCGAGGGGCGCTCTTCGGCCTCGTGGCCTATGCCACTTTCGACCTCACCGCCCTGGCGATGCTCGCCGGCTGGTCGCCGCTCGTCACCGCGGTGGACATGGCCTGGGGCACGGTGCTCACCGCCACGGTCGCCGCCGTCACCTACTCGTTCGTCGGCAGGCGTCGGGTCTGACCTCTCCCGCGCGCAGCCACGGCGGCAGGCAGATTTCCTCGGGCGGCCGGTTTCCGTTGGCGCCAGCCGCCAGGGGCAGGTGATGCAGACGACCGCTGATCGTCCCTATCTCCTGGACGACGATCTCATCCGAGGGCATTCAGAACCGTCGGTCGCCTGCCTGCGTCGGGGTCACGCCAGTTCCAGGTCGAACTCAGGCGGGCCGACCGTGACGATTCCCAGGTACCCATCCACAGTGACCAAGTCACCATCGCGAAGCTGTTCCACCGCGCGGGCGACCCCGTTGACGCAGGGGATCCCCATCTCACGTGCGATGATGGCCCCGTGGATCAGCATGCCGCCGCGTCGCTCGACGACGGCGGCCGCCAGCGGCACCAGGTGGGTCATCATCGGCTGGATGGCATCGCACACAAGCACGTTGCCGGCCCGGAAGTTCCCGATGTCCTCTCCAGCCGTGATGCAGCAGACCCTGCCGCTCGCCAGGCCCGGCGAGGCCGGCTGACCGATGAGCTGTCGGGGGGTCTCCTGGGAGAGGATGTCGGGCGCGGCGCCCTTGGGCGTTGCGGCGGGCAGATCGATCACCGCGCCGGGATCTGTGAGTGCCGTGGCGAGGGCGGGCACCAGGTCGTCCGTGCGCCGCGGCTCCTGCCGAAGCCGGCCGGCCGCGCGCAGCCGGTCGAATGCCATCGCGACCGCGCGATTCAGCTGGCTTTCCACGCGGCTGAGCAGCAGGTTGTCGTCGTCTCGCAGCCGCCAACTCAGTCTCCCGATCCGCAGCACCTCGGCCGCCTCGCCTCGGCGCCCCGGGCCGATGGCGTCGAACAGACGCTTCTCCAGCTCGGAGCGGACAACGCCCTGTTGGGGCGCTGCGGTTCGGTCCTCGCGGGGGGCGACGTCCGCCAGCTCCAGCAGCGTGTGCAGCAGCAGATCCGGGCGATCCAGCAGGCGCACGGTGCCGTACATGACGTCCATGAACCCTGCCGCCAGCGCATCGAACGCGTCCAGGAACCCTGGCCCCCCCGGAAGCTCGCGCAGCGGCTCCATGGTCTCTCGCCACATGCTCGCATCGGCATCGTGCAGTGCGGCGTGCGCGTCCGAGACGGCCTGCATGAGCCGCGCGTTCCCTCGCAGCCTCTCCGCAAGATCCGCCATGGCCTGGTTCCGCCGCGAGGCGAGCATGTCCACCGACTTCAGCAGCCCGACGAACTCGTACGGATCGTCCGGACGCACCGCATCGGCGTAGTACCGGCCGAGTTGCCGGACCCCATGGGCCAACGGGATGAACTCGTCCCAGTAGATGTCCTTCCAACGTCGCAGAGACTCGGCGCGTTCGAGCAGGGCCGCGGCGAGTTCGGCATCGTCGCATACGCCGAGATCGTACGACGCCAGACGCGCACCTTCCGATTCGAGGGCGGGGATCAGTTCGCCGGCGACGCGGTCCGCGAGTTCGGACAGACGCCGCAGATTCGGCCGCAGCGTCAGGTACCAGCCTCGCTCGTCGTCGGCGTCAGGCCGCGACGTCGTGATGGGCCGGGCCTGGAGCACCACCGTGTCCGGCGATCGTCCGGTCCATTCGACGTCGGGCGGCCACGCGAACAGCGTCTCGATCCGGCGAAGCACACCGAGCAGGTGTGCCAGATCCTGCGCGCCGAGAAGCGGTCCGTCGTCGTCCGACCCGCGGTGCCCCGGCCGCCACTCGATCAGTTCGCCCGAGGTCCGCTCCAGGGTCCAGCGATCCGGGTCCACCGAACCGTCCACCAGCAGCGCGCATGGGCCCGGCACGGCTTCGATCACGGCACGGTCGGCGTCCGGACTGCGCGGATCGCGGTTGAAGGCCACGCCTGAACGATCCGCTTGCTCCACAGCCTGGACGAGCACCGCCATCCGGCTCCGGTGCGGGTCGAGCGACAGTTCGCGTCGATAGAGGAGCGCGGCATCCGACCACAGCGAGGCCCAGACCGTTCGCACCGCATCGAGGACAGCGCGATCGCCCTGCACTCCGACGACTGATTCGTGGAGCCCGGCAAACGACAGCTGCTGCGAGTCTTCACCGGGCGCCGACGAGCGAACGGCCACGGCGCTGCTGCCGACGTGGTCCGTGAGGGCCTGGCGGATTTGCGCGGCGATAGCACCCGGGACACCCGCTCGCAGGAAGGCGGATCGAATCCGCAGTGCGGCGTCCCACAGTTCCTCCCACCGCATCGCGTCCAGGGGCCTGCGGCCCAGCTCCATCGCCACGTAACTGCTCAGGCCCGCTTCGGCGATGAACTGCTCGTAGGCCGCGGTCGTGATGCAGAATCCTCTGGGAACCCTGAATCCCGCCTGGATGAGCGAGCCCAGGTGGGCCGCCTTGCCGCCAACCAGCCCGTCTCCCGCGCGGGCGGCCTCCGCCAGGGAGACTATGCAGGACGGGTGGGAATCCACTGCCGGACGTCCTGAAAACGGGTGACGTACAAGTACCGAACGATGTCGATGCGGAAGAGCCCGCAGGACTCGGAGCGGACGAACGTGTTGAGGTACGGGTGCCGGTCGGTGAGCAAACGCGACCACCGGTCGAACTCAGATCCCGTCGGCACCTGGTGCGCGTGGCCCGTCGCCGTCACGGCTTCGACGTCCATGAGCTGACCGGGAAGCGCCGACCGGTTGTCGACGACGAGCGCCACGTGGCTGCACTCCGAGAGCAGGCGGTACTTCCTGGTGGCCTTTGGCGTCGCGAAGACCGCTGCATCGAGCTCAGGGGTCATGGCGTACGCCACCAGCGCGCCATAGGGCTGCCCCTGTCCCTGCGTGCACAGCACGCAGTACAGCTGGCTGTCGACCAGCCGCCTGATCACCTTGTCGAGGTCCTCCCCCCACCCATGGTCCGGGGCTGGCTCGCCTGCGATTTCGTCCGGGACATGCATGTCTCTCTTGCCTCGCTGCCGGCGCCTCGCGCCGAACCGTGTGAAACACGTCGGGGTGCGGCCCTCGGCGGCGCCGCGCCGGCAGCCGATCAGCCGGGCGGAGCCTCCAACAAGGCGTTGCGCTCCGGTTCGAGCACTTCGGTCCCGTCAGCCCTTCAAGAAGCTCTTCAGCATCCAGATCGTCTTCTGGTGAAGCGTGATCCGCCCAATCATCAAATCCTGGCTTTCCGCGTCGTTCGCCTTCCCCGCGACATCGCGCGCGCGAGCGGCGTCGCCCACGAGTTTCTCGTTCGCGGCAATGAGGGCCCGCACGTAATCCTCTTGTGCCAGCGGAGAGGCGAATTCCTTCATCTGCGCCGCGTG
>CAYONG010000073.1:0-5827 GCA_964405235.1 uncultured bacterium | reverse complement strand
GGCCCGGGACCGCGAGACACGCATCTGGTGTTCGAGCGAAGGAAAGGCGCGCACGTAGAGTTCGAGCCCGCCGGTCTCGTCCGACAGGTAGGCGATCCAGCGGCCATCCGGGGAGATCGTCCCGTGCAGCTCGTTGAAGCGCGTCGTGATCAGCGGCCGCTGTATCGCCGAGTCGGCGAGCACCGCCAGCATGATGTCCTGTTGTGTTTCCGTTCCCTGCATTCGATAGACGATGCCCCGGCCGTCGGGGGTCCAGTCCACGGGCGTGTTGTAGGTGTTCGGAAGCTCGAGACGGAGGCTCTCGGATCCGGGGGAATCCACGCGCATCGTCCACAGGCAGTGGCGGCCATGCGTCGGCCGCGTGAAGGCGAGCTGCCGGCCGTCGGGAGACCAGATCGGACCGTAGCCTTCTCCTTCGAACGTCATGCGCTGCATGGTTTCGCGCTCGAGATCGAGCATCCAGACCGCGCTCCGGCCGCCGGAGCCCGTGGTGTATTCCCAGACGGCGCGGCGGCCATCGGGAGAGATCAATCCGCGCGCGTAGATCCCATCGGGCACGGCGAGGGTCTTCAGGAGGCGGCCGTCGCGACCCATCCAGGCCAGGGTGAGTGGCGTATCCTCGCTGGCCAGCTGGACCACGATCCCGCTCGCGGACGCCGAGACGACCGGCGAGCCCCCCGCAAACGGATCAATCGTCTTGAGGCCGGGCACCGAGAGCTCCGGGCCCGAGACCCGCAGCGACCCTGCGTCGAAACGCTGAGCGCGCAGCGCGCCCTTGCTCCCGAAGAGCAGATACCCAGGCGCCGCGTACACCGCTCCGGCGTCGGCCCGCGTCACGGCCTTGCCGCGTTCTCCGGACAGCGACCCGGCGGCGACGCCGTGCAAGCGGTCCCTCGGGGGCAGGACGCTGTAGATGAAGTGGCGGCCGTCGGGGAGGAAACACGGGAAGCGATGACCCGACTCCCCCGCCGCGGAGTCCACGACCGTCACCGCCGTGATTTCTCCGCCGCGCTCGGAGATCCTCATGAGCGGGCCGAGCGATTGCGGCTGGAGGACGATGAATCCCTTTCCCCACGCGCCCCCGCGCGGGAGCGGCGCATCGCAGAGCGTCTCCAGGGTGCCCGTCGCGAGGTTAAGTGTGAGGAGTTTTCCCGACGCGAAGAAGCCGAGTGCGCGGCTGTCAGGCGACCAGAACGGCTGTGACGCCCCTTCCGTGCCGGGGAGCGGCCGCGCGTTGTCGCGCGAGAGATCCCGAACCAGCAGGCGCGTCGTTCCGGCACTGTCCGTCCCCACGAAGGCCACGGTCCGGCCATCGGGCGAAATCACGAAATCGAGCGAGGCCGTGCTGAACCGGATGCCGGCGGGCGCGTTGATCGAGAGCGCGGCCGGAGCCGGGGCGGGCGGACGCGAGAAGAGCTTCGTCGCCACGATACCCGCAAGCGCAGCGACGATGGTGAGAACGATCTGCGCGAGCGGCGAGAACGATCGCCTTCCCGGCGGAGCGGAAGCGGACTCGGATCCGGGCGCGCGGGCCTCCGCGAGTAGCAGCCGCGCGTCGCCCGCGTCGCGCAGGCGCTCGCGCGGGTCCTTCTTGAGGCAGCGCTCGAGCAATTCCCGAACGCGGGGCGGCGTCCCGGACGGCAGCGCACTCCAGTCGGGCTCGGACTTGAGGATCGCGGCGAGCGTCTCCGACACATCCTCTCCCGCAAATGCGCGATGACCGGTGAGCAACTCGTAGACCACACAACCCCAGGCCCACACATCCGAGCGCCTGTCCGCCGTCCTGCCCCGGGCCTGCTCCGGACTCATGTAGGCGGCGGTTCCGAGGATCATTCCCGGCACGGTCGCCGGGCTCGTCATGGTGGGCGACTGTGAGAGGTCCGCCCGCTCGCCCGGCGCCACCGGTCCGCGCGCGAGACCGAAATCGAGCACCTTCGCCACGCCATCGGGTCGCAGCACGACGTTGCCCGGCTTGAGATCGCGATGGACGACACCCGCCTCGTGCGCCGCTTCGAGCGCGCTCGCGATCTGCGCCGCAACCTCGCAGGCTTCGTCATACGGGAGCGCGCCACGCTTCACCCGCTCGGCGAGCGACTCCCCTTCGATCAATTCGAGCACCAGGCAGAGCCTGCCATCCTGATGTTCGACGCCATAGAGCACCGCGATGTTCGGGTGGTTGAGCGAAGCGAGCAACTTGGCTTCGCGTTCGAACCGCGTCAGCCGCTCGGGGTCACGCTCGAACGCTTCGGGCAGCACCTTGACCGCCACCTCGCGCCCGAGCCGCGTGTCGCGCGCGCGGTAGACCTCGCCCATGCCGCCCGCGCCGAGCGGGGCAGTGATCTCGTAGGGACCGATGCGGGTGCCGGGGGTGAGGGTCATCGCTTGCGGAACTCTTCGAACCAGTTCTCGATGAACAGCAGCGACGGCGGCGCGGGCTGCCCGGTCTGCCGCACACCGATGAAGCGCGCGCCCTCGGGGTGGGCATCCACGGGGAATCCTCCCATCATGGAAGCGCTCAGCTTGAACTCGGGCGCAGTGGCCGCGAACAAGGCGCGAGGCAGTCCGAGCGTGGGGCGCGGGCCGGGTCCGACAGGCACCAGCATCAGCGTGTCATGCTTCGCGTAGTAGATGCCGTCACCTCGCGGCGTCCAGCGGGGCCACGATCCACCGTTCACCGAGACCTGCGAGCGGGCATCGCCTTCGGGGAAACGTCGAATGTAGATCTCGTTGTGCCCGGATTCGTCCGACGCGTAGGCGAGCCAGCGACCATCGGGAGCGAACGACGGGGCGCTTTCGTCTGCGGGAGTGTCGAGAAAGGGCTTCGCGGCGCCCCCTTGGTTCAACGGGAGGACCCAGAGGTCACCGCTCCCTTTTCGGTCCACCGTATAGACCAGGCTCCTGCCATCCGGGCTGACGACCGGCTGATACCCGTGCGCAACCGTGTCGGGCGAGCTGCTTCCATCGCTCGCGATCGCCACGATGCTGACGTGACCCACGCCCTCCGCTGACGAGTAGAACACACGGGTCCCGTCCGGAGACCAATCCGGATGTTCCTCCACGGCCGGGCTCGAGGTGAGCCGGGCCTTTGTTCCCCGCACCAGGTCCTGCACCCATATGTCGGAGTTTCCATCCTGCTGCGCGGCGTAGGCCACACGCTCACCGTCCGGCGAGAGCGACGGACCGGACAGCCCCTGCTGCGGCTCGCCAATGGCCTCTTCGGCGCCGCCGTTGCGACGACGCCAGACCAGTTGTCGCATGGGCGAAGGTGCGTCCACATAGGCCACCATCAAGCCGTCGAAGCTGCTGCTCGCGAACGCGGCGCCATCCTGGACACGGAATGCGGACCCGGTGGTCTTTCGCGAGCCGGCCGAGAACGGCACGGCCCAGGTTTCGCCGCCAGGTCCGCTCCCTTCGGCAGTGCCGAGCAGGTGGCCCGTCGGCGAGTAACTCACCGAAGCCCACTTGGAGGCGTCGTAGACCCGCTTCAAACGCGGAGGCTTGCCTTCGATGATCCCCACGGCGCTGCGCTCGCCCTTGTCGTGAACACAAAGGAGGATCGTGCGGCCATCGGGGAGAAAACTCGGGCCGTGAAAATCGACGGTGGAGCTGTCCGCCGCCAGTGTCAGGCGAGCTTCGCCACCACTGGCGGGAACTTCGTAGAGGCCCCCGCGCCAGGCGGCCAGGACGATGTGGCCTTCCGCGCCCCACGCACCTCCCACGATCTCGCCGCTTTCGGGGATGTCGCAGACTTCCCGGGGTTGGTCGCCGCCAGGGGTGAACGCCCAGAGCTTCTTGTTGGCCGAGAAGCAGAGCGTCGTCTGATCCCATGACCAGAAGGGCGAGCGGCCCTTCATCGAACCGGGGACTTCGATCGCTTCGGACCGGTCGATGCGGCGGATCCAGATGTGGTCGTTGGCCTCGTATGCAACGGACCGCCCGTCGCGCGTGAGGGCCATCGGCGTGAAGAACGCCTGCGTCAGCCCCGCCACGGGGACGCGGAACCGGCGGACCGGGCCGGCCGGATGGGAGGGCCGGAGCGCGAGCAGTATGGCGGTCGTCGCGGCAACCGCGAGCACCGCGGTGATGGCCGGCACGATCCAGCGACGGACGGTTCGCCCGCTCGCCCGGGCGTCCACGGCCGTCGCGCCCATGTCGGCACCCAGCGCTCCGAGCGTGATGCGCGCTTCGCCGATGTCGCGCAGGCGCAGCGTCGCGTCCTTGGTGAGACAGCGCCGCAGCAACTCGACGACGCGCGGCGGGGTCGTGGGAGGAATCGCGCTCCAGTCGGGCTCGCGTTCCAGGATGCGCGCGATCAGGTCCGAGACCGTCTCGCCCTCGTACGCCTGGCGCCCGGTCAGACATTCGAAGAGCACGCAGCCGAACGACCACACGTCGGTACGCCGGTCCACCGCCTTCCCCCGCGCCTGCTCGGGGCTCATGTAGGCGGCGGTGCCCAGGATCACCCCGGCGCTCGTCACGGCGTAGGTCATCGTCGGCGATGCGGACAGCGCCAAGTTCGAACTCGACGCGCTCGCGGCGCCGCCCTTGGCGAGTCCGAAGTCCAGCACCTTCACCGCCCCGGACGCCGTGAGCATGACGTTGCCCGGCTTGAGATCCCGGTGCACCACACCGTTCTCGTGCGCGGCCTCCACCCCCGCCGCGATCTGCCGGCACACCTCGATCGCCTCGTCGACCGGCAGCGCCCCGCGCGCCAGCCGGGCGGCCAGCGTCTCGCCCTCGACCAACTCGAGCACTAGGTAACGCGCGCCTGCGACCTCTTCGAGCCCGTGGATGCCCGCGATGTTCGGGTGCGAGAGCGACGCGAGCAACCGGGCCTCGCGCTCGAAGCGCGAGAGCCGCTCGGGATCGCGCGCGAACTCCGCGGGCAACGCCTTGATGGCGACATCGCGACCGAGACGCGGGTCCTTCGCTCGGAAGACCTCGCCCATGCCGCCGGCGCCGAGCGGGGCGACGATCTCGTAGGGACCGAGCCTGGTGCCGGGCACGAGGGTCATGACCATACCGGGCGCACCACGCCATCGAAGCGGGGATGCTTGCGGACCGCGTCCCAGAAGGGCGTGACGCGCGACCACAGGATGAGCGGATCGCGTTCGGCCACTGCCTGCTCCACCCGCTGGATGGCTTCGTCGGGGAGTCCGGCGGACGACGCGGCCGTGGCCAGCCAGAAGGGCGAGACGAACTCGTGGCGGGAGCGCCCTTCCATTTCGTCGCGGACGGCACGTGCCTCTTCGGCGCGCCCGGCCTTGCCGTAGGTCCACGCGAGCAGTCCGAGCACCCACTGGTGGCGGCCGGATTCCGCAAGGATCGTGGGCGCCAGCGCGATCGCGCGGTCGCAGCGGTCGATCCAGGCGTGCGCCCGCATCACGTTCCACTGCGAGAAGAAGGAGTCGGCGTCCAGACTCACGGCGCGCTCGGCCTCGAGGAATGATTCCTCGTGCCAGCCACCGATCCCGAGCATGTACGAGTGCATGGCGACCACCCACGAATTCAGCGGGTCGTCCCCGACCGCTCGTCTGGCCTCGGCGATCGCCTCGACGGCCGGCAACGCGCCACGGACATACCCCCAGAGGGCGCGCTGCGAGCGGGCGCGCACGTGGCGCGGGTCGATCGTGAGCGCCCGCCTCCAGTGGGTCTCGGCCAGCGCGAAGTTCCACTCGAACTGCTCTTCGACGCATGCCAGGGTCGCCCAGGCTTCGGCCTGTTCCGGGTCGATGGCGATCGCCTGCTCGGCGAGACGCTTGGCCTTCACCATGGCGTCGGAGCACGGCGCTCCGCCGAACGTGCCCATCAGGCGGTACGAATCCGA
>CAYONG010000072.1:0-4016 GCA_964405235.1 uncultured bacterium | reverse complement strand
ACGTCGCTGCCGGTGATCGCTGCCGGGTCGGTCGACTCTGCGGAGCGCATCCGCGCACTCGAGCAGCGTGGCGTCTGGGCGTTCACGATCGGCACCGCCGCGCTGGACGGAGTGCTACTCGCGGGTGAGCCGCTCGAGGCGCAGCTTCGGTACGCGCTCGACGCGGCTGCCGCCTGAAGCTGGAGGAGGGTGCCCGTCAGGACACCCTCCTCCACTGCTGATTCCTAGATCTCGCCCTCGTTGATGAAGCGGCCCGCCGTCTCGTACTTGGCGGGGTTCGTGGAGCGAAGGATGAGGGCGTACACAAGGCCGAGGACCGGCACGAGCACGCCGATGATCCCGAGCCACGTTATGTCGATCTCGAACCCGGCCCATGGCCCGATCTGACCCAGCTCCTTGACGTAGAGCACGTCCCCTAGCGCAAGAGCGCTCAGGTACTTGTAACAGAGGTAGAGCACCAGGAGCTGAGCGAGGAACCCGATCCACGGTGCCACCGTGGTCTTCCACCAGTGCCGCTCGCTGGGCTCGCCCTCGCGGCGGAAGTAGACCCAGACGGACAGTGACACCAGGGCCTGGACGAGGATGATCCAGATCACACCCTGAACCGCGACCCAGTAGTAGACGTCGAATGCACCTCGACCAGCGAACCGGAATGCCAGAACGATCGCCGCTGCGATGAGACCTTGGACGATGACCGCAATGTGCGGTGTCCGGTGCTTCGGATGGGTGCGGCCCAGTGCCTTGGGCAGGAGCCCCTCCCGGCCGAGCGCATACGTGTAGCGCAGCCCGGCGTTGTTGAGGGCGGCGGCACACGCGAATGCGCCGGTGATGATGAAGATCTCCATCGCCGAGCCGAGCCAAGAGCCGATCAGCTGTTCGGCCGGAACGACGTTGAAGTTCAGGCCGTTGATCGCCACCTCGCCGCCGAACACGGTCGTCGTTCCTGTCGTGATCGCCTCGAACGCCTCGTTGGCGGGACCGTACGAGCTGACGGCGGCCCAGGCCGCGAACGTATACAGCACGCCGCAGAAAAGACAGGAGGCGTAGACCGCGATCGGGATGATCTTGTGCGGGTTCTTCGACTCCTCGGCGTAGTTGGGTGCTGCTTCGAATCCCACCCAGGACCAGAACGCGATGAAGATTCCGAGGCCGAACGCAACGCCCTTGAAGGCGTTCCACGGCAGCACGGGATCGATGGAGATGCCGTCGTTGCCGCCCTGGCCGAAGATGCCGACCGTGAAGATGAGGATCACAGCAAGCTCGAACAACAGGGCAACGCCGAGGATCTTGGCCGAGATGGGGATGTCGAAGTAGCCCAGCAAGGACATGCCGACGATGCCGAGCAGCGCGAACCAGATCCAGTTGATCGGCTGGGAATCCGTCACCTCTGCAACCTTCGCCTGCGCAAATGCGGCGAATCCGCCGATCAGGGACGCACCGAAGAGCGTGTACGCCGCAGCGAGCGAGTAGCCGGACATCATTCCCAGCGGCCGGCCGAGCCCGTGGCTCACATAGGTGAACATGCCACCGGCCGCGCGAAGCTTTCGCGCCATCTGCACGTACCCGACCGAGAAGATCATCAGGACGATCGTTGCGAAGAGGAAGGCCGCCGGTATGTACTGCTCGCTACCGCTGACGCCGAACGGGAAGTTGAACATGAACACCGCCAACGGCGCGGCGCCGGTGACGCACAGGAAGAGCACGGACACCAGACCGATCGAACTGGCCTTCAGCTTCTGGACGTCCTCGCGATCGCCGATGTCGATCGAGGTGACGGTCCCCTCGTGATGGAAGTGTGGATGAGGAGTCTCGCCCCCACCCTCCGAGTTGCTAGACATTGAACCTCCGCGTTCGTGGCCGCCGCCTCCGAGATCTGCGGCCGGCCGGTGAGTGGCGGCAATCCTCTCGCATTCGCGGCTGTAAGTAAAGCTCCCCTCCCAATACGCGTTTTAGCCCCGGCGAGCCTCGCACGGAGCGCGCCACGAACGACGGGAACGCCGGCTCTAAACGGACTCGGAGTTGGTAAAAACGGCGTCGGGCATGAAGCAGCAAACGATCCAGTTCGGAGCATCGACGACCTCGGTGATCTTGAGATCGGCGGCCAGCGAGCAGAGCACGTACGCGTCCTCGCGCGAGAGGCCGCGGCTCTCGACGAGGTGGTCGATCATCCCGCGAACGGCAGAGCGAGAGGCTTCCATCAAGTCGGTCTCGACCCCGGTGGTCGCGAACCAGCCACCGGAGTCCACCCGGGGCGTCAGCGAGCCCGGTGGCCGCCGTAGGGCGGGCGAGCGCAGCTTCATCCCTCGCTCGATCGAGACGCGGAGCGTCGTGCGCATCTGGCACTCGAGCCCGGACACGCACACTTCCCCGTCGCCTTGTGCAGCGTGCGCATCGCCCAGCGAGAGCAAGCCTCCCGCCGCGCCCACCGGCAGGTAGAGCGTGGCGCCTTTCGTCACGTGGCGCAGGTCGATGTTCCCGCCGCCGGCGTGGGGCGGGGGGATCGGCACGTCGTGCATCCCGGCGCCGGGAACGCCGATCGTCCCGCAGAACGGCTCGATCGGGATCCGCACGCCCGGCACGAGCTCGGTCGTGTCACCATCGGTGAGATCGAAGATCTTCAGGTACGGCCCGTCGAGCTCACCCGGAGGGAGCAGACCGAAGCCCGGGATGATCACCGCCCACCCCCACTCGGGCAGCTCGAACCCGAGGAACTCGACGGCGAGCACGTCGCCCGGCTCGGCACCCGCGACATGGATCGGCCCCGCCAGCGGGTAGATCGCATCGAAGTCCAGCGCGAGGAGATCCTGCGAAGTCGAGTCGCGTCCGATCTGACCGCCCGCGAAGTCGTCGGTCTCGACCGCGATCACGTCGCCAGGCTCGACGTACAGCACGGGCTCGTTGTCGACGTCCCAGCGCCGGTGCGTAGGCATTGACCGCGTGATCACGTGCTCGGCCATCCGCCCACCGAGTATCTCACGCGCTAATCGAGGTCGGCGACCTCGACGGCGGTCCCTAGAGAAGAGGCGTCACGGCCGCGAACACGGGCGACGATCCGCACCCGATCGGCCCGGAACAGGTCGCGTGAGTGCTCGAACAGCCTCCCTTCTGCGGTCCAAGCTGTGCGCACGATCGAGATGAGCGGGGTGCCTGGTCGCACCTCGAGGGTGCGTGCATCGGCCGCCGTTGCACCGATCACCTCGATTCGCTCCTCGGCCTCGCCGACACGCAAGGCGTAGTCCGCTTCGAGCAGGTCGTAGATCGAACCGGCCAGCGACCGGTCGAGCAGTCCCGGGAAGAGGTCGGCCGGGAAGCGAGCCCGTTCGAGCGACACCGGCTGCTCGTCTGCCAGCCGCAGCCGGATCACCTCGAGCACGAGATCTCCCTCGTTCAGGCCAAGGGCTGCCGCGATCTCCGCGTCGGCCACCTGCGTGCCCGTCGAGAGCACCCGGGCGCCGGACTGGAAGCCCTGCCGGCGCAGGTATGCGGGCAATCCGGTGAGGGTCGAGAGGTCACGCTCCACGCGCCGCTGCGAGACGAAGATCCCCCCGGAGCGGCCGCGCACCCGGTGCACGACACCGGCCGCCTCGAGAGCGTCCAGCGCTGCCCGAAGGGTGGAGCGGCTCACGCCCAGCCGAGCCGCCAGCTCCCGTTCGGCTCCCAGCCTCTCGCCGGGCGCTGCCTTGCCATCGGCGATCTCGGCCAGCAAACGGTCACGCAACCCTGCGGCGGCCGGCCCGAGCACCGCGCTACCGGCCTGGGCGTTCACTGACTAGACGGCCTGGAGTGCGGCCATGGACTCGGGCAAGGTCTGGCCGCCGTCGACAACGATGGTCTGCCCGGTGATGTACCCGGCCTCATCGGTTGCCAGGAACAGAGCAGCCGCACCGATTTCCTCCACCTTTCCAAGTCGGCCCAGAGGAATGGACGCGGTCATCTGGGCCAGGTAGTCCTCGCCGAGGTCGCCGAGCCCCTCGGACACGACGTTTCCCGGCAGGACGGCGTTGATCGTGATCCCC
>CAYONG010000071.1:0-20408 GCA_964405235.1 uncultured bacterium | reverse complement strand
CTGCGGACCGGCGGCGACACCTTGAGCGGCAACCCGGCAGGGAAGATGAGCGGACCCACGACCAGCAGTGCCATGGCCAGGAACAGCCATCGGCGGTCGAGCGTCTCGAGCCTCTTGATCCACGACATCGATCAGTCCTCCCCGCTCAGGTAGGTGCGCTCGATGCCGAGGATGATCCGCAGCCCGGTGGCCATGACGCCGAGCGCGGCTCCGATCAGGATGGCACGCTTGGCCGCGTTCTGGGGGATGTCCATGATCCACTCCTGGGCGACGCTGAGATGGAACGTGTCGGGCGCGCCCGGGAGCCACTTGAGCTGGAAAAGCCAGTCGGTCAGCAGATCGCCAAGCGGCACGCGGCCGAGCATGACGATGAGCGCGGCGATCGCCAGCAGGCCGGCCTCGACGGTCCGGATCCGGAACGCGCGGAACGCCGCCGAGGCGATGAAAAAGGCGAGCAGAGCGAACATGGTGGCCGACATCGGGGAGTAGATCCAGTCGTAGATCCACTTGGAGCGCATCCCCTCCTTGAGGAAGCCGGGACCCTCGATCGCCCCGATGATAACGGTCGCGAGCAGCGAGACGACCAGCACGGCCTTGTACGGCCACCCATCCGCGCGCTTGGAGATGGCGTCAAAATTGACCCGCAGCGCATTCGCCCCGCCCAGCACGTAGCCGAACGCCACCAGGATGACGGCGCTCGACTGGAGGAAGTCCGCCGGCACGCTCACCCACTGGTGGGGCACGAAGAACGACAGGATCATGAACAGCCCGATCACCGCCGTGATGAACAGGGGAACTTCGCGTTTCACCCGCCGCCTCCTACTGGGTCGCCATCCAGGCCTTGAATCCGTGCCGGCCCAGGGTCTCGAGGACGCAACCGACGATCATCGCGGTGATGATGACAATCTTCATGAGATCCGCGCCCTTGAGTGCGCCCACCAGCTTGGGTTCCCCGGAGAGGTAGGCGCTGGCCGCGTAGAGTTCCTCCCCGATCAGCGTGTAGTCGCACGCGACCACGAAGAACGGGAGCTGGTGCACGTTCGCGGTCCCCGCCACCTGGATGGCGCCGGTCGCGAAACCGGTCTCGGCAAGCAGCAGCGACTCGGCGTAGAACGACCCCATGAAGATGTGGGCGGCCGGCCGCTCGCGCACCATGACCCCGGTCACCGACGCCACGTAGGCGAACTGTTCCGGCGAGACGAAGCGCACGCTGTTGGGATCGTAGGCCTCGGGCCGGCCCGCGGCCAGGTAACCCGCCTTCACCATCTCCTCGGCGATCGTGAACGGGATCGGATAGGTGACCGGCACCGTGATCGGCGTCTCGTACTTGGCGGTCATCTTGGCCACGCTTTCGAGGATCACCAGGCCGGCGACGGTCTGGATGTCGCTGATGTCCTGGATGCCCGGGACGTAGAGCACCGAACGCCCCATCTCGGTCGCGCGCCCGATCGCCTCCTCGATCGCGTCGATGCCCGGGATCCGGCGCACGAACGGCTTCTTCCCGGCCTGCGCGCTGGCGACGTAATAGAGCACGAATCCGAAGAACAGGATCGTTCCGACCAGCACGCTCCAGCGGGTCTGGTTGATCCACTGCGAGGTCGCGCGCACCGGGCCGGTGACGCTGCCGGCCATGGTCACACCCCCAGGACCGGCGGCGTCCACGCGGTAGAAGTACTCGGTTCCGCGATCGACGTTCTGATCCCGTTTGCCCAGCGTGCCGGCCGCCACCGAATCGAACACCGCCCAGGGCCCGGCCGGGCTGCTCGACCGCGCCAGGTGGTACTGCGTGACGGTGGTGGCCCCGGGGAGGTCATCGGGCGATGATTTCCACTCGAGATCGATCCCCCGTCCGGCGTCGTTAGGGACATCGATGGCCACCAGGCCCGACGGGGGCCGGGGCGAGGGCGCCGGACCACCGGTGCCGGCCGGGCCGGCCGTTCCGGTCTGGGCAAGCCCGGGCATCGCGATCAGGAGCAGGAGCAACGCGCACCCACCGGCCCGCACGCCCCCTGCACCACCCACGCGCACCCCTCGTGGCAACGGTACCTCCCTGGCCCTGGACCTCGTCCACACAGCCGATGGCGTCGGCCATGCGCTCCCCGTTCCACACCCGTATCGCGGCGACCCTAGCAACGCTCCGAGAACGGTGTCAACGCAAATGGAACGGGACGGTCGGCGGGCGGCGGGGCGGCGGATCACGACCGCTCCGCCGCGGACGCCGCGCCTAGTCCTCGATCAGCTCCACGTTCGCCCGCGGCACCACAGCGCGCTCATGGTCGTCGGCGAACTCCACCACCATGACCCGGACGCGCGCCTCGGTCTCGAGCGGCTGCAGCTCGGGCGGCAGCTCGACCACGCGGGCGATGCGTCCGAAATAGGGCTCTCGGATCACCCGCAGGAGCGAGCCCACCTCGATCCCCAGGCTCGCCGGACCCTCACGGCGCGCGCCTTCCTTCCCCGCCGGGCGCGGGATGACGATCTCCGGGCGCATGACGCCGGCGCGGATCTGGGTCGCCCCGCTCACCGATGCCTGTTCGCCTTCGTGGGTGGTCAGGAGCCGCCGGGTGCGCTCGGCCATGCGGATGCGGCCGAACCCCTCGGTGAGGACCAGGGTGAGGCCGACGTCCTCGGCACCGGTGATGGCGACCCCGAGGTCGTGACCCAGCAGCTCGCGCAGGTCACGGTCGTCGAAGCCTCCCACCACCACCGCCGCAACACCCAGCTCCTTCGCGCGCATCAGGGTGGCGTAGGAGACGTACGAGCCGCCCACCACCACGCATGCCCGATGCGCCTCGGTGAGCTGTTCCGCCGCGAGCTCCTCGTCCGCCGAGCCCGAGACGATCCGGAGCGTTCCGAACGTCTCGCCGCCGACGCCGAAGATCCCCTGCATGAGGGCGCCGGTCGCCTCGATCACGACCCCCTCCCCGGGCAGGACCTCCGCAACCACGCCCCGCACGTAGGCGTGGATCTCGACCGGGATTGGCGGTTCGCGCAGGATAAGTTGGCCGGTGATCGGCGAGACGCTCTCGATGGTGCCGTCGCTCAGGGCGATCGCGTGCTGGCGCACCAGCCCGAACAGGCTTCTGCCCTCGGCGATCACGTCGCCCTTGCGCACTGCCGCTCCCACCGGGACGCTGAGCGCGTCCGGGACGCGGGCCGGGTCGACCGACAGCCGGGCGGCGATGTTGACCGTCTGGACGTTGCCGGGCAGCTCGGTGCGCGCCACCACCGTGTCGGCGGCCACTTCGGCGCCGAGTGCGACCAGCACGTCCCCCTTGAGCGGGAGGCGGCGTTCGCGGCGGATCACCGCGTGGTCGGTGACGCGCAGGCCGGGTGTATAGGCGTGCGCCATCACACCTCCCGCGGGTACAGGCCGAGCGCGCGGTTCCACGCGCGCAGCCGCGCGATGCGCGCGGCGGGATCATCCGGCAGGGTGAACGGCCGGCGCCCGCGCGTGTCCACGATCAAGCCGACCACGCCGCCCGTCACCGCGGTCTCGAGTGCCTTCCCCTTGCCCGCCCCGAGATCGAACCCTCGCTCGGGACGTGCGACCAGACGTGCCGTTCCCTGCTCGGGAAGCGGGACCACCGCCAGCTCCCCGAACGGGACCCGCATGCTCACCGCGATCGCCCCGGGCGCCGACACCTCGATCGTCACGCACGACTGGCCGGGCTTGCCGCCACCGATCGGCGCCAGCACGGCGCCAAGCCGCACCAGGCAGTCGCACTCGAATACCTCGGTGGCCGCCTGCTCGTGCACGGTCGAGAGCACGCCCAGCTGCGGGGCCATGAAGATGCTGTCCACCGCCAGGTGCGTGAGCCCCTCGGGCAGGAACGCGTCGATGAGCATGAGCGCCGCCTGCGCACGGCGCGGCGCGTGAGAGAGCACGCCACCCGAGCCGACCAGCAGCCCAAGATCGAGCAGGTTGACCAGCGTGCCGCCGGTCTCGGTCTGGGTCATGATGTCCGAGATCGTGCGCTCGCTCTGGACCCCCTTGAGCCCGACCGCGAGCGACTTGTGCTGCTCGAAGGCGAGCCGCAGCGCTTCGCGCGCGATCGCCTGCTCGATGACCAACTCCTCGAGGCTCTGCGGGATGGTCGTGGGCCGGATCATCTTGTTCTTGACCCGGTTCCTCAAGTCCACCTCGTCCACCGCGAACGGCACCCAACGCAGGATATTCGCCAGGCCCGCCTCGGCCATCACGTTCGAGACCGAGTAGCTCATGCCGAGGTTGGCCGAGACCGTGCGGTTGAAGACCCCCTGGAACACCGAGAACACGTCCGTGGTGGCGCCACCGATGTCCACGCCCACCACCGCGAGGCCATCACGTTTCGCGATCGCCTCGATGATGATGCCGACCGCCCCAGGGGTCGGCATGATCGGCACCGGCGACCAGGTCATGAGCTTCTTGTAGCCCGGGGCGTGTGCCATGACGTGTTCCATAAACAGCTCGTGGATCGCGTCGCGCGCCGGTCCGAGGTTCTCGCGCTCCATCGTCGGCCGGAGATTCGGCACCACGCTCAGCGCCGTCCGCCCGCCCAGGGTCTCCTCGATGACCGAGGCGGCGTCCTTGTTGCCGGCATAGATCACCGGCAGCTGATAGCCGGCCCCCAGCCTCGCCTTGGGGTCGGCGGCGAGCAGGATCTCGCCCATCTCGGCCACCCGCCGCACGTCGCCGCCGTCGGTGCCGCCCGAGAGCAGGATCATGTCGGGCCTCAACTGGCGCAGCCGGCGAACCTTCTCGTGCGGGCGGCGCCCGTCGTTGAGGGCGATGACGTCCATGACGATCGCCCCCGCCCCCAGCGCCGCGCGCTGCGCGCTCTCGCCGGTCATCTGGAGCACCAGCCCCGAGACCATCATCTGCAGCCCGCCCCCGGCGCTCGAGGTGGACACGTAGAGGTCCACGCCCTCGTCCCCGTTCTGCGGCGAGATGATCCGGTCGCCCTCGAGGATCTTGCGCCCCGCCAATTCCTCCACCTCTCGCACCGCGTTGAGGACTCCGCGCGTCACATCCTCGAACGGTGCCTCGACCGTGGTCGGCGCTTCGCCACGCACGATCAGGCGGTAGGTGTCACCCCGCTTCTCGATCAGGATCGCCTTAGTGGTCGTGGATCCGCAATCCGTGGCGAGGATGGAGCGGATCTTCTGCGGATCGAGCGGGCGCGTGTCCAGTGGGGGCTCCGGGTCTCGCTGAGGTGTCGTTGTCTGTGTTGGGCCGGTCAGTGCGGCCGGCCGCCGGCGGCGCGCCGCGTTTCATCCCGTCGCGCGCGCGAACGCTCCGCTTCCGCCTCGATGCGCCGGATGAGCGACTCGATCACGTCACGGCGTTCGATCAGGGCGGTGAAACGCCGGTAGTCGGTGAACCGAAACAGGGACTGGATCATCGGCTCGAAGAAGATGAGCGCCTGGCTGGCGATCACGGTCATCGGCTTGGACGTCTCGAGGGCGAGGATGGCCGGAACCTCCATGTGAAGCTCGACCACGCGGGTGGCGAGGCGGTCGAGCAACGCCTCGTCCTCGGGCGGCAGGGGCAGCGGCTCAGAGGCCATGGGCGTCCAGACGTCCCCGCAGCTCGGCGAGCAGGTTCTCGCGTCCACGCGCGGGCATCGGCAGGAGGAGTCCACGGTAGGGATCGAGCCAGTGCGGTCGCGCGTACGGCGAGAGCAGCAATCCGGCTGGGCGCGTCGCCACGCGTCGCAGCTCGCTCCAGCGGCGGCGGGCGATCCCGAATGGGCCGCGCATCTGGATGCCGTCGTCATCCACCCGACAGCGCGCGGGCGAGAGCCCCGGGGAGAGCGTCCCAAGCACGGCGAGGCCGAGGATCAAGCGCACCAGCGGCGGCTCGCCCAGCGAGGCGATCAGCAGGCACATCCCGAGCGTCATCAGGACCGCCGCGACCGCGGCCAGCGGCCGGTCGCGCCAGGGATTGAACGACCACTCCAGGGGGACCAAGGTCATGCCCGGCTCGCGGTCTCGTTGACCGGCGCGCGCTCCGACCGGGCAGCGCCCCCCCAGTGCAGCACCAGCTCGCGGGCGGCGCGACCTTCGTCCATGCGGCTCACCGGCGTCGTGAGCGGGGCCTCGAGCAGCAGCTTCGGGTTCTCAGCCGCTTCCCGGGCGATCTGCTCCATGGCCGCCGCGAAGTGGTCGAGTCGGTCCAGCGTCTCGGTCTCGGTGGGCTCGATCATGAGCGCCTCTTCGACGATGAGCGGAAAGTACACCGTCGGCGCGTGTACTCCGAAATCGAGCAGGCGCTTGGCGACATCGAGGGTCTTGACACCGTACTTGCGCAGTCCCCGGCCCGAGAGCACGAACTCGTGCATGCAGTGCTCGGGGTGCGGCAGCTCGAAGGCCTTCGCCAGCCGTCGCATCAGGTAGTTCGCGTTGAGGATCGCGGTGCGGCTCACCTCGCGCAACCCCTCGGGCCCGAGCGTGGAGAGGTAGACCAGCCCGCGCAGCAGGATGCCGAAGTTGCCGTGGAACGAGTGCACCCGGCCTACCGATCGCGGCCGCTCGCTCTCGAGCCGCAGCTCGCCGTCGCGCTCGACCACCACCGGCACGGGCAGGAACGGCTCGAGGTGCGCCGCCACGGCGACCGGTCCCGCGCCCGGACCGCCCCCGCCATGCGGGGTCGAGAAGGTCTTGTGGAGGTTGATGTGCATGAGGTCGAAGCCCAGATCCCCCGGCCGGACCAGCCCGACCAGCGCGTTGAGGTTGGCGCCGTCCATATAAACCTGCGCCCCGGCCTCGTGGGCGAGACTGGTGATCTCCCGCGCGCGCGACTCGAACAGGCCGAGCGTATTGGGCACCGTGAGCATCACCGCCGCGGTACGGTCGTCGAGCGCGCGCCGCAGCGCCGACAGGTCCACGGTCGCGTGCGCCTCCGAGGCGATGGTGATGGTCTCGTAGCCGACCAGGTTCACGCTCGCGGGATTGGTTCCGTGGGCGGAATCGGGCACGATCACGCGCCGACGGCGCTCCCCCTCGCCGCGCGAGCGGTGCCAGGCACGGATCATCAGGAGTCCGGTGGTCTCCCCCTGAGCGCCTGCAGCAGGCTGGGTCGTGACGGCGGCGAACCCGGTGATTTCGGCCAGCGCGCGCTGGAGCTCGACGATGACCCGCAGCGCCCCCTGATTCGCTTCGTCACCGGACAGTGGATGAGCGAGGGCGAAACCCGGCAGGCCCGCGATCTCGTCGTTGACCTTGGGATTGGGCTTCATGGTGCACGAGCCGAGCGGGTAGAGCCCACGGTCGATGTGGTGGTTGAGCGTCGAGAGTTCGATGAAATGGCGCACCACCTCGGGTTCGCTCACCTGCGGGAGCCGCAGCTCGTCGCGCAAGCGCACCCCCGGCAGCAGCTCGGCCAAAGGACGGGACGGCACGTCGCACGCCGGCAGCGCGGGTCCCCGGTGCCCGGGGCCGCCCTGCTCGATCAGCAGCCGGCGCGGCATGTTCACGAGCCCGCCCACGCCGACCTGAGCACATCCGCCCAGCGATCGATTTCGCCCGCGCTCCTCTGCTCGGTCACCGCGACCAGCAGCCAGCGCCGCCATGCGGGGCTGAACTGTCCGAGATCGACCCCGGGCAGGATCCCGCGCACGCGACCGGCGCGCACGACCGCGGCCGCCTCGACCGGACACTCGAGTACGAACTCGCGGAAGAACGGTCCGCCGTGGACGAGGCGGTAGCCCGGAATCGCCGCTGCAAGGGCGGCCGCGTGATGCGACTTCTGAACGCACAGCTCGGCCACCTCGGTGAGCCCCAGCTTGCCGAGCAGTCCCAGGTAGATCGTGGCGCGCAACGCGAGCAGACCCTGGTTGGTGCAGATGTTCGAGGTCGCCTTCTCGCGCCGGATGTGCTGCTCGCGGGTCTGGAGCGTGAGCACGAAGCCGCGGCGGCCGTGGCGGTCGAAAGTCTGGGCGGCCAGCCGGCCCGGCATGCGCCGCACCAGCGCCTGCCGGCAGGCGAAGAAACCCAGCACCGGCCCTCCGAAGGAAGGCGGATTGCCGAGGCTTTGCCCCTCACCCACGACGATGTCCGCGCCCGTGGCGCCCGGGGGCTCGAGCAGCGCCAGCGCGATCGGGTCGCACACCGCGACCGCCAGCGCGCCCGCGTCGTGGGCGAGCGCGTGGAACGCCTGCGGGTTCTCGAGCAGGCCGAAGAAGTTCGGATGCTGATAGACGACTGCCGCCACCTCCGCGCCCAGCGCGCCGCGCAGGTCCTCAGGGGAGCACCGCCCGCCGCGATCGGCGACCACCGTCACGTCATGCTCGAGGTAGGTGCGCAGGACGTCGAGATAGTGGGGATGCAGCGCCCCCGCCACCACCACTTTCGCCCGGCCGGTCTGATGCCGGGCGAGCAGCGCGCCCTCGACCGCCGCGGTGGCGCCGTCGTAGAGCGATGCGTTGGCGACGTCGGCGCCGGTCAGCTCGACGATCATGCTCTGGAACTCGAAGATGGCGGTGAGCGAACCCTGCGCCACCTCCGGCTGGTAGGGCGTGTACGCGGTGGCGAACTCCGACCGCATGGCGATGGCGTTCACCGCCGCCGGGATGTAGTGGTCGTAGAGACCCCCGCCGAGGAACGAAACGGCGCGATCGGCGTCGTTCGCGCGCGCCCATTCCCCAAACCGTCGCCGCACGTCGATCTCGGCCAGCGGCCCCGGCACCGCAAGCAGGCGATCGAGACGGACCTCCTCCGGGACGGACGCGACCAGCTCCTCGTAACGCTGCACGCCGATCGCATCCAGCATGCGCCGCTCTTCGTCGCGCGAAAGGCCGATGAAGCTCACGCGTGCTGCTCCTCGACATGACGCGAATAGTCCTTCTGATTCATCAGCTGCTGGATCTGCCCGGCGTCGTCGGGCCGGATCCGGATCATCCAACCCTCGCCGTAGGGCGACTGGTTTACCAGCGCCGGGTTGTCCGCGAGCGCGGCGTTGACCGCCACCACCTCGCCGGCCAGCGGCGCGTAGAGATCGCTCACCGTCTTGACCGCCTCGACCACCCCGAATGCCCCCCTGGCGTCGAGACGCAGCCCGACCTGTGGCAGCTCCACGAACACCACGTCGCCCAGCTGGTCGGTGGCGTAGCCGGTGATGCCGACCGTGACCACACCGTCCTCGAGCCGCGCCCATTCATGTTCCGCCGTGTACCGCACGTCTTCCGGAAACAGCACCTGTCCTCCCCTTCGCTTGGATTCCGAAAACCCTGCGTCAGCGACGCGAGCCGCGGGTATAAAACGGCCGCTTCACGACGCGGGTCGGGATGCGGCTGGAACCCGCCGCCACCTCGAGCACCGTGCCGAGCGAACTCACTCCGGTTTCTACATAAGCCATGGCGATCGCCCGCTCGAGGCTCGGACTGAAGGCGCCGCTCGTGACCCGGCCGACCTCGCGGCCGCCGGACTCGACCGCCATCCCGTGCCGCGGCACGCGACGGCCCTCCGCTTCGAGGCCCACCAGCCTGCGCGCCGTGCCCTGCTCCTTCTGGCGCATCAGCGCCTCGCGGCCCGCGAAGTCCCCGCGCGCCGGCTTCACCGTCCAACCGAGTCCGGCTTCGATCGGTGAGGTCGTGTCGTCGATATCGTTGCCGTAAAGCATGTAGGCCATCTCGAGGCGCAGGGTGTCGCGCGCACCGAGCCCGATTGGCTCGATTCCGGCCGGGCGTCCGGCCACCATCAAGCCCTCCCACACCTGCTCCGCCTGCGCGCCATCGAAATAGAGCTCGAACCCGTCCTCGCCCGTGTAGCCGGTGCGCCCGATCACCGCGGGCACGCCGAACAATGGCCCCTCCACGAACCGGTTCGACGCCATGACGAGCGCCTCATCGGGAACATGCCCGCGCAGCACCTCGGCTGCCCGCGGACCCTGGATCGCGAGCAGCGCGGTCTGGTCCGAACGGTCGCTCAACTCGACGTCGGCGGGGCACGACCCCTTGAGCCAGACGAAGTCCTTTGCGATGTTGGAGGCGTTAACAACCAGCATGAAGTGATCGGCGGAACGGTAGACGTAGAGATCATCCACGATGCCGCCGTCCGGCCGGCACATGACCGTGTACATGGCCTGGCCTACGGTCATGGCGGGGGTATCGTTGGCCAGCGCACGGTCGAGGAACCCGACCGCTCCGGGGCCACGGACTCGGAACTCCCCCATGTGCGAGATGTCGAACAGGCCCACGCCAGTGCGCACGAGCTGATGCTCCCGCACGTCGCCGGTATAGCGCAGCGGCATCTCGAAGCCCGCGAAATCAACCAGTTTTGCGCCGGCGGCCTTGTGGAAGGCATGGAACGGCGTGCGTTTGAGGGTGGTGACAGGCTCCAAGGCAGGCTCCGAGGTCGTGCGGCAGACCGAAGTTAGCGAATGCCGTGGAGGGGGTCAAGGCGGGCGGGGCGTCGGTTGGACCCCGAGGCACGCGACAGGTCTCGACTTCGCCTAGGTCCGCCCGGACCACCGCTCGTCGCCCTATCGCGCGCCCCGGGCCGCGCCCTTGAGCACACCCAGCTCCTGCCCGACCGCCGCGAACGCCTCGACCGCCCGCTCGATGTGCCGCGGCTCGTGGGCGGCCGAGAGCTGGACCCGGATGCGCGCCTTCCCTCGCGGCACCACCGGGAACGAGAAGCCGACGACGTAGATGCCGCGCTCGAGCAGCAGGCGGGCCATCTCGTGCGCGAGGCGCTCGTCGTAGAGCATGATCGGCACGATCGGGTGCTCGCCCGGCTTGATCTCGAAGCCCGTCGCCGTCATGTCGGCACGGAACCGCCGGGTATTATCCGCCAGCTTGTCGCGCAGTGCCGTGCTGCCGGAGAGCAGGTCGAACACCGCGATGCCCGCCCCCACCACCGCCGGCGGGAGCGTGTTCGAGAACAGATAGGGCCGCGAGCGCTGGCGGAGCAACTCGATGATCTCGCGCCGACCCGAGGTGAAACCGCCCAGCGCGCCGCCCAGGGCCTTGCCCAGCGTCCCCGTGACGATGTCCACCCGGCCCACGACACCGCAATGCTCGGTGCTTCCGCGCCCGGTGGCCCCGAGGAATCCGGTGCCATGGCAGTCGTCCACCATGACCAGGGCCTGGTGGCGGTCGGCCAGATCGCAGATCGACTTGAGATCGGCCACCGTGCCGTCCATGCTGAACGCGCCGTCGGTCGCAATCAGCTTCTGACGACAGCCCTTCGCGTCGGCCTCCTTGAGGCAGCGATCGAGGTCGGCCATGTCGTTGTTCTCGTAACGCCACCGCTGGGCCTTGCACAGCCGCACGCCGTCGATGATCGAGGCGTGGTTCAACGCATCGGAGATGATCGCGTCCTCCTCGCCGAGCAGGGGCTCGAACACGCCGCCGTTGGCATCGAAGCAGGCGGCATAGAGGATGGTGTCCTCGGTGCCAAGGAAGTCGGCGATCTTGCGCTCGAGTGTCTTGTGGATGTCCTGCGTCCCGCAGATGAAGCGCACCGAGGAGAGCCCGAACCCACGCTCGTCCAGCGCCCGGTGGGCGGCGGCGACCACGAGAGGGTGGCTCGAGAGCCCGAGGTAGTTGTTGGCGCAGAACACCAGCACCTCGCGCCCGTCGGCGAGCCGGACCTCGGGACCCTGGGCCGAAGCCAGGACACGCTCCTCCTTCCACAGCCCGGCGTCGCGGATCTTCTGCAGTTCGGCCTCGAGCTGCGGCCGCATGCGGTCGAACACGGCGTCCTCCCTTGCTACGCGCTCTCTCCCCACGGCACCAGCACCACCTTGCCCGCGTTCCCGGACCGAAGCAGGGCGATGGCCGCATCGAACTCCTGCATGGGCATGACGTGCGTGATGGCAGGTCGGATGTCGAGCCGCCCCGAGCCCAGGAGGTTGTCCATCTGGTACCAGGTCTCGTACATGCGGCGCCCGATGATGCCGTGGAGCGTGACGCCCTTGAAGATCACGAGCCGGTTCCAGTCCAGGTCGAAGGCCTCCTTCGGGAGCCCGAGCAGCGACATGCGGCCGCCGTTGCGAAGCGCGGTCAGCCCGTCCCGCACCGCCCCGGGGTTGCCCGACATCTCCAGCACGCCGTCGAGCCCCTGACCGTCCGTCAGCTCGCGCACCCGCTCGTCGAAGCTCTCCTTCGACACGTCGATCACAGCGTCCGCGCTCATCCGGCGTGCCAGCTCGAGCCGGTAGGGCGACACGTCGCTCGCGAACACCCGCGCCGCCCCGGCCGCGCGCGCGACGCCGATCGCGAACAGCCCAATCGGTCCGCAGCCGGTCACGGCGATGTTGCAGCCCGAAAGCGGTCCAGCGAACGCGGTATGGACCGCGTTGCCCAGCGGCTCCATGACCGCCGCCACCTCGATCGAGACGTTGGCGGGAGCCTTCCAGGCGTTGACGGCCGGCACCGCGACCATCTCGGCGAAACCACCGTTGACGTCGACACCGAGGATGCGGGTGTTCGCGCAGACGTGCGCGTGGCCGCTGCGGCAGGCGACGCAGTGCTGGCACACGATGTGGCTCTCGCACGAAACACGATCGCCGAGCTCGAACTGGGAGACCCCGGCACCGCGCTCGATCACCTCGCCCACGAACTCGTGGCCAAGCGTGACCGGAGGCTTGAGCCGGCCCTGCGACCAGCGGTCCCACTCGACGATGTGCAGATCGGTGCCGCACACCCCGGCGCGCTTCACGCGCAGCAGCAGCTCGCCCGGCCCGCAGGTCGGGACAGGTACTTCGCGCACGTCGGCGCCGGGGCCGGCCGCGCTCTTGACGATCGCCTTCATCGTGGCGGCGCGCGCCGAGGCGCGCGCCACCGGGTGCTCGGCAGCAACTGGAGTCGTCGAGGTCATGTCGGCAGCACGTCCCGCAGCGCCTGTCCCGTGTACGAGCCCCGGGCGCGCGCCACCGCCTCGGGGGTCCCGGTGGCCACGATCGCACCCCCGTGGTCACCACCTTCCGGTCCGAGATCCACCAGCCAGTCGGCGTTCTTGATGACGTCGAGCTGGTGTTCGATCACGATCACAGTATTGCCCCGCTCCACCAGCGCCTGGAGGACCTCGAGCAACACCCGCACGTCCTCGAAGTGGAGCCCGGTGGTCGGTTCGTCGAGAATGTACAGCGTCCTGCCGGTGGCCACACGCGAGAGTTCGGTGGCCAGCTTGACCCGCTGGGCCTCCCCTCCCGACAGGGTGGTCGCCGACTGGCCGACATGGATGTAACCCAGCCCCACCTCGCACAGGGTGTCGAGCTTGCGCCGCAGCGCCGGGATCGCGCCCAGGAAGTCGCGCGCCTCTTCGACCGTCATCTCCAGGACGTCGGCGATCGAGCGGCCCTTGTACATGACCTCGAGGGTCTCCCGGTTGTAGCGACGTCCGTGGCAAACGTCGCAGCGCACGAACACGTCGGGCAGAAAGTGCATCTCGATCTTCATCAGGCCGTCGCCCTTGCAGTTCTCGCAGCGCCCGCCCTTGACGTTGAAGGAGAACCGGCCCGGCCCATAGCCCCGTACCTTGGCCTCGGGGAGTTTTGCGAACAGGTCGCGAACGAACCCGAAGGCTCCCGTGTAGGTGGCCGGGTTCGAGCGCGGCGTGCGCCCGATCGGGCTCTGGTCGATGTCCACCACCTTGTCGATGTGCTCGATGCCCGTGATCGTCCGGTGCACGCCGGGCATCGCTCCGGTCCCGCCGAAATGGCGCAACAGCGCCGCAAGCAGGATGTCGTTGACGAGCGTGCTCTTTCCGGAACCCGAGACGCCGGTGACGCACACCAGGCAGCCGAGTGGGAACGAGGCCTCCAAACCCCTCAGGTTGTGGGCGCGCGCCCCGCTCACGATGAGCGCCTGTCCGTTGCCGGCCCGCCGTTGTCGCGGCACCGGGATCTCCCGCGTCCCCGCGAGATAACGCCCGGTGAGCGAGGCCGGATCGGCCGCCACTTCGGCGGGGGTGCCGGCCGCGACCAGGTTGCCCCCGTGGCGTCCAGCGCCCGGCCCGAGGTCGACGATGTAATCGGCGGCCCGCATGGTGTCGCGGTCGTGCTCGACCACCACCACCGTGTTGCCGAGATCGCGCAGCCGCTCGAGTGTCGCCAGCAGCCGCAGGTGGTCGCGCGAGTGGAGCCCGATCGAGGGCTCATCCAGTATGTACAGAACCCCAGTGAGCTGGGAACCGATCTGCGTAGCAAGCCGGATGCGCTGCGCCTCGCCGCCCGCCAGCGTCACCGCCGCCCGGTCGAGCGTCAGGTAGCCGAGCCCGACATCGTCCAGGTAGCTCAGACGCCCGAGCAGCTCCTTCATGATCGGCTGGGCGATGGTCTCCCGCACCCCCTCAAAGCGCAGGGCCGCAAGTTGATCGCGCGCGGCCGCGACCGCGAGCGCCGACCAGTCCCCGATGCTGCGCTCGGCGATCCGCACCGCCAGGCTCTCCTTGCGCAGCCGAGCCCCGTGGCACTCGGAGCACGGGGTCGGGTTCATGAAGCTCCCGATCCACCGCCGCACCTGATCGCTCCCGGTCTCTTTGTAGCGCCGTGCGAGACTGGGGATCACCCCTTCGTAGGCGCTCCGGTGAATGAACGCCGAGCCTTTCCGAGTGCGGAACTCGAAGCGGACCTCTTCGTCACCGGTCCCGTGGAGCAGCAGCCGATGGACGCGGCGCGGGAGCTTGCTCCATGGCACTTTGAGAGAGAATTCAAAGTGCCGTGAGAGCGCCTTCACGGTGCCGGCGGTCCAGGTTCCCTCGGCGTTCCCCCAGGCCACCACGGCCCCCTGCTCGATCGACAGTTCTGGATTGGGGACCACCAGCCCCGCGTCCACCTCGAGCCGCGTGCCAAGCCCGTCGCAGGTACGACAGGCGCCGTAAGGTGAGTTGAATGAGAAGCTGCGAGGTTGCGGCTCCTCGACGCTGGCACCGCAGCTCGGACACGCCGCGCCCTGGCTCAGCAGGAGATCCTCCTCGGCCCCTGGCGCGGGCCCGCTATTCGGAGCGCGCGAGACCGCCACCAATCCGGCGCCGAGCTTGAGGGCGCTCTCGAGCGAATCCGCCAGCCGGGTGGTGGCGCCCGGCTCGATCCGCAGCCGGTCCACCACGATCGCGATGTCGTGGCGCTTATGACGCGCCAGCTTCGGGGTCTCGTCCAGCTCGAGCCAGGTCCCGTCGATGCGGGCCCGCAGATAGCCCTGCTGGCGGATGTTCTCGAGCTCCTTCCGGTACTCGCCCTTGCGACCGCGCGCAAGCGGGGCGAGCAGATGGATGCGTTCACCGGGGTAACCGTGGGCGATCGTGTCCACCATTTCCTGCACGCTCTGGCGCCGCATCTTCGCGCCGCAGTCCGGACAGAACTGGGTGCCGAGCCGGGCGAACAACAGCCGCAGGTAGTCGTGGATCTCGGTGATGGTGCCGACGGTGGAGCGGGGATTCGACCCCGCTCCGCGTTGCTCGATCGCGATCGCCGGGCTCAAGCCCTCGATCGAGTCCACGTCGGGCTTTTCCATCTGCCCCAGGAACTGCCGCGCGTAGGCCGAGAGTGATTCGACGTAACGGCGCTGACCCTCGGCGTAGAGCGTGTCGAAGGCGAGCGACGACTTGCCCGAGCCCGACACACCCGTGATCACGATCAGGCGCTGGCGCGGCAACCGCAGCGTCAGGTCGCGAAGATTGTGTTGCCGGGCGCCGCGGATGACGATATCGGAGAGCGCCGCCGCGCGGCCCGATTCGCGCGGGGGTGCAGCGCCGTCCACTCGCGGATGACCGTTCCCGGCCGGGTCGGCCCGAGGCGAAATGCGGGCCGACCGTGCAATTCGCGATTCGGTGGGCATGATGCTGGGACCATATCACGCCGATCCATTAGGATGGGTGCTATGCTCCCCGCGGAGACTCACGCATGCGATTCCAACCCCCGTTGCGGCCCACCGGCCGAGCCCTGATATGGCTGGCGCTCCTGCTCGGCGCCGCGCCACCATCCGCCCACGCGGACGATCCCCCGCCGCCCGGCGTCCTCATGGGTACGGTCGTCCGCGCCATCGACGGCGCCCCCGTGCCCTTCGCCAACATCATCGTGACCTCGACCCGGTTCGCCACGAACAGCGATGAGTCGGGCCGCTTCCTGCTCGCCAGCCTGCCGCCGGGCCGCCTCATGATCCGGGTCCAGGCGCTGGGCGGCCCACCACTGCTCGAGGAGATCGACCTCGCCCCGGGGGACACGATCAGGAGGGTCTACCGCCTCGAAGCGCCGGCGCACGAGCGATTCCTGCACACCCGTGACAGCCTTTCCGCCCGCGGGCTCTGGCCGCCGACCCTCGAGCCGGCCCTGCATGCCCACATGCAGGAAGCATTCGACGTGCGCGTCTTCCGCCTCGATCCGGATCACCCGGTCGAGGACGCCCCTCCCGATGCGGAGCGTCGGATCGGCCCTTGGCCGATCGTCGGCGAAGCCCGGCCGCCCGAGCGACTGGTGGTCGACGGGCTCATCGAGACGCTAGGCCACTCCGCGCTCTACCTGCCGAACATCCAGGGAGTGAAGAAGCTGTGCGCGGGGTTCTCGCCCGGGATCGACGTGCGTTTCGTCAGCATGGGCGTCGCCGTCGATCTGCTGCTGTGCTACACGTGCGGAGAGTTCTCGATCTGGCGCGACGGCCGCGCCCGCCAGGCGGGCGACTTCGAGGACAGGGCGCCGGATTTCGTGCGCTTCGCCAAGCGCATGTTCCCCGACGACCCGGTGATCCGCAGGCTCGGCCGCAGAACGGCGACCCCGAACCGTTGAGCCCGGGCCGCACCGCCGCCGCTACTCGTAGCGGAGCGAATCCACCGGGTCGAGGCGGGCGGCGCGCATCGCGGGATAGAATCCGAAGAACACCCCGATCACCGCCGAGACCGTGATCCCGGTGATCACCGACCACATCGAGACGTAGGTCGGCATCTTGCTCACCGCGTGGACGGCCCACGAGATGGTCGCCCCCAGCCCGACGCCTGCCGCCCCACCGGCCGCCGTGAGCAGCACCGACTCGACCAGAAACTGCGACATGATCGCCTTCTGCGGCGCTCCAAGCGCCTTGCGGATACCGATCTCGCGGGTCCGCTCGGTCACCGCCACCAGCATGATGTTCATCACCCCGATGCCGCCGACCAGCAGCGAGATCGACGAGATCAGCGCCATCAAGGCGAAGATGCCGCCGGTGATCGTGTTGTAGAGCGCAAGGAACGCGTCGTCGGTAAAGACGACGAAGTCGTTCTGCTTGTTGCTGGGCAGATGGCGGCGGATCCGCAGCACCTCGATGATCTGCTGTTGGGCCTTCTCGCTCAACTCGGGCGAGGTCGCGATGGCGTCCAGGAACAGCTCGCCGCGCTTCGGGAACCACGGCGGTGCCTCCGCCGGCGCCGGAAAATACTTGTCCATGGTCGAGTAGGGGATGGCGCCAGCCTGGTCGAAGTTGTTGCCCATCATCCGACCACGGGCTTCGTATTCCCCGATCACCGTGAACGGAATGCCGTTGACGTGCACCTTCTCCCCCAGGCCGCTGGCGTCCTTGAACAGCGCCTCGCGCGTGTCCTTGCCCAGCACGATGACGTTGGCCCGGCGCTCAACCTCCTGCTCGGTGAAATAGCGGCCGCGCACCAGCTCGTTGCCGTGTGTGGTCAGATACTTCTCGTTGGTCCCGTAGAAGAACACGCCGCGCGCAACCTTGCCCTCGCGCGAGATGGTGACGTCTCCCCACGGCCACTTGAACGGCGCAATCGCCTTGACCGCCGGCGCCCGATCGAGGATGGCCTCGGCATCCGCCATCGTGAACGCCTTTCTCCGGCGCAGACTGTCCGGGAAGTCCCACTGGATGCCGGGCCGGATGCGCCGGATGTAGATGGTGTTGTTGCCGAAGGACTGGATGCTCTCCTTGAACGAGCGCTGGAACCCGTTGATGAGCGAGACCATCCCGATCACCGTCCCAACGCCGATGACGATGCCGAGCAGCGCGAGGACCGAACGCAGGCGGTTGGCCACCAGCGAGCGGGTCGCCATCCCCAGGGTCTCGCGCAGCATGAAAAGGTTCATGGGCTACTCGTAGCGCAGCGCATCGATCGGATCGAGGCACGCCGCGCGCCAGGCGGGATACGAACCGAAGAAGATGCCGATCATCGCCGACATGCCGATGCCGAGCCCGACCGCGGGCCAGCTCACCGCCGCGGGCAGCGGCGTGAGCGCACCCGCGAGCAGCGCGAGCCCGATGCCCACCAGGATGCCGATGAGTCCGCCGCTGAGCGAGAGGGTGGTGGATTCGACCAGGAACTGAGTGAGGATGTCGCGGCGCCGCGCCCCCATAGCCTTGCGGATGCCGATCTCCCGTGTCCGCTCGGTGACCGAGACCAGCATGATGTTCATGATGACGATCCCGCCCACCAGCAACGAGATGGCTGCGACGCCCACCGTCACGACGAAGATCCCGCCGGTGAGCGTGTGGTAGAGCTCCATCACATTCTCGGACGTGGTGATGCCGAAGTTGTCCGGTTCGCCCGGGCGCAGGTGACGCCGTCCGCGCAGGATGTTGCGCACCTCCTGCTGGGCGACGGGCATCGAGGCCTGATCGAGGCTCTTGACGGCGATGCCAAAGCTGCCCCGCTCCTGCTTGTATTTCTGGAATGTCCGGATCGGGATCGCGGCGAAACGGTCCTGGCTCTGGCCGAACATCTTGCCCTTGGCGGCGATCACGCCGACGATCTCGTAGTTCTCGGGGCCCAGACGAATCTCACGCCCCAGGGGATCCCGGCGCGGGAAGAGCTCCTCCGCCACCTCGGAGCCGATCACGCACACCAGCCGGCGGCGCTGGTCGTCGAGCTCGGAGAGATGACGCCCGCTCTCGACGGTGAGATCATCGATGACCTCGTAGCCCGCCCCGCGCCCGCGGACCGACACCTGGCGGACTTCCTTCTCCCGGTACCGTGCGGTCACTCGCGTCTCCGCCTGCCCGACCACCATAGCGGCGTTGGGCACTGCGGCCCTCAGCGCGTCCACGTCGTCCAGGGAGATGGGCGGATTGTCCTTCACCTTTTCCCAGGCCTCCTGACTGGTCACGAACCCGTACGGATCCACCCAGAAGACGTTGGCTCCGGCGTTCAGGAGCTTGTCCGACACGAAGCGGTTCAGCCCCTCGACGAACGAGAGCACGGTGATCACCGACATGACCCCGATGATGGTCCCGAGCAGCGTCAGCATCGAGCGAAGCTTGTTCGCCCGCAGCGCCGCCAAGGCGATCCCTGAACTCTCGCGAAGATTCATGGACTCTCCTCGGCCGGGGGCCTCGCCCGCGGCGTCGCTTCGGCGCTCACGGGAGTCCCGCGGAGGTCATCAGGCGGTGCCGGCCATCTCCCGGGCGGTCTGCTTCACGTCGCTCTCGATCTTGCCGTCACGCATGCGCACCACCCGGCGGGCGTGGGCCGCGATGTCGGCCTCGTGCGTCACGAGGATGACGGTGTTGCCCTGCTTCCAGATCCCCTCAAACGCCGCCATGATCTCGGCCCCGGTGTGGGTGTCGAGGTTCCCGGTCGGCTCGTCGGCCAGGATGATGCTCGGCTTGTTGACCAGCGCCCGGGCGATCGCCACCCGCTGGCGCTGTCCCCCGGACAGCTCGTTGGGCTTGTGCTTGATCCGGTCGGTCAGTCCGACCAACTCGATCGCTTCGCGCGCCCGGCGGCGGCGCTCTTCGTGCCGGATGCCGGCGTAGACCAGCGGCAGCTCGACGTTGTGCAGAACGTCCGCCCGGGACAGCAGGTTGAACGTCTGGAAGACGAACCCGATCTCCTGGTTGCGGATGCGGGCGAGCTCGTCATCGGTCATCTTTCCGATTTCGTTGTCCTTGAGTCGATACGAACCGCCGCTGGGCGTGTCGAGACAGCCGATGATGTTCATCAGTGTGGACTTTCCCGAGCCGGAGGGCCCCATGATCGCGACGTACTCGTTCTTCTCGATGTCGAGATCCACGCCGTTCAGGGCGTGCACCTTCTCGGTGCCCACCTCGTAGACGCGGTGCAGATCATGGATGCCGATCAGCATCGGTCAGCCCTTCTTCTTCCCGCCCGCAGCCTCGCGCTTGACCTTCACGCCGGGCTTGAGCTCGCGCAGGGCCTTGTACGGTCCCGAGACCACGACATCGCCTTCCTTCACGTCTCCGCTGATCTCGATCATGGTCTCGCTCGCGATCCCGGGCTTCACCGGAACGAACGTCGCCACGTCGTTCTTCACCACGAAGATGCCCGTGATCTCCTTCTCCTTGCGGCCGACCGTGTCGTCTTCCGCGGCGTTCGCGTCGGAGCGGCGTTCGCGTCGCTGGCCCGGCTTGCGGCCGGCGCGCTCCAGCTCGCGGTCGGTGCGGACCACGACCGCCTGGATCGGGACCGCCCTGGCCTTCGCATGAGTGCCGGTGTCGATCTCGACGTCGGCGGTCATCCCGGGACGCACTTCGGGCACAGTCTGG
>CAYONG010000070.1:0-2778 GCA_964405235.1 uncultured bacterium | reverse complement strand
GAGAAGAACGAATGTCGCGCGGGCGATACGGTCCGCTTCATGGAGACGAGGCCGATCTCCAAGGACAAGCACTGGCGTTTCGTTGAGTTCGTGGAGCGGGCGAAGTAACCGCCCGGGGAGCCGACGATGATCCAGCTTCGAACCATGGTGACAGTCGCGGACAACTCGGGCGCCAAGCGTGCCCAGTGCATCAAGGTGCTAGGGGGGCATCACCGGCGCTACGGACGTCTGGGCGACATCGTGGTGGTCGCGATCAAGGACGCCATCCCGGGCGCGGGCGTGAAGAAGGGTGACGTCGCCAAGGCCGTGGTGGTGCGGGCCGTCAAGGAGGGCCGCCGCAAGGACGGGTCCTACATCCGCTTCGACGAGAACGCGGTGGTGCTCATCAACGATGACAAGGAGCCGCGCGGGACGCGCATCTTCGGCCCGGTGGCGCGCGAGCTGCGCGAACGAGCCTTCATGAAGATCATCTCGCTCGCCCCGGAAGTGATCTAGCCCGGAGGTCCAGATGGCGATCAAGATTCGCAAGGGCGACACTGTCGCCGTCATCGCGGGCGACGATAAGGGGACAATGGAGCATCCCCGGCTCGGCCGCGTGCTCTCGGTGGACGAGGTGAAGCAGCGGGTGGTGGTCGAGAAGGTCAACATGGTGAAGCGCCACACGAAGGCAAAACGCCAGGGCGTGCATAGCGGCATCGTCGAGAAAGAGGCGCCGATCCACCTCTCGAACGTGATGCTCTACGACCCCAAGGCGAAGCGGGGGACTCGGGTGCGCAGCCACACGCGGCCGGACGGCACCCGCGAACGCATCTCGGTGGTGAGCGGGGAGACGATCGCGAAGGGCGAATGACGGCGCGGAGGACGCGCCGGATCTGCGGTCCCGAAGCACCAGGGTCGGGGGGGATCGCGGCGATGAAGACCCTGGAGACGAGAACCCATGGCTGATGACAAGAAGAAGGGTGTGAAGTCGGCGAAGTCGTCGGGAGGGTCCAAGGCCGCCCGTCCTCCTGCCACGCAACCCAAAGCGTCCAAGCCGGCCAAGGCGGCCAAGGCGAAGCCTGCGGGCGATGGGTCCCAGGCGGAAGACCGCGCCGCGGCCCGGCCGCACGCGCCCGCCACGAAGCCGCGTCTGGCCACCCACTACCTCGACAAGGTGCGGCCGGCGCTGATGGAGAAGTTCGGGTACGCCAGCGTCATGCAGGCGCCCCGCTTCGAGAAGATCGTCCTCAACATGGGCGTGGGCGACGCCACCCAGGACGCCAAGCTTCTGGATGCCGCCGCCAACGAGCTGGGGCAGATCACCGGTCAGCGGCCGACGATCCGCCGCGCGAAGAAGTCGATCGCGAACTTCAAGTTGCGCGAGGGAGTCCCGATCGGTTGCGCGGTCACGCTGCGCGGCGCGCGGATGTGGGAGTTCTATGACCGTTTCATCAATGTCGCGGTGCCGCGGATCCGCGACTTCCGGGGAGTCAACCCGCGGTCGTTCGACGGGCGCGGCAACTACACCGTGGGGATCACCGAGCAGATCATTTTCCCCGAGATCAACCTGGACAAGGTCGGGAAGATCCGGGGCATGGACGTGACCATCGTCACGAGTGCGAAGACCGACGAGGAGGGGCGCGAGCTCTTACGGCTCATGAGCATGCCTTTTCGACAGCGGTAGGCGGGTCGACGGCGGTAGGCGGGCCGGCAACGGTAATCGGGAGAACGGATGGCCAAGAAGTCGATCATCGAGAAGTGGAAGCGGGTCCCGAAGTTCAAGGTGCGAGCGTACACCCGTTGCCATCGCTGCGGGCGGCCGCGCGCGTTCCTGCGCGACTTCGGCATGTGCCGCATCTGTTTCCGCGAGCTGGCGCTCTCCGGCCAGATTCCGGGCGTCGTCAAGTCGAGTTGGTGAGTCCAGCCCTTCCCCGCGAAGGGCGAGTCGAGGCCAGGCTGCACGCATTGGGCGTGGACGCTGGCTTCAAGGGGGCATGAATGGCAGTCAGTGACCCGATCGCGGATTTTCTAACCTGTGTGCGGAACGCGATCCGTGCGAAGCATCGCAAGGTGGACGTCAACGCCTCGTGCATGAAGACGGAGCTCGCCAAGGTGCTCCTGCGGGAGCGGTTTATCAACAATTTTAAGGTTATCGAGGACACCAAGCAGGGCGTGCTCCGAATCTATCTCAAGTACGCGGGCGAGGACGAGAGCGTGATCACCGGCATCCGGCGCATCAGCTCGCCGGGCCGCCGCGTGTACGTCCGCAAGGACGGGATCCCGCGCGTCATGGGTGGTCTCGGTACTTCGATCGTCTCGACGTCACGCGGCATGATGACCGACCGCGAAGCCCGCGACGCCGGGCTCGGCGGCGAGCTCGTCTGCCAGGTCTGGTAGGGGGAGCGCATGTCTCGAATGGGAAAGCGGCCAGTCGAGATCCCGGGTGGGGTCACGGTGGCGGTCGCCGACAGCACGGTGCGGGTCAAGGGGCCCAGGGGCGAGTTGAGCGTTCCGGTGCTGGCCGGCACAACGGTCACGGTCGAGGGGAGTGAAGTGCGCGTCGACGCGGAGCGCCGGACGCGCAATCCAGCGTTCGGGACCATGCGTGCCCACATCGCCAACATTGTGACTGGCGTGACGGGCGGGTTCAGCAAGACCTTGGAGATCGTCGGCACCGGATACCGGGCCGCGCTGGATGGAAAGACGCTCGTGCTGCAGCTCGGCTACTCGCACCCCATCCGATTCGAGCCGCCCGCTGGCATCACCATCAAGGTGGAGAACCCGACCCGCCTGGTCATC
>CAYONG010000069.1:0-16156 GCA_964405235.1 uncultured bacterium | reverse complement strand
CCGATGCGTCCCCATGGCTCGAGCCCCAGCGTCGTGAAGATGTAAACTGACTCGGGCGCCCCGGTGAACTTGAAGTACAGGGTCTGCAACAGGATCACTGCAGCGATGAGCTGGCAGATCCAGCTGATGATCGATGCGTTCCGTGTCAGCATCCCTGCCTCGGTCTGTGCCAGCATGAGTCATCCTCTTCCGGCCAGGCCCTGCCTGACCATCAGTTAGTGAGCGCGGATCGCGTCGCGGTGCCGACGAACGACCCGCCACAATTCCCCGAACGGCGTGGGGACCGCACCGCGGGCGACATTCGCCGCCGCGATCTCGAAACAGAGCCGCCACTGCTGGCGCAACGTCCGGTACGCCGACCCCAAGGTGTTGGCCGGATCATAGATACTGGTGGCCTCCGCTGTCGCGCCGTTCAGCTCGACCACCTTGAAATCCCTGCCGGCCTGGAACGCGGCGACATCCGTCGTCCGGATATCGTAGCGGCCGAACCAGAAGCCACGGAATCCCTGGCTGAGCTGGTCGATCGCCGCCTCGAGGGCCGGTGTACGGACCCAGCTGCCATCCAGAAACGTCGCACCCAGGCAATGAGTTCCGAGCTCCACCAGCGGGACCGTCTCCCCCGCGGCGGGGACCCAGCCGAGTCGGCTGGCGTGCTGCCGCAGGTGGAACGGCGCCATGCAGACGGCACGGTCGTCGGCGAGGATCAGTTCTTCGAGCGTGCGGGTTCCGTCGCCGGTGAGCGAGAGAAACCGCTTGTCCGTGATCGAGAAGATCTCGCCTCGGGCCGCTCCCGGACGCCGCAGGTAGAACACCCCGAACTCGGCGCCCGGCGCGTAGGCCTGTACGATCGTGTCGCCCGCCGTCCGGGCGAGGTACCGCTCCACCTCTGCGTCGGAGCGACAGAGGGACACGCCGGAACCGCGCTCCCCGATGTCCGGCTTTAGCACCAGCGGCCACACTGGCGCATGTCGCGAGCGAAAAGCGAGCGCCCGCTCGAAGCGCACAGTAGGCCCGAGCGCGGCGGGGATCAGCTCCCACGGCGCCACCCGATCCGGGCTTCCCGACAGACCGGCGAGAATCTGTGCCTTCGACTCACCGACGAAGCCGCCCCCGGGAATGGCGGGATTCACCGCGGTGAACAGCGTGAGATTCCGGTGCTTGAGCCCGAGCCAGAGTATGTAGAGCACGACGGGGGGATAAAACAGCCAGACTGGCCAGAACTCCCATCGGCTGAGGCGGCGCCAGCGGGAGAGCAGCAGACGCCGGCCGCGCCAGGTGGTCAGGGGTATGAACAGCCTCAGCAGCAGGAACAGCACCAGCCCGGTGATGCTGAGGTACAGCGTCGCGTGCCGCGTGAAGGCGCCGAGGATACGCTGCACGACTTCCCCGAAAGCCGCGGAGATGCCGACGAGGATGGGCGTCCAGACCAGGCAGGCCACGAAGAAATAGACCGCGAACTTCGTGAAGCTGGTGCGGAGCATCCCGGCCGCGAAGTAGGTGGGCAGGCGGGTCCCGGGGAGCAGCCGCGTGAGGAAAACCAGTGCCACACCTTTCCGTGTCACCCACTGCGAGCCCCAGGTGACGGCGTCGGGTGACAGGAACCAGCGGACCGGAGGCCGCTGCAGCACCGCCCGCCCAAGAACCCGGCCCGCCAGGAAGACGAGCATGTCGCCGACGAAGATGCCGACGAAGCAGGCGATCGTACCCGGGAAGAAGCCCAGCGTCCCGCGGGCGATCATCAGCCCGGTCGCGATGCAGGTGAGGTCCTCGCTCACTAGGGTCGCCAGCGCCAGCAGCAGCATGACGATGACGAGCGCCAATCCCTCGATCTTTGGAATGGAGCGGGGATCGAACGGCTCAGCCGCGCGGGCGATTCGGATCGGGTCCGCAGTCGCCCGCACCGGCGCGGTGCCCGCTTCGACCCGATCGAGGAACACCGCGATCGCCGCCGCCACTGTGTCCGGCCGCATGGACACGGTGAAGTGGTTGCCCTGGTCCATCTGCAGCTCGGCCTGGGGCACGAGACGCGCGTGCTCGCGCGCGACCGCCGGCGCCACGAGCGGATCACGCTCGCCGTGCAGGATCAGCATCGGTCCGGCATACCGCTCGAGGATACCCCGCAGCGGGCGTTGGTCGGTGTCGAAGAAATTGCGGGCGTAGGCGACCGAGAGCACCGCGTCGTCCATCCAGCCGAAATGCGGAACCGCTTCCCGGACCAGCCAGAGGCCGGCCAGCTGCAATCCGTGAATCCCATGGTTCAGGTGGTAGTCGCCCAGCAGCTCATACTCCTGGGCGCCGATCGCCGAGAGCATCGTGATCGAGCGCACCCGCTCAGGCGCCAGCTGCTCCAGCTGCAGCACGACGCCGCCCCCCATGCTGAATCCCACCAGGTGTACCTGGGCGATATGCAGGCTGTCGAGGAGCTGGAGCAGATAGCCGGCGTGCGCGGCGACCGAATAGTCGGGCACGTCACGACTCGAGCCGCCGAAACCGGGCAGGTCAGGCGCAAGCGTCCGATGGCGAGCCGAGAGACGCTCCGCCAGTGCGGCGACGTCGCCGTTGTCCCCCGGACTGCCGTGTACCAGCAGGACCGGCAGGCGCGCGGGGTCGGCGGAATCGGCGGGATGGTCGATCCACGCCAGCCGGATGGGGCGCGGGAGCTCCCGGCTGTGCGCCACCGCCCGCAGCGAGATGGCCCGTTCATCCGGTTGCGGCGCGCTGTCGTACGGATGCGTCCACCGCACCAGATGGGAGGCCAGCAGTGCCATGAGGTAGCCCCACAGCAGCCAGTGCCGTCGGCGCGGCGCCGGCGGTCCCGGTTCAGGAGTACTCAACGGACTGGCTCGATGGTGGCTGTCCGGCGGGGGATGTTCAGCGCGACCGGCGGAACCGCATGGCAGGGGGATACCCCGGTGTGCGATAGCGTCACCTGCTTGGACGTCACGCTGACCCGGCTGTAGCTCTGGGTCTCGGCGTCCGGACGGTGCATGCAGATCGAGAGCCGGCCACGCTCCGGCAGGTGACTGCGGTGGAGCGCCTCGAGGCCCTCCAGGGTCACGGGGGCAAGCGACGCGAATCGTGCGATACGGGACTCGGCCACTTCCGGCTCACTCACCGCGGAGCTGGTCGCGAGCAGGCCGGGTGCGATGGTCGTGGAGAACACGAGCCGCTCGCCGTCCCAGCGCGCCAGGTGCGCGTCGGTGGCCGGCGCCACGATGATCAGCGTGAACGGCTGAACCTGGCGGAGGTCGGTGCGCTCGAGTGTGGCGATGGTGTCGGCCGCCGTTGGCGAGACGATGAGATCGAGCAGCAGCAGTCCCCGGCTGAGCGGCGCCGCCGGTGCGACGTAGCCTTCCACCCGGTAGCGGTTGAGCAAGGAGAGGGTGAGGCCGGAGCTGTTCACGGCGAGCCAGCTGCCGCCGAAGTCCCCATCGAGCGGAGCGATGTACGGCATGCCACGCTGCTCCCGGACCGCCGGCGGCAGCGCCGGAGCCCGGGTGAATCGCTCGTCACGGTTGCAGCAGAGGGAGTAGCCGTCCGGCGTGGGGAGCCAGCTTACCGTGCACATGCCGCATCACGGCGGAGTGCGGCCAGGGTGGACGGGGCGACACCGAATCCCTCGCCGACCTCCACACCAACCCGCCGGAGCAGCTTCTTCATCAGCGCGCAGTGATGCACGGTGTGGCTGACCAGAAACTGCAGCTCCCGCTTGACCGAGGAGTCACTCCAGTCCGGTTCTTCCGTGTGTCCCGCAACGCTTCGCACCGATACCCGGATCCGCTGCGCGCCGAGCGTGGCCGGGAGCTGTTCCAGGTCGGTGAGGAAGCCGAGGGCGGTCGCCAGGGCGAGGGCCCGATGGGTTTCCAGCGGGACCTGCCGGGTCCGCGCATCGTAATCAATCTCGCCGGCGGCCAGCCCGATAAAGAAGGCGTGGTAGTGGTCGAAGACGTGCCGGAAGTGGACCCCGACCGCCGAGACACCCGGCGCGGCGCCGCCATTGGCGTAGGTAACACCGTCCAGCCGTCGCAGGGCCGCGACCGCCTGGTCCAGGACGATCAGGTTGCCTTCCACCGCTTCCATGCGCTCGAGCATCCTCACTCCATGACAACGGGTATGAACTGGGCCGACACTGCCTGGTGCAGGCGCGCCGCCAGCTGCTTACGATCGGGGTCGGCGATCGGCTCCGCGCCCAGCCGGAGTGTCGCGTCAATCCGGGGGAGCTGTGCCAGCCCGACGAGATGACGTCCGAAGGTCATGTCGCCCCACCAGCACACCGAGAGATGCGCCGGAACCGACCCGGCCGGTGTCCGGTAACTCACGCTTGCGTAGTGCACCGGCGAGCCGGTTTCGGCCGCCCACTCCAGCAGTGCTGGGCGGAAGGGCAGCACCGACCGGCCCGCGGTACTCGTCGCTTCGGCGAAAAGCGTGACACCATCGCCCGCATCGATCGCGCCGGCGACCTGGTCCAGCACCCGCTTGGTGTCGCGCCGCGCCGTGCGGTCGATGAAGATGGTGTCCAGGGCCCACGCCAGGAAGCCGAAGACTGGCCACCGGCGTACCTCACGCTTGGCGACAAACCGGGTCGGCAACTTCGCGGCATACACCACGATGTCGAGATATCCCAGGTGATTCGATACCAGCAGGAATGGGCGTGCCGGTGCCACGCCCTCCACCCGCGTGTGAACCCCGAGGAGCCAGAGGGCACCGTGGGCGAAGCGCGGGACGACATTGCGCTGAACGATGCGTAGTCCGCCAGGCCACCAGAACAGGACGATCTGGATCACCAGTACGGCGCCCATCGTCAGCAGCAGCCAGAACGCGAGCCCCGTCAGGCGGACGACGGCCCGCAGGCCGACGGCCGGTGCCTCAGCGGAAGAAGAAGCGACAACTGTGGTCGTCAAGGGCGGCGATATCCAGGGCCACGAGAAAATCGATTGTCTTGAACTGCCGGTCGATTGCCGGCGGTCCGAACACCTTGGCGCCGAGCGAGAGATAGCTGGCGAAGAGCGGTGGAATGCTGACCTCGCTCGCCGCCACGGTGGCGGGATCTGCTCCGCTGCAGCTCAGCGCGGGCAGGGGCGGGGCGAAGAGCGTGGGATGCACATGGCCGGCGCGTGCGAGGTACGCCATGGTGGCCAGTCCCAGTGCCTGGTCCTGCGACGTCAGCGAGCAGCAGCCGAAGAGATGGCGCTTTTCGTTGTGGACCATGTACAGCGCCAGCCCGCGCCACAGCAGATTGAGCACCCGGCCGTTGCGATGTCCCTTGGCCACGCAGGCGCGGCCGACCTCCACCGCCTGCCGCACAAACTCCTCCGGCAGCCCGCCAAGGTCGAATTCGGCCGCCGAGTAGAAGCCGGCACCAGCGGCGGCCATCTCGGAGGTCTGCAGCCGGTAGGTGCCGACCACTTCGCCCGTCGTCTCGCACTTGATCAGGAGATGGTGGAAGTGCGGATCCAGCTCGTCGTGGTCCCGCCCGCTGGCGAACGCGCTGTCCAGCCCCTCGCCCAGTTCCAGATTGAAGACCTGGAACCGGAGCCGCTCGATGGCATCCAGGTCCTCGACCGTCCGGGCGAATCGGACGACGTAGCGCCCGGCCGTCACTGCCTTCCGGGGCAGTCGTTCCGGGAACGCCGGGTAGGGCGTGCCGAGCTCGCGCCGGGCATAGTCGGTTTCCGCGTTGGCATCCGGCTGGTGGGGGTCTTGGATCGCGGTCATGGCGCCCGTTCTTCTCTCGCAGGCCACTCAGCGTACATCGTCTCGCGGCCACCTTTAGTTCCGCTGGAAAAGACGTCGAGTGCCGATGCGCTACCCGAGGACGAGCAGGCTGTTGAAACCTCCGAAGCCATCGTGGGCTCGGGCGGGGTTTGCGTGGTCGACGAGCCAGCGGGCACCGTCGAGCTGGAACTTGTAGGCGTAGCGGCCTTCGCGGGGGCGCACGAGGTCGGCCTGCCACACTCCTGCCTCGACTTCGCGGGCTTCGAGGCCGGGCGCCTGCCAGGCGTCCCAGCTTCCGAGGACGTGCACGGAGCCGGTGGCGTGCTCGTGGAGCAGGAAGCGGACACGCAAGTTCTCGACGATCGGGCTGGCTGCGAAATCGGCGCCTTCGCCGTGTCGGTCGCCCCGTGCGAGTGCCGTGGCGCGGCCAGCGCTCACCGCGCCCGCCCCCTGGCGCTCGGCCGGGGCGCCCGGGATGGGGCGGCACGCCGCCACCAGCAGCTCGCGCAGCCGCCGTGGCTTGAGCGCCGGGTTCGCCTCGAGCATCGTGGCCACGATGCCCGCGGCGATCGGGGCCGCGAAGCTCGTGCCCTCCACGTGCTGGTAGTGGGGCGTCACCAGCCTGGTTTCGGCGATGCGCGCCTCGACCGAGGGATCGCCCATCGCCCTTCGGCGAAACAGCTCGCCGGCCTCGTGATGGAGCTCGCTGTCGGGGAGCACCGGGGCCACCACCCACAGGCTCGGGGCGACGATCTCGGGCTTGCCGGCTCCGAACGCCGTCTCGCCGTAGCTCGAGTGCCAGAGGGCCGTCTCGGTGTCGTCGAAGCTGTTGCGGTCATCCAGGCCGCCCACCGTCACTGCCGAGGGCGCTGTTCCCGGCGGGACCAGCCGGCGCTCGCCGTCGTTGCCCGCGGCGACGACCACCGTCAGGCCCTTCGCAACGAGCCGCGCGACCGCCGTGTCGACGGGGTTCCCGGCGAGTGGCTCGACCGGCTCGCCCCCGAGCGAGAGGCTCACGACGCGGACACCCAAAGGCGCCCCGTGGCGCTCGAGCCACTCGAGCGCGCGGGCGATCGCCGCGTTGCCGATGTGTCCCTGCTCGTCCATCACCTGCACCAGGACGAGCTCCGCCTCCGGGGCGAGCCCCCGGTAGAGGCCGTGGCTCGAGTGGCCGTTGCCCGCGGCCACGACGCTCGTCATGAGCCCGTGCCACTGCGCGGGGCGGGCCGCGTCCCAGCCCGGCCAGCGCGGCTCCTCGTCCGGACCGAAGCGCAGCGCGCGGACGCTCGGGGTGCTCGCGTCCACCCAGGCGCGGATGCGGTTGCGCGGGCGAGTGAGATCGGGATGGGGATGGAAGGCCGAGTCGACGAGCGCGAGCGTCAGACCCGCGCCGGTCAGACGCGGGTCGGCGTGCATCCGCAGCGGCGTCGGGATCGCGCCGAAGGCGGCCTCGGCGTCGAGCGGCCAGCCGCGCTGCAGGCCTTCGTGAAACTCGCTCTCGCCGCGCTCGACGAGCGTCATCAGCAGCGCCTGCTGCACGCAGGCGGGGCAGGCGCCGTTCTCGCTCCGCCAGCCTGGGTGATCGAAGGCCAGGCGGCCGCTCGTCGCGGCGTCGGCCCAGGCGGCCTCAGCCAGCACGGCTGGCTCGGCCGCGGTGCCACACAACGCGCAGCTCGTGGTCTCTGGCATGACTCCGAAGCTTGGATGCCGCGGGCCCGCTCCCGTTACGCGAGCACACCGCACGACCCGATCGGCCCTACTTCTGGCGGGCGACGTGGGTCCCATCCCACGCCGCCTCCGGCGGGTTTTCGCGGTTGGATCCGGCAGCCGAGCAGCTCGTGGACGCGCACCCCGTGCGCCCGGCCCTTCACCGCGACCACGTCCACGAGCCGGAAGGCGAACGCGTCAAAGGCGGCGTCGCGCACGGCCGACGCGCCCGGCGGGAGAGGCCCGCCGGGTGCGTCGTGCGTCCGGCTGCGGCTTTACGCCTTCTTCGCGACCTTCTTGCCCGCGGTCTCCTCGACCAGGAAGCCGCCCTTGGCCTTGCACTCGTCGGCCTTCGTCGGCACCCAGTTGAGGATCTGGCTGGAGCTGCCGCACTTGGCGTGCGCGCCGCAGGAGTGCGACTCCGACTTGCCGAAGCGGCTCGCGAACTCCTTCTTGCCGAGCAGCGTCTGGACCGCCTCGATGTCCGCGGTCGAGACCGCGCACTTGGCGTGCGAGCCGCAACCGTTGATCCCGTAGCACTTCACTTCGCCCGGCTTGTCCTGCGCGAGGCTCGTGGCGGATACCGCGAGACCCATGCTCAGGCCTGCGAGCGCCGCCCGCAGCAGTGTGTCCTTCTTCATTCTCATCCTCCTCCGCCCGGCCCCGCCCGGGGTGGGCCTGTGGAGCGGCTCAGGCCGCCCCGTACATCTGCATGCAACGCAGCGGCGCGGCGCCGCATTCCCGGCACCTCGCGATTCGAGGCTCAGCAGTTCCGACCGGAATACCCGAACCCGCGGGACCGATAGCTCCCACGATGCGGGGTGCCGGAGCGGCCCCGCACGCGGAGGAGAACATGCAGAGGGCAAGACAGGGGTTCGTACTCGCGGCACTCGTGGCCGTCGGTACGATGGCGGAGGCGCAGACGGCACCGTCGCGCAGTCTCACGCTCGAGGGGGCGCGGCGACTCGTCGCCGCGGCAGAGGCGAAGGCCAAGGCGGACGGCGCGGCCGGGGCGATCGTGGTGGTCGACGCGGGCGGAAACGTGATCCAGGTCTCGCGCCTCGACGGCACCTTCCCGGCGGCCACCGAGGTGGCGACGGGCAAGGCGCGCACGGCGGCGCTTTTCCGCCGGCCGACAAAGGCGCTCGAGGAGATCGTGAACCAGGGGCGGACCGCGATGGCGACGCTGCCGGGTGTCACGACCTTCACGCCGCTACAGGGTGGCATCCCGATCGTGGCGGGAGGCGAGTTCGTGGGCGCCATCGGCGTGAGCGGGGCGAAGAGCGCCGCCCACGACGAGGAGATCGCCCAGGCCGCGGTCGCCGCCTTCGACTCAGGCCAGACCATCACCTACCTCGGAGCCAAGGACGTTCAGGCCGCGTTTGCACTGGGCCGACCGCTCACCGAGACCGCGGACTACAAGGTGCACGCGAGCCGGCGCGAGGCCGCCGGCCAGGCCGAGGTCCACGAGAAGGACACGGACCTGATCCACGTTCTGTCGGGCCAGGCCACCTTCGTCACCGGCGGCAAGGTGGTCGACCCGAAGCCCACGGGGCCCGGCGAGATCCGCGGCGCGTCGATCGAAGGCGGCGAGACGCGCACGCTCAAGCCGGGCGACGTGGTCGTCGTGCCGCACGGCGTGCCGCACTGGTTCCGCGAGGTGCAGGGACCGCTCACCTACTACGTGGTGAAGGTGCCATGAGCCGGCGGCACGCGAGCCTCCTGGCCGCGACGCTTCTGGCCGCGCTGGCCGCGCCCGCTTTGGCGGGCGTCGCCCGCAGCCCGCTCTCTCCCGAGGAAGCCCGGCCCGACGCGATCGTGGATCTCGCGACACGCGAGGGCGCTTCGCTCGTGTCCGGGACCTGGCGTTACGCGGACGCACGCTTGGTCGAGATCGAGTCGCCCGGCGTGGGGCCCGACCTGAAGCCCTCGGGCGCTCCCGTGCGCACGCTCGACGTGTCTCCCGCTGCGGGCACGGCGGGCTTCGACGACTCGTCCTGGACGCGGATCGAGCCCGAGTCGCTCACCGACCGGCGCGGGCCCGGTCGCGTGTCGTTCGCCTGGTACCGGCTGCGGCTGACCCTCCCCGAGCGCATCGGCGCGCTCGCGACGCGCGGAGCCACGGTCGTGTTCGAGATCGTGGTCGACGACGCGGCGGAGGTGTGGGTCGACGGGAAGCTGCCCGTCGTGCTGGGGCAGACCACGGGCGGCGTCGCCCGCGGCTTCAACGCACCGAACCGTGTCGTGCTCACGCGCGACGCGCGGCCGCGCGAGAGCCACGAGATCGCCGTCTTCGCGCAGAACGCCCCGGTCTCGGCGAGCCCGAGGAACTTCATCTGGGTGCGCTCGGCAACGCTCGATCTCTACGCCCCGAAGCCGGTGGAGGCCGTGAGCCGCGGCACGATCGAGCGACTGGACCCGACGCTCGACCGGATCGTCCCGGCCTCGGCCCGGATCGAGAAGCTCGCGGACGGTTTCCTGTTCACGGAGGGTCCGATCTGGCACCCCGACGGCTACCTCCTCTTCAGCGACCCGAACGCCAACACGATCTACCGCTGGTCCGAGACGGACGGGCTCTCCGTCTACCGCGCGAAGAGCGGCTACGCGGGCATCGATGTGGGCGAGTACGGCCAGCCCGGCTCGAACGGCCTGACGCTCGACGCCCTTGGCCGCCTCACGATCGCCGAGCACGGCCGGCGCCGCATCGCGCGCCTCGAGCGAAACGGCGTCGTCACGCTGCTCGCGGACCGCTACGAGGGCCGCCGCTTGAACAGCCCAAACGACCTCGTCTACAGGAGCGACGGGGCCCTCTACTTCACCGACCCGCCGTTCGGCCTGCCGCACTTCTTCGACGACCCGCGCAAGGAGCTGCCCTCGAGCGGCGTCTTCCTGCTCAAGGACGGTCGGCTGCGGCGCGTGGCCGACGAGCTCACCGGCCCGAACGGGATCGCCTTCTCGCCCGACGAGCGCTTCCTCTACGTCTCGAACTGGGACGCCAAGCGCAAGGTCGTCCTGCGCTACGCGGTCGCGGCGGACGGCACGCTCACGAGCCCGAGCGTCTTCTTCGACGTCACGAGCCTGCCGGGTGACGAAGCGCTCGACGGCGTCAAGGTCGACGTCGAAGGCCACGTGTACGTCTCGGCCCCGGGAGGGGTCTGGATCCTCTCGCCCGAGGGGCGCCACCTGGGCACGATCCGCGTGACGGACGAGCGTCCCGCCAACTTCGCCTGGGGCGACGCCGACGGCAAGACGCTCTACATGACCGCCCACGCCGGCCTCTACCGGATCCGGCTCGGGATCTCCGGGATACGCCCGCCGCTCGCGGCACACTGACTGGGAGCTGGTCGAGCGAAGCCGCTCCGAGGCCGCGCCGCGCGGCCACGTGGCGGAGGTCTATCGCGCCACGTCGTTGAGCGTCCAATCGTACTCGGTCTCGCGCAGCTCGAAGGCGCCCGACGCGAGCAGCCGCTTCTCCGCTCCTTCCGGCCAGTAGCGCGCCAGAAAGCGCCCGATCGACGCGTCCCCGCCGCCGAAGTCGTCGCGGTACCAGACCAGGATCGGGCTCACGAACACCGTGCGACTCGCGACGTCCACGCGGTTCATGCCCGGGGAGTGCAGCAGGAACACGCGCGCCTGGTCCTCGAGCTGTTCCTCGAGCCTGACCCCGACGTAGGCTTCGCTCAGCAGGGGCGGACAGCCGAGCGCGGCGCACACGAGCGCGAAGTGGATCCGGGGCTCGCGGAACTGCTTCCGGATGATCTCGTGCTCGACATCGTCGAGTGTCAACGTGCGCCCGGCCGCGCGCACCATCGGCTCGGACCAGGGACCCTTGAGCGGCAGCCTGTCGAGCGACTTCTGGATGTTGCGGATCGAGCGCCGCTCCCCGTGGGCATTCACCTGCTGGATCGTGTAGGCATTGTAGACGTTGATCCAGAAGGCGAGCTGTTCGGCCTGCGGCAGCACGTCGGGCTGCGCGCTCGCGAGCCGCCCAAGGTAATCGCCGAACTCGGCGGAGCGCGCGAAAGCGTCGTAGTCCACAAGCCCTGCGCGGACGTGGGCGCGCAGCAGGGCGCTCCAGCCCGAGTGGTCGAAGGCCGAAGGCGCCGCGGCAACCGGCAGAGCGGGAGCGGCGGCCGCCAGCACCGCCAGCGTCGAGGCGATCATGCGCGCACGGGCTCGAACGAGCATCCCGTCGATTCTGTCACGGGCGCACGGGAATTACGGAGGGACCTCCGTCGTTGGATCAAGGTGTAGCTCACGGAGGTGCCCTTTGCGATCCATTGTCGTTCCCGTGCTCCTGCTCGCCCTCGTGGCGTGTGGCGGAGGAGGGTCGTCCCCCACCGGCCCGTCGACCCCGACGCCCACCCCCGTGGCCAACCCGGCCCCCACGCCGACGCCTGCGCCTGCGCCTACGCCGACGCCTACGCCTACGCCGACGCCGGGCCCGACCGTGCTGCGGCGGGCTGCCATCGGTGGCGCGAACGGCCACTCGGCGGGGGGAACGGCCGAGATCGTACGGACCGGGGCCGCGTACACCCTGGAGCTGGGCGACAGCTTCCGGATCGACACCGGCAGTATCGACGTCTACCTGGCCAATGAGGCAGACCGCGTGACTGGCGCCGACCTGAACCTGGGCAACCTCCGGTCGCGGTCGGGGGCCCAGAGCTACGCGATGCCCAACGACGGGTCCGGCTTCCGCTACGTGCTGCTCTGGTGCCGGCCCTTCCGTGTACCGATTGGAATCGGAGAGCTGCGATGAAACGCGGCCTTGCCATGGCCGTGCTTGCGCTCGTGCTTGCGGCCCCGGCGGCGCAGGCTGGTCCCTGGGCCCAGGGGCGTGGGCACTACTACACCAAGCTGAGCTTCCAGTACCTGCGGGCCCAGGAGTACGCGCAGCCCGACGGAACGATCTTCCCGATTCCGACCTTCAACTCGAGCGAGCTGAGCTTCTTCGGTTCCTTCGGGCTCACGGACGGACTCACGCTGTGGGCCAACGTCCCGCTCCTGCGTTCTTCCGACCTCGCAGACAACCCCGACGAACTCGGCCAGGAGAACGGCTTCGGCGACCTCGGCTTCGCGCTGCAGGCGCAGCTCGGGTCCAAGGGGCCGTGGGTTTTCGCCGTCCGAGGCAGCTTCCAGATACCGACCGGCGACGAAACACGATCCCAGGGCCTCCAGGCGACGGGGAGCGGGGTCTTCGAGAGCTGGGGCGTGCTCGGCGCCGGGCTCTCCTTCGCGGGTGGCAGAGGCTACGGCTTCGCGGAGGCCGGCTACAAGTACCGCGGCGGCGGACTGCGGGACGCTTTCGTCTACACCGCGCAGGTGGGCTGGAATGCCGGCAACCGCGCCACCTTCATGCTGAACCTCCGCGGCGAGGAGCCCTTCTCCCAAGAGCCGGGGGCGGGCGACCTCAACTCCTTCGTGGGCGTGGGCGACCGCGTGACCTACACCGTGGTGGGGCCCTCCGTGATCATCAAGCTCGGGAGCGGGTGGGCCGCGCAGTTCGACCTCGAAGGATCGTGGAACGCCAGGAACCTGGCCAAGGGTCCGATGTTCCGCGGGGGAATCAGCTATCAGCGCTAGCCCGAAAGGGATGTCGGCGGCTCGAAGCAGTAAGACCCGAAACAAGTGAAACCGGGCGCGCGCGAAGGCATCCAAGCAGGCGAACCCGGAGAACCGGCAGAGCCCCCCGGCGAGGAAATGACATGTCGACGAGCATGAGAGCGATCGCAGTCCTGCCCGGCCGTCGCGAGGTGACGCTGTTGAGCGCGCCCGAGCCCCGGATCGGCTCGCCGACCGAGGTGCGGATCCGCATCCTCGAGGTGGGCGTGTGCGGGACCGACAAGGAGATCTGCGCCTTCGAGTACGGGATCCCCCCGAAGGGCTCCGAGCACCTGGTGATCGGCCACGAGTCGCTCGGCGAGGTGGTCGAGGTGGGCGGCGGCGTCTCGAAGGTCAAGCCGGGCGACCTCGTGGTCGTGATGGTGCGGCGCCCCTGCGACCGGGAGGAGTGCGTGCCCTGCCGCGCGGGCCGCCCCGACTTCTGCTCGACCGGCGAGCACGTGGAGCGCGGGATCAACGGGATCCACGGCTTCATGACCGAGTACGTGGTCGACGACGAGAAGTGGCTGGTCCTGGTGCCGAAAGCGCTGCGCGAGGTGGCGGTGCTGGTCGAGCCGCTCACGATCGCCGAAAAGGCGCTGATCCAGGTGCACGAGATCCAGGCGCGTCTGCCCTGGGCGTGCCCCACGCGCACGAAGGGCTGGTGCCACTCCGCGGTCGTGCTCGGCGCGGGGCCGGTGGGCCTGCTCGGCGCGATGGCGCTCGTGCGCGACGGCTTCAAGACCGTCGTCTACTCACGCGAGGAGGAAGGCGGGCAGAAGGACGCCCTCGTCCGCTCCTTCGGCGCGAGCTACATCTCGACCGAGGTGACACCCCCTTCCAAGCTCGCCGAGCGCATGGGGGGGATCGACCTGGTCTACGAGGCGGTCGGGCTCTCGCGGCTCGCCTTCGACGTGATGGCGCAGATGGACAGGAACGGGATCTTCGTCTTCACGGGGGTGGCGGCGCTGCGCGGCGCGCAGCCGCTCGACACCGACACGCTGATGCGCAACCTCGTGCTCAAGAACCAGGTCGCGCTCGGCACCGTCAACGCCGGCCGCGACGCTTTCGAGGCCGCGGTCGCTGATCTCGGGGCATTCCTCGAGCGCTGGCCGCAGGCGATCCGGCAGGTGATCACGGGACGCTTTCCGATCGAGGGCTACCGCGACCTGCTGCTCGGGCGGCCCGCCGGGATCAAGAACCTGATCGCGCTCGCGAGCTAGCGCCATGAACGCCACGCTCGAGCGGTTCGAACCGATCGTTGCCGGGCGGGAGCCGCTAGCGCAGCCGGCTTCGACCCCGGCCGAGGCCGCACAGGCGGGGGCGCTTTTCGAGCGGGAGCGGGTCTGGCGCGAGACGCCGCGGACATCCGCGCGCCCCTGGCGCGACGAGGAGGGGCTGTGAACGACCGGATCGTCGGTCCGTGGGTGGTGAGCATGGCGAGCGCAGGCGAGGGGGGGGGCGGTTCCGCACGGCCCCGCTCCGTGGGTCCAGTCGAGGTGCGCGAAATGGGCGCAGAGGAACAGCGCCTGCAGGAGGACGGGGCACGCAAGCGCAACTGGAAGCGCTGGGGCCCCTATCTCTCCGAGCGGCAGTGGGGCACGGTGCGCGAGGACTACTCGGCGGGCGGCGACTGCTGGAACGACTTCCCGCACGACCACGCGAGGAGCCGTGCCTACCGCTGGGGCGAGGACGGTCTCCTCGGGATCAGCGACCGCGAGGGGCGGCTCTCGTTCGCGCTTGCGCTCTGGAACGGCAACGACCCGATCCTGAAGGAGCGGCTCTTCGGTCTCGCCGGGCCCGAGGGCAACCACGGCGAGGACGTCAAGGAGGAGTACTTCTACCTCGACTCCACGCCGACGCACTCGTACATGAAGGCGCTCTACAAGTACCCGCTCGCCGAGTACCCCTACGCGCGGCTCGTCGACGAGAACCGGCGGCGCGGGCTCGACGAGCGCGAGCTGGAACTCGCCGACACCGGGGTTTTCACGGACGCAGCCTACGTCGACGTCTTCGCGGAGTACGCGAAGGCGTCGCCCGGCGACGTGCTGATCCGGATCACGCTCGCCAACCGCTCGAGCGCGAAGGCGACGCTGCACGTGCTGCCGACACTCTGGTTCCGCAACACCTGGTCGTGGGGCCGCGAGAGCGAGGGCTACGGGGAGCGGCCGGTGCTGCGCCACGACAAGGACGGCGTGCACGCCGAGCACGCGACGCTGGGCCGCATGCGCTTTGTTGCCGAACCGAGCCCCGGCGGGGCCGCGCCCGAGTGGCTGTTCACCGAGAACGAGTCGAACTTGGAGCGCCTGTGGGGGACAAAGAACGCTTCGCCCTACGTCAAGGACGCGTTCCACGAGTACGTCGTGGGCGGCCGCAAGGACGCGGTCAACCCGGCGCGCACCGGCACGAAGGCCGCGGCGCTCTACCGGCTCGAGCTCGCGGCGGGGGCCAAGGTGACGTTGCAGCTGCGGCTCTTCGCCGAAGACGAGGCGCCGAAGCAGCCCTTTGGTGCCGACTTCCCGATGGTGTTCGAGCAGCGCCTGCGCGAGGCCGACGCCTTTTACGCGGTCCGCACGCCGGCCGCGGCGACCGACGAGGAGCGCCGGGTGCTGCGGCAGGGCTGGGCGGGGCTGTTGTGGTCGAAACAGTTCTACCACTACGTGGTGAAGCACTGGATCGCCGGCGACCCGGCACAGCCCGCGCCGCCGGCCGAGCGCCAAGCGGGCCGCAACGCCGAGTGGCCGCACCTCTACAACCGCGACGTGATCTCGATGCCGGACAAGTGGGAATACCCCTGGTACGCCGCCTGGGACCTCGCCTTCCACATGGTCCCGTTCGCGGCTGTTGACCCGCAGTTCGCGAAGGACCAGCTGCTGCTGTTCCTGCGCGAGTGGTACATGCACCCGAACGGGCAGATCCCGGCCTATGAATTCGCCTTCGGCGACGTCAACCCGCCGGTGCACGCCTGGGCCTGCTGGCGCGTCTACAAGATGACGGGCGCGCGTGGCGCGCGCGACCGCTCCTTCCTGGCGCGCGCGTTTCAGAAGCTGCTCCTGAACTTCACCTGGTGGGTGAACCGCAAGGACGCGGAAGGCAAGAACCTCTTTGCCGGAGGCTTCCTCGGCCTCGACAA
>CAYONG010000068.1:0-23789 GCA_964405235.1 uncultured bacterium | reverse complement strand
TCACCCGAGGTTCAGATCGCCCTCCTCACCGAGAAGATCGGCTACCTTACCGAACACTTCAAGATTCACAAGCGCGACCACGCCTCCCGCCGGGGGCTGCTTCGGATGGTGGGCCAGCGTCGTCGGCTGCTGGATTACTTGAAGGCCACCAAAGTGGACCGTTACCGCAAGGTGGTCAAGGACCTCGGCCTGCGCCGCTAGGCGGGGTCGCAGGGGCGTTGGGACGTCTCCCCAGGAGGCGTCGCGCCCGACCGCGCGGGACGGGACGTTCCCGCACACGCAGCCTGGCGGTTCGCTTCCCGGGCATGCGTCACACGGGGTCCGGCGAGGGCCGCACCCGAAAGGCGAGAGGACAGGACTCGATCGCATGGAACAGACCGTCACGTTGGAGATCGGTGGCAGGACGCTCAGCATCAGCACCGGCAAGATGGCGAAGCTCGCGGGGGGCTCCGCCGTCGTGCAGTTGGGCGGGACCGTCGTGCTGGTGGCTGCCAGCGCCGCCAAGATGGCCAGCCCGAACCGGGATTTCGTGCCGCTCACCGTGGACTATCGCGAGCGCACCTACGCCGCCGGCAAGATCCCGGGCGGATTCTTCAAGCGCGAAGGCCGCCCCACCGAGAAGGAAGTGCTCAGCTCGCGCCTGATCGACCGGCCGATCCGGACGCTGTTCAGCAAGCAGTTCCCCTACGAAACCCAGATCATGGCCACGGTCATGTCCTCCGACCAGGAGAATGACGCCGACGTCCTGGCGCTGATCGGCGCCTCGATCTCCATGAACCTCTCCGACATCCCGTTCCCGGAGCCGATCGGGGCGGTACGCGTGGGACGGATCGACGGCCAGCTTACGGCCAATCCGACCTTCGAGCAGCTCGACGCGAGCGACATGGACATGGTGGTCGCCGGGACCGCCGACAACATCATCATGGTGGAAGGCGGGACGCGCGAGATCTCCGAGGACGACCTGATCGCCGCGCTCGAGTTCGCGATGGCGAACATCCGCGAGCTCGTCGCCCTGCAGCGCCAGCTGGTGACGTTGTCCGGCAAGAGCAAGCGCCCGCTGGTCCCCCCGCCCGACACGGGCGATCTCAAGAGTGCCCTCGACCAGGGCTACCGGCAACGCCTGCGCGAGGCGATCCGCATCCCCGGCAAGGAGGCGCGCCAGGAGGAGGTCGATCGGATCTCCAGCGAGGCCGTCGCGACGCTCAAGGAGCGCTTCGCCACGCTCGAGGCCTACATCCCGAAGATCGTGCACGACATCGAGCGTGACGAGCTGCGCCACATGGTGCTGAGGGAGAAGGTGCGGGCCGACGGCCGCGGCCCGGAGGACATCCGGAAGATCACCGTCGAGGTCGGCGTGTTGCCCCGCACGCACGGCTCCTGCCTCTTCACCCGCGGCGAGACCCAGGCGCTCGCGGTGGCGACGCTCGGCACCAAGAGCGACGAGCAGCGGGTCGAGGAGCTGGAAGGGCAGTCGTGGAAATCGTACATGCTGCACTACAACTTCCCGCCCTTCAGCGTCGGCGAGGTGCGGCCCATCCGCGGGCCCGGCCGTCGCGAGATCGGCCACGGTGCGCTCGCCGAGCGCGCGATCGAGCCGGCCATCCCGTCCGATCAGACCTTCCCATACACCATTCGACTGGTGAGCGATATCCTCGAGTCGAACGGCTCCTCATCGATGGCGACGGTGTGCGCCGGCTCGATGGCGCTCATGGATGCCGGCGTGCCGATCAAGGCGCCGGTGGCCGGCATCGCGATGGGGCTCATCAAGGAGGGCGACGCGGTCGAGGTGCTGACCGACATCCTTGGCGTCGAAGATCACCTCGGCGACATGGATTTCAAGGTCACCGGCACACGCGACGGCATCACCGCATTCCAGATGGACACCAAGATCGGCGGCATCTCGTTCGGAGTCATGGCCGACGCGCTGGGACGGGCCCGGCGCGCGCGTCTGCACATCCTGGAGATCATGGAGGCTGCGCTCGCCGCGCCGCGGGCCGAGATGTCCCCCTACGCGCCGCGCATCCTGATCCTGCACATCCACCCGGACAAGATCCGCGAGGTTATCGGTCCGGGCGGAAAGATCATCAAGCGGATCACCGAGGAGACCGGGGCCCAAATCGACATCGACGATACGGGCGAGGTGCGCATCGCGGCGGTCAACCGCGAGGGCGGCAAGCGTGCGGAGGAGTTGATCCGCAACATCACCGAGGACCCGGAGGTCGGCAAGATCTACCAGGGCAAGGTGCGCAGCGTCGTCACCTTCGGCGCCTTCGTCGAGATCATGCCCGGAAAGGACGGTCTGCTCCACATCTCGGAGATCGAACACCACCGGGTGGCGCGCACCGAGGACGTACTGAACCTGGGCGACATGGTGATGGTCAAGGTCATCGGCGTGGACCGGGACGGCAAGGTCAAGCTCTCTCGCAAGGTGCTGCTGCCCGAGCCCGAGGGTGGCGTGCCGGCGGGTGCCGCGGCCGGTGGCGGCGATCGGGACCGGGACCGCGATCGGGGCCGGGACCGCGATCGGGATCGCGGCCGAAGGCGCTAGAGTCCGACTCCAGCTTCATGATCGACCGGGTGGCAGGGCGACCTGCCACTCGGCGTCTGGAGCCCCGAGCGATGGACAGGATCTTCCACAAGTCGGTGTTATCGTCGGGTGCCACGCTGGTCACCGAGACCATGTCCGAGCGCCTCACGTTCTCGCTCGGGGTCTGGGTCAAGAGCGGGGCGCGCGACGAGCCGGCGGAGTGGCTCGGGATCTCCCACCTGCTCGAGCACATGATGTTCAAGGGGACCGAGCGCCGGGACGCTCGCGCCATCGCCCAGAGCCTCGAATCTCTGGGGGGGCATCTCGATGCCTTCACCGCGCGTGAGCAGGTCTGCTTCTACGCCCGCGCGCTGGCGGGGAACCTCCCCGAGGTGGTGGACGTGATCGCCGACATCGTCTGCCGGTCGCGACTGGCCCAGCCCGAGATCGACCGGGAGCGGTCGGTGGTGCGCGACGAGATTCTCGCCTATGAGGACAATCCCGAGGAGAAGATCAACGACCTGCTCGCCGAGCAGGTCTGGGATGGGCACGCGTTGGGCCGGCCGATCCTCGGCACCGCCGAGACCGTCGAGGCCCTGACCTCGGAGCAGTTGCGCGCCTACTACTCGCGTCGCTACCGTCCCGAGCAGCTCCTGGTCTCGGCGGTGGGGCCGGTCGACCACGACACGGTGGGCGCGCTGGTCGAACGACATCTCCACCCGCCCGATGGCGAGCCCGCACCGTTCTCCGAGCCGCCACCGCCGTTCTCCCCCAGCGTGCGGCACGAGGAGCGCGACCTGCAGCAGCTCTACCTCTCGCTCGGCACCCGGGGCGTTCCCTACGACGATCCCGAACATCATGCTCTCAACGTCCTCAACACGCTGTTGGGTGGGGGAATGAGTTCTCGGCTATTCCAGGGTGTGAGGGAGGAGGCGGGGCTCGCATACTCCGTCTACTCAATTCCCGATTTCTTCCGCGACGCCGGGATGTTCTCGATCCACATGGGCGTGCTCCCCGAGCGCGGCCGCGAGGCCCTCCAGCGCACACGCGAGGAGCTTGAGCGTCTGCGTCGGGACGGACCCGACGAGGTGGAAATGGAGGCGGCCCGGCTCCAGTTGATGGGGGCCGTGGTGATGGACAACGAGAGCCTGGCCGCCCGCATGATCCAGCTCGCCAACGAGGAGATCTACCGTGGCCGTTACACGCCGCTCGACGAGCAGATCGCGCGCGTCATGAGCGTCACGCGCGACCAGGTGGTCGAGGTCGCTCGTCGGTTCCTCGACCCGGCCCGGTTCGCCCTCACCGCCCTGGGTCCCACCCAGGGCGGTGCGATGACGACCGACGACTGGCCGGTCGGCGGCTAGACCCCGGGGCCGCTCACCAGCTGAGGCCCGCCCTGGCCATGCGCGCGCCGGCCTCGCTCAGCCGTTCCTCGCTGTCGCAGAGCGCGACCCGGACGTATCCCTCGCCTGCCTCGCCGAATCCAGTGCCCGGTGCCACCACCACCCCGGCCTTGTCCAGCAGTTCGCGGGTGAACTCCAGGGACCCCGAGTAGCGCGCGGGGATGGGCAGCCACACGTAGATCGTGGCGCGCGGAGGCTCGACCGGAAAGCCGAGCGGCCGGAGGGCCGAGAGGAACGCGTCGCGTCGCGACCGGTAGATGGCCGACACCTCAGCACAGTAGTCCTGCGGGCCGGTGAGAACCGCGATCGCGGCCCGCTGGATGGCCATGAACACCCCATAGTCGGTGTTCGACTTGATCTGGTGCATGCGGGCCAACGCCGGCGCGTGACCGGTGGCGAATGCCACCCGCCATCCCTGCATGGAGTAGGACTTCGAGAACGAGTGGAACTCGACCGTCCGTTCCTTGTCGCGGTCGAATTCCAGGAACGAGCGCGCCCGGTAGGAGGGATCGAGCGACAGGTCGCAGTAGGCGATATCGGAGATCACGAACAGGTCGTAGTCTCGCGCGAATCGGAGCAGGTCCTGGTAGAACTCGGCGGTCTCGGTGCCGGCGGTCGGATTGTTCGGGAAGTTGACCGCGATGGCCTTGGCGCGCCGCGCCTCATCCACCGGGATGGCCGAGAGATCGGGCAGCCACCGGTGCTTCGCCAACAGGGGAACCTCGACCTTTCGGATCTGGGCGATCGCCGTCTGGCCGAGATACGCCGGGTAGCACGGCGTACACAGCAGCAGGGTGTCTCCGGGGTTGAAGTGGGCGAGGAAGAACTTGAAAATGCCTTCCTTGGACCCCACCAGCGCCAGCGCCTCGCGGGCCGGATCCACGCTCACCCCGAAGCGCTCCCGGTACCAATGGGCGACCGCCGCCCGGAACTCGGGCAGGCCGTTGAACGAGGGGTAGCGGTGGTTTTGCACACGGTGGTCATCGAGCGCCGCCTTGAGCACGTCGATGGCGCTCTGCGGGGGCCGCAGATCGGGATTCCCAACCCCCAGATCGATGACATCGACGCCCTGGCGCAGCTTCTCGTCGCGCGCCTGCAGCACCGTGGCCAGGGCGTAAGGCGGCAGGGTCAGCATCCGGTCAGAGGGCCCAAGCACAGGTTTGACAGGCGATTGGCTGGCGGACATAGTCCCCTCCGGATCGGGATTGGGGCGACGGCATCTGACTTGCGTCACCGCGAGGGCATGACGAACGCGCGAGATTCTAGTGGCGAGGCACGGATTCGGCCAAATGGAGGCCAGGCCCGTCCCCGCCGGCTGTTCGCCCTGATCGTTCTGGTCGGGCTGTTCGGCGCGCTGCGGGCTCCCGGGGCCCCGTCCGATGAACTCCCGCCGCCCGACAGCACCGACATCGTGGGCGCCGTCAGCCTCCCGAACGGCACGGGCGAGGTGATCCCGGCCCCGGCCCGACCGATCCGCGCCGGGGAGTACCTCAAATTCTCGGTGCGCTATGGCTTCATCAGCGCCGGAGATGCCTACCTCGAGATCCCCGAGGTGCGGACCTGGAAGGGCCGACCCGTCTACTCGCTGGTGGCCCGCGCCGAGTCCAACAAGTTCTTCAGCGCCTTCTACAAGGTGCGCAACCGCATCGAGTCGTTCTGGGACACGACCGGCTTCTTCAGCCGCCGCTTCTACGAGAACCGCCGCGAGGGCGGCTACCACGAGCAGAACGAGATCAACTTCGACTATGACCGCGGCGAGGCGGTCTACGCCAGCGACGGGCAGGCGATCGCGATCCCGCAGTATTGCCAAGACGCGTTGTCCTCGTTCTACTTCACCCGGACCCAGGACCTCCCGCTCGGCGGCAGCGTCATATTCGACTATCACGCCAGCCACCGAAGCCAGCCGATCGAAGTGCGAGTGCTGGGGCGCCAGCGTATCGAGACGCCGGCCGGAACGTTTGATTGCGTGGTGATCGAACCGATCTTAAGAGCGGCCGGCATTTTCAAGAACCAGGGCCGGCTGGTCATCTGGCTCACCGACGACGAGCGGCGGATACCGGTCATGATGAAGAGCAAGGTGACGATCGGGTCGATCAGCGTCGTTCTGACCGAGGCCCGGCAAGGCTGAATGCACGATGTCGGGGGCGGTTCGTTCGATTCGCTCGGCGACGATGGGCGGGCGCTCGGTCCCGAGACTCTGATTGACAATTGCCGCCCGCGATTCGTATACTTCAACCCGCATCGCCGCTGCCACTTGCGGTGGCCTGTCTAGTCTGATCGGAGGACGACCGAGACGCTGCTTGGTACTGCTTCGGGTGGGGCCGTCCGTCATGCGGTTCTGCACCTGGGTCGCTGATCGGGGGCATCGACCCCCACGGCATCCCGCTGCGTCAGGTCAACCGTCGGCTCGGGTTTGGATTCGACTGCCCCGGTTTCCCATTCGCAGGGAGGCGGGGTTTTCGTTTCGGTCCCGAGGAGTTGCCGTGAACCGGTCCGCCGTCTTGCTCGCCGCCCTGCTGAGTCTCCTCGTCCCCGCTACCCCGGCCGCCGCCCGCGCGCCCGACGACGCGATGGCGGACAGTAGCGCGATGGACTGGTCGCAGGTCCCTGAGTATCGGCTGGTCCCGGGTGATGAGTTGATCCTCAACTTCGGGCCCCAGGCCGACGCCGGTGGCTCGAGCGGCCCTGCCCGCATGCAGCGCATCCGGCCCGACGGCCGCATCTCCGTGTTCCCGGTCGGCGACGTCGTGGCGGCGGGACGCACGGTGAGCGATCTCGAGTCGGAACTGGTCAAGCTGCTCGGCGCCGAGCTCAAGCGGCCTCGCGTCACGGTCGAGGTCACCGAGGTGGCCGGCAACGAGGTGCACGTCCTGGGCCGGGTCGGGTCCCCGGGCTCCTTCAAGGCCGGGCCCTACTTGACGGTCTCGCAAGCTATCGCCCGCGCCGGTGGCTTCAAGGACGATGCGGCCAGCAACAGCGTGCTGGTCTTTCATCGCGACGGTGCCCGCACAGCGCGCGTCCTGCGCCTCCGTCTTGGGGACGCCCTGAAGCGCGGACGCCTCGAAGCCGACATTCCGCTCGGGCGTTTCGACATCGTCTACGTCCCGCGCTCGGCCATCGGGAACATCAACCTGTTCACCAAGCAGTTTTTTGCGGATAACATCCAGGTGCTCCACTTCGCGCTCGTCGGCGGGGAGCTTTTCAATCTCGACCGCGTGTTCGTGGTCGGCGTACCGTGAGCGGGTCAGGTCTCTCATGAACCGCGACGACAGACAGACCCCAGCCTCCTCGGCCTCCCGCCAGGTCGGCGCCCGGGACTTCTTCATGGTCGTCTTTCGGCGCAAGTGGATCATCCTCGGGCTGTTCGTGATCGTCAGCGTGACCGTGGGGATCCTCACGCTCGCTCGTCGGGTCGAGTACGCCTCGTTCGGCAGCGTCCTCGTGAAGCGCGGGGAGCAGGAGAGCATCATGACGCCGGGCCGCCGATTCACCGGCTGGGAGGAGGAGTTGGCGACCGAGGCGCAAGTGGTCAAGAGCTGGGCGGTGCGCGCGCGCGCGCAGGAGCGCCTGGACGACGACGCCCGGCACGGCGCGCCTGTGTTCCGACTCGACGCCAATGGTGTCGACGTGCAGGTCATCGGGCAGAGCAACGTGATCGAGATCGCCTACATCGATCGCGAGCCCGGCCAGGCGCACCGCGCCTGCGACGCGATCATGAACGCCTACGTCGAGTACCGGTCCAGCAGCGAGACGCTGCCCTACCCCAAGAAGTTCTTCGACGGGGAGCTCATGCGCGTCGGAGCGGCCATGGACAGCCTGTCACGCGTGCGCCGCCAGTTCACCGAGACCCAGGGGGTCGTGGACATCGGCGAGCAGCAGCGCACCATGATCAGCACCCTCGGGGACCTCCGGCAGGCGCGCACCGGCTTGATCGGCGATCTCGCTGAGGCCAGCGGAAAGCTCCGGATGCTGAACACCCTGCACAATAATCCCGACATGGACGTGCCGGTGATCGGCGCCGGCTTCCTCAACGAGGGGGCGCTCTCGGACCTCAAGGCCTCCATGCTCCGGCAGGAGGCCCGGATCGCCCATCTCCAGGAGAACTATCGCGAGGATGCCCCCAATCTGGTGGACGCCCGGGCGTCGCTCGAGTCGATGCGGGGTCTGCTGAAACGGGAGGTGGCCCAGGCCCTCAAGCTCGCGCAGGCGAAGGTCGAGGGACAGCGGTCGCGAACGGAAGCCATGGACCAACAGATCGCGGACCTGCAGGCCGAGCTGGCCGAGATGCCGTCCAAGGAGGCGCGGCTGAACGACCTGGACCAGAAGCTGGCGGTGCTCAAGTCGCGCTTCCTCGCTCTGACGCATGACAGCGACCAGGCGCGGGTCACGGAGCAGACATCACGCCGGGTGAGCATCGTCGTGCTGTCGCCCGCCTCGGCCGGCCGGGCCCGGAACACGAATGACTTCGTCCGTCTCGCCCTCGCACCCGCGTTCAGTCTCGTCGTCGGCATCGGCCTCGCCTTCTTCATCGACGGTCTCGACCCCCGGCTTCGGACGGCACGCGATGTCGAGGACACGCTCGACCTGCCGGTGTTCTCGTCCCTGACCGAGCACAAGGGCTAGATCGTGTCTGCGACCGCGCGGAGCTCACGACCATGACGCGCATCTTCGAGGCGCTCAAGAAGTCCCAGTCCCAGGGCCGGGCCGCCGGGCTCCTGTTCTCGCCCACCGAGGTTGCCTCGCCGCGTCCCACGATGGTGCCGCGTCCCCCCGCGCTGGTCGAGCCGGGGATCGCGCCGAGCATCGACATCTTGTCGACGGCGCCGCTCTCCGATGAGGTCGTCCGTGAGATGATTGCGCTCCGCATCGGGCTGGAATCCGCGCTCGAAGGGCACAAGACCCGGGTCGTGATGTTCCTGGGCTCGATGAGCGGCGAGGGCGTCACCACGGTCACGACCCAGTTCGCCTCGGTGCTCGCCGCCGACGGTCGCGGACGGACTCTGCTCCTCGATGCCCAGGGGCCGCGCCCCGCCGGCGGGACGCGCCCCGGCCGGGGGGGACCGCGGCTCGGCGCCGCCCCGGGCCGAGCCCGCGCCCACCCGGCGGGTGGGACGCCGGCGGCGCGGGGCGGGCAGCCGCTCAGCGTCGCGGCCCTGAACGATGAGCTCCGGCACGCCGGCGGGAGGGCACCGGCCGCCGTGCGGGCCTTCTTCGCGACGGTTTCCGCGCAATTCGATTGGGTCTTGGTGGATGGTGCGCCGGTGCTCGATTCTCCGGAATCCGTCGACCTGGCGCCGCTCGTCGACGGGGTCGTAATGGTGATCCGCTCCGGGCATACCAAGCGTCCGGTGGTCATCCGCGCTGTGGATCTGCTCCGCAAGTCCGGCGCCCGGGTACTGGGCAGCGTGCTCAATCGTCGACGTCTCGAGATCCCGGACTTCATCTACCGCCGCGTCTAGGTGGGCCCGCCGCCCGGTGAAACTCCGCCCCCTCGCTTCCGCGGAGCCGTTGCCGTCTCCCCGTGACCGCGCGGGATCATCGTTCTCGGGGCTCGATCTGCTCTCAGGGGCGCTGGACCTCGCGCGGCAGTGGGCCGGCGAGGATCGCCTGGCACTGATCGTGAGCGGGAGCCATGCCACGGGCGGCGCCGTGTGGGTGACGCACGAGGGGCGGCCGGTCTCCATTTCCGACCTCGATGTGTACGCCGTAATCCGCGACGCGCAGGCCAGGCGGGCGGCGCTCGCGCGCTCGTCCGCCGCGCGGGCGGGACTCGGAGCCCGGCTCCTCGCCATGGGGCTCGCCGCCCCCCTCGAGGTCAGTTTTCACACCCCCGGGGACCTGGCCGCGCTGCCGGCACGGCCCGGCACGCTCGAGCTGCGTCGGTGGGGGCGGGTCGTGGACGGCGATCCCGCGTGTCTCGAGGCCGTCCCTGCATGGACCGCGCGCGACGTGGCCTGCGACGAGGTGTGGCTGCTGCTCGAAAACCGGGCGTTCGAGCTGTTGTGGGCCGCGCGTGGGGCGGCGCACGATCCGCCACACATGGAGCCGGGTGAGCCGGGTGAGCCGGGGGAGCCGGGGGAGCTGGGGAAGCTGAGGCGGCGCCACGCGGTGCTCAAGTGCGCGCTCGATCTCGCGTCGGTGATGGCGCTGTCTGCAGGCGAGTACGCCGAAAGCGCGGCGGCGCGCGTGGCCTGGGCCCGCCCGCGCTGGGACCAGGCGGGATCCCCGGAGCCTCCGTGGGAGGCCGCGCTCGCGTGGCGGAACGGGCAGGCGGAGGCGCTGGAACCCGGCGCCGCGGCGGCAGAACGGCTGCGTACGGTGTCCGCGTGGGTCGCCACCTGGCGCCGGTTGGCTCGCGTTCCCGTGGATTCCGGCCACCCGTTCGCGTCGGTCGCGCGGGTCGCCCGTCGCGCCCGGTTGCGGCGACGGCTGCGCGAGGCCCTGCTGCCCGACGCCCGCCTCGCTCGAATGCGCGTGCCCGCAGGAAGGGTCCGCCACGCATTCGACGGGACGCCGCGCCACCGTCTGAACGCGGCCGCTTCCGCCCACCTCATGTTCGAGGCGTTCTGCGCCACCTCGCCGGGAAGGGCCGGCGCTGAGACCGAGGCGCTCGGGCGGGAGCTGCGGCGGGTCCTGCGTCGGCTCGGCGTCGAGTCCGTCGGCCCCGACCCGGGTGCGGAACTGGTGATGGCGTGGGACCGCGGGCTCCTCGATGGTCAGCGCACGGAGGGCTGGGCGTGAGGCCACAGATGGTCGTCTTGCTGGTGGACGCGCTCGGCTGGGAACTGGCCGGGCGGACCCCCGACCTGGCGCCGGGTCTCCCGCAGCGACGCAAGCTGGACACCATCCTCGGGTTCAGCTCGGGCGCGCTGCCCACGCTCTTCACCGGGAAGCTCCCGGCCGAGCACGGTCGCTGGCTCATGTACCGGCGGGCCGCAGGAAGCACGCCGTTTGCGGGCTTCGGCTGGCTCCGGCTGGCGGGAGGACGCGTGCGACGCAGCTGGCGGGTCGGACGGGTGCTGCACGCGCTGGTGCGGCGGCGTGGCGTGCGCGGTTACTTCGATCTCTACGATGTGCCACGCCCGCTGCTGGCCGAGTTCGACCTCGCCGAGCGGGACGACATCTTCGCCCCGAAGGGTCTCCCGGTCGATTCGTTCTGGGATACCCTCGCGCGCCGGGGGGTCTCACGGGTCTCCTGGGACTGGCGCACGCCCGAGAGCGGGAACTTCGCGGCGCTCGAGCGCCACGTCGAGGAAGGAAACGCCGATCTCCTGTTCTGCTACACCGCCGGTCTGGACGCCACGCTACATCGGGAAGGCTCCGACGGCGCCGGCGTTCGGGCCTGGCTCGCCGGCCTCGCAGGGTTGCTCGGCCGCCTCGAGGCGGCAGGGGCGCGCTGCGGCGCGGCGCCCTGGATCTACCTGCTCTCGGACCACGGCATGGTGGACGTCGACGGGACGGTGGACGTGATGGGCCGGCTGGCTGCGCTCCAGGTGCGTTGGCCGGTGGACTACCTGGCCTTCTTCGACTCGACCATGGCGCGTTTCTGGTGGCGCGGATCGTCGGCGCGCGACCAGGTTCGCGCCGCGTTGGCCGCGGAGCCCGCGGGCCGATGGCTGGATGACGGCGAGCTCGAGCGCGAGGGCTGCCGATTCGCCCGGCACGAATACGGTGACGACGTGTTCCTGCTCGATCCCGGGCGGCTCATGGTGCCCTCGTTCATGGGCTCCCGGCCGGTGCGCGCGATGCACGGGTACACGCCGTCCCATCCCGACATGGCGGCGCTCCTGTGGTCCAATCGCCCGCTGCCGGCGGACGTGCGGCACCTTGCGGATGTGCGGGGCTTCCTCGAGCGCGAGCTGGATGCGCGGGGAACGCCTTGAAGCCCGGCGAGATCGCCCACAGCGTCTCACGCGGCGCATTCTACCTGGCGATCGAGAAGGTGGCGGCCCTCCTGTCGGGCACCCTCTACTTTGCGCTGCTGCTGCGCTGGATGGGGCCTACCAAATACGGGATCATTACGCTCGCCCTCTCGTTTGTCGGTCTCGCCTCGATGGCGAGCGGAAACTTCGAGGTGTATCTCGAGCGCTTTGCTGCCGAGCACGACGCCCACGGCAGGCTGCTGACGCTGCGTCGCGCTCACCGGATGGCGCTGATCCTCAAGCTTCTGCTGGGTGGCCTGGCCGGGCTGATCCTGGTCGCGCTGGCCCCAATGTTGGCGCATCACTTCGCCACGGTCGAGCTCGCGACCCTGGTGCCGGCGCTCGCGCTCATCGTCGCCTGCGACGGCCTCTCGACCACCGGTCGCGCCGTGCTATACGGATTGCAGCGCTTCCGCTGGATCTGCGCGGTCTCGGTGGCGTTTCACGTCGCCAAGACCGTCATGGTCGGGATGCTGTGGTGGGCGCAGAGAGGACTCATCGAGCTGGCGTTCGGCCTGGCAATCCTCACCGCCCTCCAGGGGCTGGTGCAGACCCTGGCGCCGCTGTGGATTCTGCGGCATGCGCGCGATCCCGACGCGGGAGGGGTCGAAGGCGCGCCGCCCTCGCGGGGCGGCCTGCTGCGTCCGATGATGACCTACTGCACGCCGCTGCTGGGCGCCCGCGCGGCCTTCCTTTCCGGCCAGAACCTGAGCAAGGTCGTGCTCGGGAAGCTGTTCGGTCTCGCCGATCTGGGCTACTTCTCGTTCGCATTCCAGACCATCGAGCGGTTCGTCGAGCTGGTCCACACCTTGCCCGCGGCGCTCCTGCCCTCGCTCACCCAGTTGGTCGCGAATCGTGAGCGTGAGCGTCTGCGCTGGGTGTTCGACCAGGCCTTCCGCCTCATCCAGGCGGCGGCCTGCGCGCTATCGCTCACGCTGTTCGTCTTCGCTCCCGAGCTGACGCGCTGGGTGGGGAGCCCGATGTTCGAACCGGCGGTGCCGCTGCTCCGGATCATGGCGCTGGTCCCCCTCGCCCGCACCGCGCAGCAGCCGTTCACGATGATATTCCAGGCGCTGCGCCTGCCGGGCACGGTGCTGGTCCTGGCCCTGATCAAGTTCGCGGTCGAGTTCGGTTGCTACTTCACCCTCGTCCCGGCCGTCGGCCTTTCGGGCGCCGGCTGGGCGAACCTGGCCGGCGCGGTGATCGCCTTCGCGGGCGCGCACCTGGCGTTGCGCCGCACCCTGCCCGAAGGAAGCGGCGAGCGGGCGCGCGCGAGCCTGCTGGGCATGGTCCTGATCGTGCCGCTGCTCGCCGCGGGGCTCGCGATCGACGCCGCCCTCGAGGGGGCGATGGCCACCGCGTGCAAGCTGCTGCTCGCGCCGCCGGCGGTGGTCGCCGCCTTCGCGCTGGGGCTCATCACGCGCTACGACCTGGAAAAGGTATCTTCGCTGCCGTTGAACGCCGCCTGGATGCGGCGAACCCGCGACACTGCGGTGGCCGCCGGCGATCGGCTGGCCCGCGTCGTCGCGCAGCGGAGGATCTCATGAGCGCGCCCCGGGTGCTGGTGATCGTGCCGGCCCATGACGAGCAGGAGAGTCTTCCCGTCACGCTCGACGAACTCCGGGAGAAGGCGCCCGGGCTCGACGTGCTGGTGGTGGACGACGGCTCACGCGATCGCACAGCGCAGGTGGCGCGCGATCGCGGCGTTCCGGTGGTGATCCACGCCGTGAACCTCGGCGTCGGAGGCGCCCTGCAGACCGGGTTCTGCTGGGCGCTGCGCCACGGCTACGACGTGGGCGTCCAGCTGGACGCGGACGGTCAGCACGACCCGGCCTACCTCGCGGCACTGCTCGAGCCGGTCATGCGTGGGGTGTGCGACGTCAGCATCGGTTCGCGCTACGTCGCCCGCAGCGGCTACCGCGCCCCGCTCGCCCGGCGGCTCGGGATGATGCTGTTCTCGTCGGTCGTGCGGCTGTCGGTGGGCCAACGCATCACCGATACGACCTCGGGGTTCCGGGCGTACGACCGGGAAGTCATGGAGATCTGCCAGCACGACTTCCCCAAGGACTTCCCGGACGCGCCGCTGCTGATCGACCTGGCGCGGCGCGGGTTCAGGCTAATCGAGGTCCCGGTCGAGATGCGGGCGCGGGAGGCCGGACGATCGTTCTACACGCTGGGCAAGTCGCTCTACTACCCGTACAAGAACATTCTGGCGTCACTCATGGTGCTGCTCAAGCGGGCTTAGGTGAACCAAGGAGGCGATCGTGGAATTCCTGTCACGAACCCAGCTCATCACGGCCCTGGCGGCGATCGGTCTCGCGCTTTACGTGCTCGACCTGGTCCGGCGGCGACGACTTTCCGAGGAGTACTCGTTTTTGTGGGTGGTCGCGAGCGTTATGGTTGCGATCCTGGGCTTCTCGACGCCGCTCCTGCGCGCGATCACCCGGGCGCTCGGCATCCTCTACGAGGGCTCGACCGTGTTCTTCTTCGGGCTCGCGTTCGCGACCGTGATGTTGCTGCATGTCTCGGTCAAGCTGTCGCGGCTGGGCCAGGAGAACCACGCGCTGACCCGGGAGCTTGCGCTGGTGCGTTTCGACCTGGAGCAGGTGCGCGCCGGCCGGCCGGGCACGACGACGCCCGGTGGCGGAGGTGGCGCCGCGTGAAGCGCAGGCTCCAGCTGGCCGCCGGGATCATCATCTCCGCGGTCGCGGTGTGGTTCTCGATGCGCGACGTGGACCCTGCCGCGGTCTGGCAGGCGCTCAGGGGCGCGAACTACCTGGGCTTCGCCGCGGCGGTGGCGACCACCCTGATCGCTTTCTGGATCCGCGCGCTGCGCTGGCGGTCCCTGATCATCTCTCCCCGGCCGCTGGCGTTGGACAGCCTCTTTTCCGCGACCATGATCGGGTTCATGGCCAACAATGTGTTGCCGCTGCGCCTCGGCGAGTTCGTGCGGCCCTGGGCGCTGGCGCGGCGCGAGGGGCTGTCGCGCAGCACCCTGTTCGCGACCGTGGTGGTCGAGCGGGCGGTGGACATGCTCACTCTGCTGGCCATCCTGGGGATCGCCCTGCTAGTCCACCCGATCTCGGCGGCGACCGAGGCCGGGCGCATGGTGCAGGCGGGCGCGGGCGTCCTGGTCGCGACCTGCGCGATCCTCACGGTGTTCGTCATCGTGCTCGAGCGGCAGCCCCGGCTCGCCCACGCCGCCGTGGGCGCGCTCACGGCGCCGCTACCGGAGCAACTGCGCGCCCGGGTGAGCCACATGCTGGCGTCTTTCGTCGAGGGGCTGGGACTGTTCCGGGACCTGCGCCGGCTGGCATGGGTGTTCCTGCTCTCGTTCCTGATGTTCGGGGTGGTGGTGCTGGGACTCCAGGCCAGCATGTGGGCGCTGGCGATCGAACTGCCGTGGTACGCCGGGCTGATCATGCTGGTCATCACCGCGATCGGCATCATGGTGCCCGCCGCCCCCGGATACATCGGCACCATGAACGTGGCCTGTATCGCCGGGCTCGCCCTGCTCCGCGTCGGAAAGGATCTCGCGGTTCCATTCTCGTGGTTCTACTGGGCGAGCCAGTGGGCGCCGGTCACGCTGGTCGGGCTGTTCTACCTGCAGCGCGAGGGGCTATCGCTGCGCTCGCTCGGGCAGGCCCAGGACGAGGCGTCGTGACGCGATCCGTTTCAGCGACGGTAGTGGGCGACCACCTTGCGCACCGCGACGCAGACGTCATCGAGATCGCCATCGCTCATGCGGGGATAGAGCGGGAGCGTGACCGCGCGACGGTAGGCGTCTTCCGCGACCGGGAAGCGTCCCTCGGCGTGACCCAGCGCCTGGCGGTAGTGGGGATGCAGGTGGATGGGGATGAAGTTGACGGTGGTGCCGATGTTCTCGGCCCGCAGCTCCTCGATGAAACGCGCGCGATCGCAGGTCAGCCGCTCGAGATCGAGGGCGATCGGATAAAGGTGCCAGGCGTGGGTCGCGCCGGGACGGACGGAGGGCAGCCGCACCTCGGCCACCTCCCCCAGCCGCGCGGCGTAGCCCGCCACCAGCTCCCCCCGGCGGCGCTGGAACTCGGCGAAGCGCTCGAGCTGCCCGAGGCCCACCGCCGCCAGGATGTCGCTCAGGTTGTACTTATACCCTGGGGCCGACACCTCGTAGAACCACGAGCCGGTGGCGGCATAGCGCTTCCATGCGTCGCGGTCCATGCCATGGAGCGACAGCACCGCCATGCGCTCCATCAGCGCCTCGTCGTCGGTGACCACCGCCCCGCCCTCGCCGGTGGTCAGGTTCTTGATCGCGTAGAAGGAGAACGCCGTGACGTCGACCAGCGAGCCGACCGGGCGGTCGTGCCAGGCCGCCCCGAGCGCATGCGCCGCGTCGGCGACCACCGGCAGGCCGCGCGCGCGCGCGATCGCGAGCACCGCGTCGTAATCGCAGGGCTGTCCGGCGTAGTCCACCGTCAGTATGGCGCGCGTGCGCGGCGTGATCGCGCGCTCGATCTCGCGCGGATCGATGCACAGGGTGTCGGCCTCGACATCGGCCAGGACCGGCCGGGCGCCCACGTGCGTGATGACGTTGACCGAAGCCGCAAAAGTGTACGGCGAGGTGACGACCTCGTCTCCGGGCCCGATACGGAGGCCCGCCAGCGCCAGGTGCAGCGCGGAGGTGCACGAGTTCACCGCGAGGCCGTGGCGGGCGCCGGCCAGCTCGGCGATCCGGCGTCCCAGCTCGTCGGCCCGCGGACCGGTGGTGATCCAGCCCGATTCGAGCGTCTCGAGCACCAGCTGCTTCTCGCGCTCGCCGATCCACGGCAGCGCCACCGGGAGCCATGTCCCGCGCACCGGCGTGCCGCCGCGCGAGGCGAGCGTCGCATGATCGGGCGCAGGATGCGGGGTCACGGCCACAGGACGTTGGGCGGGGGAGCGGGACGCATGGGAGCGACGATTCTATGTCACCCCGTCCCGGTCGGCCAACCCGAAGCCCGGGAGCGCTGATCCCCTTGCATCCACGCACGTTCGTCCGCGATACGCTGGGCACGGCGCTCGGCCAGTACGTGGCCCGCGTGGCGCTGCTGCTCCGCGGGGTGGTCGCCGCGGCGGCGTTAGGCCCGATCGGATTCGGCGCGTGGAATGCGCTCAACCTGCTGCTCGACTACGGCGCGTACGCCTCCTGCGGCGCGCTCCAGGGGCTCGATCTCGAGTTGCCCGCCGCCGCCGCGCGGGCCGACCACGAGCGCGCGCGTCGGGTGATGGCGGGGGCGTGGACATTCGGGGTGCTCGGGACCGTCGTTTTCGCGCTCGGGACTGCGATCTACCTCGCCACCGGCACACGTCGCATCGCCTGGACCTGGGGCTGGGGTCCGCCGATGTTGATGCTGCTGGTCGTCGGGCTCCACCTCGCGATCCAGTACCACGCCTCATCGCTGCGCGCGCACGGCGAGTTCCAGCGGGTGAGCGCCGCACTCGTGACCCAGGCGGTCCTGGGCGGAGGCCTGGGGCTGGCGCTGGTCGCCTCACAGGGGGTCTGGGGTCTCCTCGCGGGCTGGATCGCCGGCTCGCTGGCGGCACTGGTATGGCTTCGTCGCGGCGGCGTGCGGCCCACGCTCGTGCCGTGGACATGGGGTGAGGGGATCGCCCTGGTTCGCGTGGGCCTGCCGATCTTCGCGTTCTTCCTCGTTTCTCTGGTGCTCCGATCGGTCGACCGCATCGCGTTCGTGCGCTACGCGGGCACCGAGGGTCTCGGCCTCTACAGCCTCGGGCTGATGGCGGCGGGACTAATCCTCTACCTGCCCGAGGCCGCCTCGACCGTGCTCTACCCCCGCATGTCGGCCGCCGCCCGGGGCGCGCGCGAACCCGAGCGCACCCGTGCGGAGGTGGTTCGAACCCAGCGCGCGCTGACCGTGACGTTGCCCCCGATGGTGGCGGTGGGAATGGTGTGGGCGGGGCCGGTCGTAGGCGCGCTGCTCCCCGCCTTTCGCGACGGCGTGCCCGCGCTGCGGCTGCTGTCGATCGGCGCGCTGCTGCTCTCGGCCGGGACGCTGCCGGGCTACTTCATGCTGGCTAAGGGGCCGCGGTGGGCGCTGCTCGCGCTGGTCGCCTTCATGGCGCTGGCCACGGCGGCGCTGGTGTTCTCGGTCGCGGCGCGCGACCACCGGCCGGCCTCGATCGCGCTGGCTGCGGCTACCGGCTACGCCGGCTTCGCTTTCGGCCTGGTCGCGCTGGCCGCGCCGGGCCTGTGCGTGAGCACCGGGGAACGTCTTGGGCTGGCGATCGCGAGCTTCCTGCCGGCCGTCTGGGCAGGAGGGTTGGCGCTGGCAGCGTGCGCCCTCGGCGGGTCGGAATCGGCGGGCACGGCGGCGCTCCGCTCGGCGGCGGTCGTGGTCGCCTATCTGCCGGTGTTGTGGTGGTTCGGCCGGGGCGTGGGACTGCGTGCCCTCGCCCGGGAATGGCTGGCCGGGCGCGTGGCGCCAGCCTGATGACGAGGATCTCTGTGCCCGCCCGCAAGCTCGTCCGTGATTCGATCGGCTTCGCCGCCAGCCAGTACTTGGTGCGCTTCCTGACCACAGCGCGGGGGCTTGTCGCGGCCCGGCTGCTGGGACCCTCGGGCTATGGCGCCTGGAACGCCATCATGCTGATCATGGACTACGGCACCTACGGGCCGGCCGGGACCTATGCGGGGCTGGATCAGGCGGTGCCTGCCCGCATTGTCGACGGCGACGCGAAGCGCCTCGACCGCGTGAAGCGTGCGGGGCTCTTCAACGTGGTGGTGACGACCGCCGCGTTCGCGGCTGCGGGTCTCCTCTACTTCGGGCGCTCGACCGGCCAGATCGCCACCGACTGGGGCTTCACGGGGGTGGTCGTGGTGCTGGCGTGCGTGGCACTCATCGCCATCTCCTACTATCACCTCACGCTGCTGCGCTCGCACGGGAACATGACCGCCGTGAGCCTCTGGTTCCTGCTCCAGGGGACGATCGGCGTCGGGCTCGGGCTCGCGCTCATCCCGACCCAGGGCGCCTGGGGAATGCTGTGGGGCTGGTTCGCGGGCACGCTGATCGCGACGCTGAGCGTCATGTGGCACGGGCGCGCGGTGGTGCCGCTCATCCCCGTCCCCTCGCGCGAATCGCTCACCCTGCTCTCCATCGGTTTCCCCATGTTCATGTACACGGTCTCGAACTTCGTCCTGCGCAGCTTCGACCGGGTCATCATCTTCCGCTTCCTCGGCACCCACGCGCTGGGGCTCTACGGGCTGGCGGTGACGGCGGTCGGATTCCTGCTCACCCTGCCCGACGCCATCGCGTACGTGCTCTACCCGCAGCTGGTGCGGCGTTATCGCGAGAGCGGCGATGCCGCCGCCTCGATCGGCGATCAGGTCCACCGCGCCATGCGGGCGCTGTCGTTGCTGATGCCGGCGATGTGTGCGCTCGCCTACCTGGGAGCCGACGACGCCGTCGAGTGGCTGCTGCCCCGCTTCAGGGATGGCGTGCCCGCGCTGCGCATCCTGTGCTTCAGCGCCGCCGGGCTGTCCCTCGCCAACCTCGGCTCGATCGTGTTGATGACACTGGGACGCCAGCGGGTGCTGGTGCCGGTGGCGCTCGGGACGATCACCCTCGGGGTGACCCTCGATCTGCTCGCGATCCGACTTGGCCACGGCATCCGCGGTGTGGCGTGGGCCACCTTCATCACCTACGCGATCAACAGCGCGGTGATGATCGCGCTCGCCGATCGCGGCATGGGCGGCAGCCTCCGAGCGAGGTTCCTGTTCCTCGTGCGTGCCTTCCTGCCGCTGTTCATTGCCATTCCGCTCGCCTATGGCTTCGAGCGTTTCTTCCCCGGCTACGGTCACCCCGGGCCGATGCGGGCGATGCGGTTCCTCGGCTCGGCGGTCGGCTGGCTGGTCATTTACGGCGTGTTGACCATCCCGCTCGCGCGCGGCATTGGAATCAAGCGGCTGGCGGGCGAGATCGACTGGCCGTGGTCGAGTGCCAGGCGCCGCGGCGAGGCCGCGCGTGACTGACGGGCGGCGCGTGCGCTGGGGCGCGCTCGGGCTCGGCGCCGTGGCGGCGGCCGCCGCCGCACCCGTCGCGTGGCCGGCGCCGCTGGCTGCGTTCCTCCTCACCGTCGCGCTGGGGGTCGCGCCGGGAGCGCTGCTGGCGCCCAGCCTGGCACCGCGGGCGGGAGCGGCGGGCCGCATGCTCTTCGCGCTCGCGACCGCACCGTTCCTGGCCGGGGCGCCGGCGGCGCTTCTGTTCGCGCTCGGTGTCTCGCCCGAGGCCGCCGCGCGGACGGTGCTGGTCCTGATCGCCGCGGGCGCGCTAGCCTCGGCTTTCGTGGCCCGCCCGGGCGGTGAGCCCGCGCGCGATCGTGAGGGCGCTGTGCCCTGGCTCGCGGCCGCCATCTGGACGACCATCGTTGCGGCGCTGTTGTTCGGGAACCCGTGGCTCCCGCCGCGCTCGGATGGCTGGTTCCACGCGGCCGTGACACTGCAGATGGCCGAGCGGCCGGTCCCTCCCGAGGATCCCTACTTCGCCGGTCTCCGGCTCCTCTACTTCTGGGGCTACCATGCGTGGGCCGTGATGTGGGTCGCGGTGGCGCCTGGGCTGACGGTCTGGGCTCCGCTCATCGTCCTCAATCTGACCGGCGCGGTGGCGGTGGTTCTCGGCGTCTGCGTCCTGGCCCGACGGCTGGGCGCGGGCGCGCCCGGCATGTGGGCGGCGGCGGCCGTTGCCACCCTGGGCTACGCGCCCTTTTCCTGGATCTGGATTGGAGTGCGCGCGTTCACCGGCGACGTCGTCGGCATGGACGAGATCAGACGCCTGGTGACCATGGGCGCGAGCCCGGCCCTCCAGATCATGGCGACCGGGACGCTACACTCCTCGATGGCGTTCTTCGGTGACAAGTTCCTGGTGCTTACTCCCTTCGCGCTCGGAATGGCGCAGTTCACGTTGCTCCTGCTGGTTCTTCTCGACTTTACGGCCCGTCCGCGGCTGCGCGAGGGCCTGGCCCTCGGGCTGGTGGTGGCCTCGACCCTCTTCATCCACAGCGTCGTGGGCTGGAGCGGTGCGCTGCTCGCCGGGGGCTGGTGGTGGTGGGCGCTGTGGCGCTCCCGGCGTCCCGAGGAGCGGCGATTGCGCGGCGTGCTGCTGCCACTCCTGGTGGTCTTCGGGGCGGCGGTCGCCCTGCTCGCGCCATACCTGTGCGCCACCACCCTCGGGAAACAGAAGGCACTCGCGCCCGGCCTTTCGCCCCTCGCGGTGGGTACCTGGCTGCTTTCGGGTCTGCTCGTGGTCCCCGCTGGCATGGGGTGGCTCTGGCACGCGCGGCGACGCGTGGCAGGAGCCCGGGAGCTGTTCGGATTTGCCGTGCTTCTGACGGCCGCCGGGCTCTGGCTGTGGCTTCCGGGTCTCAACCAGAGCAAGTTCTTCAACCTCCTCTTCCTTCTGCTCGCCGCCCCTGCGGGCTTGGCTCTGGTCGGGTGGTACGGGCGCGTGCGCGGCGGGCGGCGCCTCCTCATCACGGCCGCGCTTGCGATGGCGATCCTGCCCACCGTGACGATCGCGCTCTGGGCGTTCGCGACCGAGCGCGCCCAGTTCGGCGCGGATTGGGAGCACCCGCGGACGGGTGAACTCGCCGGCATGCGCTGGGCGATCGCCAACTCCCCTCCCGAAGCCATCTTCGTCGACGCCGAGACCTCGCTGGATCTGCCCGTGCGGGCCCGGCGCAGCGTGATCACCGGTGGGGTGCGCTGGGAGAAGAATTGGTCCTATCCCGCGCCGGCTCTCCGTGTACGGCGCCAGACCGCATTCGAGCTGGGCGCTCTGCGTACGCCCTCGGGCGACGTGCGCGAGTTCCTTTACCGGCTCGGGCGCCCGGTCTTCGTGGCCCGCCGGCGGTCCCGCGGGGGCGGCGACATGGACCGATGGCGCCGCGAGATCGGGGCGGTGCATCCCGGCTACCAGCTCGTCTACCGCAACGACGACATCGCGTTCTTCCGCTGGAGCGGAGCGCCATGAGCCGGCGAGCCGCAGCCGGCTGCGTGGCGGCCGGTCTCGCCATCCACCTTGCACTGGTGGTGGGGGTCATGGGCGCGCTGCCGCCCGGCGCCCGGGTGGTCCTCGCCTTCGCGGTCGTCATCCTGCTGCCCGGTTACGTGTTCATCGCGCTCGGCGCCGTGCCGCCCGGCGGGAGCTGGCTTGCGCCCGGGTGGGCGCTCGGCTTCGGTGTCGCGTGGCAGGGGGCGCTCGTGCTGGCCACGCGCGCGCTCGGCCTCCCCTTCACCGTGCTGTCGACGTGGTCCCTGCCGGCCACCGCGCTGCTGTGGGGGATCGTGCTGTGGCGCGTCGGGTTGCGGACCGCGGGCGCGCAGAGCGGACCGGTGCCGGAGCTCCCGGTGTGGCCGGCGCGGTCCCGGATCGCGCTCGCCGCGCTGGTGCTCGCCGCCGCGACCGGCACCTGGCACGCCGGCCAGCTCGGCGCCCCGCTCGGGATCTCCACCGACTCGCCCGATCACGTCGGCACCATCCGCCGGATGCTCGCCAGTGGCGACGCGTTCCCACGCGACGCGTTCTTCCGCGACGCGGGAGCCGCCGGGGCCGACCCGCGCAAGGGGCTCTGGCACCCGCAGGTGGCGCTCATCGCCCGCCTCGCGCGTGTCGACCCGCTCGAGGCGTGGAAACTGCTTCCGGTCTGCCTGGTGCCGCTGTTCGTGCTCAACGTCGCCGTGTTCGGGTTTCTCCTGCGCGGCCCGCCGGGCGCCGCCGTCGCCGGATGGGCCTACCTCCTCACCTACGGCGGCTCTCTGGTGGAGCAGTACGTCCGCGAGGCGGTATTCGCGACCAAGCTCGGCGACCAGCTGGCGATGGCGGCGGCCGCCGCCCTACTCGCCGATCTGCGGGCGCCTGCGCGTCGGCTGCGCCTGGCGGCGATCGGGCTGGCGCTCGGGGCGCTCGCCGCGCACGTCTACTACGCCATCCAGTTCGCGATGGTGTTCACGGCGCTGGCGGTCGGGCTCCTGATCGTCGACCGCCACTGGAGCGGGCGGGTGAAGCGTCTGGCCGGGACCGCGCTCCTCCTCGGGCTCGCGGGGCTGCCGTATCTGGCCTGGCGCTGGGCCCGGTCGTATGCGCCCAACAACGTCATCCACACCGAGCCGCAGGGGCTGCTGTGGTTGCTCGACGGCGTGCCGATCATCTCGTTCGGCGTGCTGTGGGACTGGCTCGGCAACGGATGGGTGCTGTTCCCGCTGGCGGTTCCCTGGCTGTGGCGCGCGGGCCGGCGCGACCCCGCCGCGCTCTTTCTGCTCACCACCCCCGCGGTGGTCGCCCTGGTGATCTTCAATCCGCCGGTCGTCGGCCTACTCGAGCCGCGAATCGGCTACCTGCTGATGCGCATGATCTGGATGGTGCCGCTCGCCCCGCTCCTCGCCTGGATGCTGACCGGGCTGGCCGCCGCGGCGTGGCGGGGGCCCTCGCGCCTCGGGGCCACTGTGGCGCTGGCGGCGGTGCTGGCGCTCTCGGCCTCGACCCTCACGGACGCCGCGCGGGTGCTGGCGAATCCCGCCTGGGTCGGCGACGAGGAGCGACGCACCAGCCCGGCGCTATGGGCGGACGCCCTCGAATGGATGGACGCCCACCTGCCGGCGGGGAGCGTCGTGCTCTCGGACCCGGCGACCTCCTACTCGGTGCCCATGTACACGCGGCACTACGTGATGGCGCTGTCGGACCAGCACAGCTCGCCCAACGACTCGCTGGCGCTGGACCGCATCATGGATGCCCGGGACGCGCTCGAGCCCTTCGGGACCTGGGCGCGGGTACGCGAGGTCGTGGACCGCCACCGGGTCGATGTCATCGTCCTCAACGACCGTTTCTCGGAACCGCCGTCGCTCGATTACTGGAGACCGACGCCGGAGTGGTTCGCCTCGGCGCGTGCCCGGCTGGACGCGTTCCC
>CAYONG010000067.1:0-28301 GCA_964405235.1 uncultured bacterium | reverse complement strand
GCTCCTGTGCACGCGCGGCGCCAGGGGCGACGGTCATGCACAGGAGGGCGGCGATGGCGATGAGTGGGCGGGCGGCGAAGGCGGCTCCAAGGGTCGGCGTCACGTCATCTCCAGCGGGTAAGGGTCGGGAGTCGCTGTAATGATAGCATCCCGCCATGGCACCCGGGCACCGGCTGGTCTGGCTCTTCGACGTGGACGGCACCCTGCTGCTCACGGACGGGGCCGCCCGCGAGGCGTTCTCGTTCGCGGTGCGCGAGCGGCTCGGCGTCGAGGACGATCTGCGCGATATCGCCTTCGCCGGACGCACCGATCCCTTGATCCTGGCCGACATCCTCGCCAAGCACGGGCGCGGGCTTGCGGACGGCGAGGCGCCCCGGTTCTGGCAGACCGCCTACGCCCGCATGGAGACGCTGCTCACCCCCGGTCGCGGCCGACTGCTGCCGGGGGTGCCGGCCCTGCTGGCGGCGGTCGAGGAGGAGCCCTCGTGGGTGTCCGCGCTCCTGACCGGGAACACCACCGGCATGGCGCGCATCAAGCTTGGTCACTTCGGTATCACCGAGCGCTTCGTGTTCGGCGCCTTCGGCGAGGAGGCCGAGGATCGCAACGCGCTGGCGAAGGTGGCCGTCGCGCGGGCGCGCGAGCGCTACGGCGTGCCGCCCGAGCGCTGCATCGTGGTCGGCGACACCGAGCACGACATCTCCTGCGCGCGGGCCGCCGGCGCGAAGGTGGTGGCGGTGGCGACCGGCATCCGCGACCGGGCGACGCTGGCGGCGCACGGGCCGGATCTGCTGCTGGATGATCTCTCGGATGCCGGCGGGTGCCTCGAGTTCGCGAGGAGCGTCGCGGCGGGGGAGTAGCCGATCGAGCGGGCCGCTACTGCCCCGCGCGGGCCGCCTCGGCGCGCGCCGCGGCCTCCATGTGCACCAGCGCATCGTCCAGGTTGAGCGCGAGCGGGGCGTCGGGGAACGCCGCGCGCAGCGGTTCCACCGGCCGGTAGAGCACGCGATGGTCGCTGCTCTTGAGCAGCGAGAGGTCGTTCAGGCTGTCGCCCATCGCCGCCACCATGAACCCCGCGCTCTTCAACCCCGAGACGATCCGCTCCTTCTGCCCGCGGATGCGCAGCTGGAAGCCCGAGATGGTGCCGCCCCCGTCCAGCTCGAAGTGGTTGGCGAACAGGCTGTGCCCGCCCAGCTCCTGCACCAGCGGCTCCGAGAACTCGTGGAAGGTGTCGGAGATGATGAGCACCTGGCCCATGGCGCGCAGCCGGGAGAGGAACTCGCGCGCACCGAGGTAGGGGTGGACGCCGTGGGCGACCGTCTGGAGCTGCTTGAGCGTCACGCCGCGCGAGCGCAGGGCATCCACCCGGCGGTGCATCAGCGCCTCGAAGTCGGCGACGTCCCGAGTGGTCAGGTTGAGCTCGGGCAACTCGAAATGGGCCCCGAGAACCGGCCAGATCTCGGGGGCCAGCACCCCCTCCAAGTCGATGGCGTAGAGCATAGGGCGGGCACATTACCACGGCCCCCAAGGACTTCCGGCCGCCGGCGGGTGCCCGGGGGTGCCCGCCGGCGGCCGGGCCCGCGTTCCGGGGTAGGCGGGGTCCGGGCCGGCCGATTCATTGTCCTGCAAAATAATCTCTTGTAATCGACGACCATTGCCGATTATAATTCTGTCCTATGGTCATCTCAGTGAACATTTCACAGACACTTGACGCCAAGGACCGCAAGATCCTGGCCCTGGTCCAGCGCGATGCCAAGCTCCCTCAGGCCGAGATCGCGCGGCGGGTGGGGCTCTCGGCGGCCGCGGTGAACGAGCGCCTCAGGAAGCTGGAGAACGCCGGCGTCATCCGCCGCTACGTCGCGGTGGTGGACCCGCCGGCGGTGGGGGCGACGGTGACCGCTTTCGTCGAGATCTTCATCGAGCATCCGCGCCTCGAGCCGGCCTTCATCGCCAGGGTGATGGCGATGGACGAGGTGCAGGAGGTCCATCACATCACCGGGGAGTTTTCGCTGCTGCTCAAGATCCGCGTCGCCGGCATGGAGGCGCTCCAGCAGTTGCTCATCCACCACATCAACGCCATTGAAGGCGTTCGTCAGACCCGCACCGTGATCGCGCTGTCGACTTCGAAGGAAGAGAGCTTCGTCGGCACGGGCGTGGAAGGAGAGATGCGATGAAGTCCAAGCCCGCCCGCAAACCCGGTGCCGCTGCGCCCGTGCCCCCGCCGCGCGTCGCGGCCGCCGACGTGCACGACGTGCTCGCCCGCCACATGCTCGTGGACGGCTACGACCTGGTGCTCGACCTAGAGTTGAGCCAGGGTCGCAGGCTCAAGGACGCCCGCGGCGACCGCTGGTATCTCGACCTGTTCTCGTGTTTCGCCACGCTCCCGATCGGGCTCAACCACCCGCGCATGAAGGACGCCGGGTTCGAGGCGAAGCTGCTGCGCGCCGCGCGCACCAACCCCGCCAACTCCGACATCTACACGGTCGAGATGGCCGAGTTCGTGGACGCCTTCGGCCGGCTCGCGATGCCCGACTACCTGCCGCACCTGTTCCTCGTCGCGGGCGGGTCGCTCGGGGTCGAGAACGCGCTCAAGGCCGCCTTCGACTGGAAGGTGCGCCGCAACTTCCGCAAGGGCCATCGCGAGGAGCGGGGCCACCAGGTGCTCCACTTCCGCGAGTCGTTCCACGGTCGCTCGGGCTACACGCTTTCGCTGACCAACACCGCGGACCCCAAGAAGTACCAGTACTTCCCGCGCTTCGATTGGCCACGCATCACCAACCCCAAGCTGCGCTTTCCGGTGGATGCCGTCGAGCTGGAGCGCGTGCGGCGCGAGGAGAACCTCGCCCTCGACGCGATCAAGAACGCCTTCGTCGAGCGCCCGGACGACATCGCCTGCATCATCGTGGAGCCGATCCAGGCCGAGGGCGGCGACAATCACTTCCGCCCCGAGTTCCTGCGCGCGTTGCGCCAGGTCGCCGACGAGCAGGAAGCGCTGCTCATCTTCGACGAGGTGCAGACCGGCATGGGGCTCACCGGGCGCATGTGGGCACACCAGCACTGGGACGTGAAGCCCGACCTGATCGCCTTCGGCAAGAAGACGCAGGTGTGCGGGATGATGGGGGGCGCGCGGCTCGATGTGGAACCCGAGAACGTGTTCCGCCTCGGCAGCCGCATCAACTCCACCTGGGGCGGCAACCTCACCGACATGGTCCGCTGCCAGCGCTACCTCGAGATCATGACCGAGGAGAAACTGGTCGAGAACGCGGCCATGGCCGGCGGGCACCTGCGCAGTGGCCTCGAGCGGCTCCAGAGCGAGCGCCCCGATTTGGTGAGCAACGCCCGCGGCCTCGGGCTCATGTGCGCGATCGACCTGCCGGACGGGGCCACGCGCGACGCGGTCGCCCAGAAGATGTACGAGCTGGGCGCCATCATCCTCGGCTGCGGCACCCGCAGCCTGCGCTTCCGCACCCCGCTCGACGTGACCATCGCCGAGTTGGATGAGGGGCTGGCGTTGGTGCGCCGGGCGCTCGATCAGGTGGCGCGCAAGAGCGCCTGACCTACACCGTCCGGACGCCCTGCTATCATGCGGCGGCCCCTCACCGGGCCGCCGTTTCGTTCATGATTCCCACTGGAGAACGCCCCCCCTGTGGCCTCACCTGTCATGACGCGTCCCCGTTCCTCCGCCGTCGTGCTGCTGGTGCGCGGCCACGGCGATGCGCTCGAGACCTTCTGGGTGCGCCGCAGCGATGCCGTGAGCTACATGCCCGGCTTCCGCGCCTTCGTGGGCGGCACCGTGGATCCCGAGGACGCCGAACTGCCGATCGAGGGCGTGGCCGATGCCGCCCGGCGCGAGCTGATGGCATGCGCGCTGCGTGAGGCGTTCGAAGAGGCGGGCGTGCTGGTCGGCGTGGCCGGCGCCGGTCCGCCCGAGCGTTACGCCGAGGCGCGCCGGCGCTTGCTCGCAGGCGATACGACCTTCCTCGCCCTCGCCCGCGAGCACGGCTGGAGCTTTGATGGCGGCGCGCTCGCCTACGCCGGGCGCTGGGTCTCGCCCGCGTTCGCCCCGCGCGGATTCGAGACCGATTACTTCCTGGCGCGCGTGCCCGAGGGGCAGGAGGCGAGCGTGCACGTGGGCGAGCTCGCCGAGGGGCAGTGGGTGCGGCCGCGCGTGGCGCTCGAGCGCTGGCAGGCGGGCGAGGAGACCTTCGCCGCCCCCATCCTGTGGAGTCTGATCGCCATGGCCGAGGGCGAGGATGGCCTCGCCGCCCGGCTGATCGAGGCCCCGGAGCGCTCGGGCCGGCCGGTGCGCCGCATCGAGCTCAAGTGGGGCATCGTGCTCCATCCCATGAAGACCAGTCCACTGCCGCCCGCGACCCACACCAATGCCTATCTCGTCGGTGAGTCCGAGATGGCGCTGGTGGATCCCGGCAGCGGCGAGCCCGCCGAGCTGGATGCGCTTTACGGGCTGATCGAGACGCTGAAGCAGGACGGCCGCCGCGTCACCACCATCCTGCTGACGCACCACCATCCCGATCACATCGGCGGCCTGGCCGCCGTGCGCAAGCGGTTCGACGTGCCGGTCGCCGCCCATGCCGAGACCGGCAAGCACGTGCGCGTGGACGTGGTACTCAAGGACGGTGACTGGATCCCGCTCGTGCCGGGGAAGGGTTCGTGGAACCTGCGCGCGATCCACACCCCCGGCCACGCGCGCGGCCACCTGTGCTTCCTCCACCCGCGCACGCGCTCGCTCCTGACCGGGGACCACATCACCGGCGGGCAGGGCACGGTGATCATCGACCCGCCCGAGGGCGACATGGGCGCCTACGTCGCCTCGCTCGATCGCCTGCTGGGCGAGCCGGTCGAGACCCTGTTCCCAGGGCACGGCCCGCCCCAGGGGGCGGCCCAGCGGCGGATCCACGGGTTGATCGAGCACCGCCGCCAGCGCGAGTCCCAGGTGCTGGCCGCGCTCAAGGTCACGCCTCGCGACCTGCGCGCGCTGGTGACGCGCGCCTACGCCGATACTCCGCACGAGCTTTGGCCCTACGCCGAGCGCTCGCTCCTGGCGCATCTCATCAAGCTCGAGAGCGAGGGCCGCGCCGGACGCGACGGGGTATTGTGGCGGGCGGTGTGACGCGGCGGGTGGTCGTGGTCGGTGCCGGAGCGGCCGGGCTCACCGCCGCCCTGCGCGCCGCCGAGGCCGGCGCCCAGGTGACGCTGCTCAACGCCCATCCCAAGGTCGGGCTCAAGATCCTGATGTCGGGCGGGACGCGGTGCAATGTCACGCATCGCGAGGTGAGCGAGCGTGACTTCAACGGTGGCTCGCGACCGTTCATCTCGCGGGTGCTGCGCGCGTTCACCGTCGAGCAGACGCTGGCGTGGTTCGGGTCGCTCCGGGTCGAGTTGAAGCTCGAGGATACGGGTAAGTATTTCCCGGTGACCGACGACGCACAGACCGTGCTCGACGCGCTGCTCCGCGCGGCGGAGCGCGCCGGCGTCGAGCTGCGGCACGGGGCGCGCGTGGTGCGGCTCGAGCGGGGGATGGAAGGGAGTGCGCCGGGGGTCGGATACCGGCTCGGCATCCAGCGGGTTGTGAACAGTGCCGCGTTCGACTACGGCGAGGTGAAGGGCCGGCGCGCCGAGGCGTGGCGGCTGCCCGCCGTCGAGCCCGACGAATGGCTCGAAGCCGACGCGGTCGTGCTCGCGACCGGCGGGCTCTCGTTCCCGCGCACCGGCAGCGACGGCACCGGCTACGCACTGGCGACAGCCCTCGGCCACACGCTCGAGCCGCCCGCGCCCGCGCTGACGCCGCTGACGTCCGCGGACCACTGGTGCCGAGGGGCGCAGGGTGTGACGCTCGAGGCCGAGCTCACGATGCGGGTGGCGGGGAAGAAGGTCGCGACGACGCGCGGATCGCTTCTGTTCGCCCACTTCGGCTACTCGGGCCCGGCGGCACTCGACCTATCGCGGCATTGGCATCGGGCGGAAGGTTCGGGCGAGCGTCGCGTCGAGGCGAACTTCGCGCCGGGGGAGACGCGCGAGGGGGTGTTGGCGACCTGGCTCCTGGCCGCTCGCGAGGGCCCGCGGCGGACCGCCCGGCAGCTTCTGACCGGGCGCGTTCCCGAGCGCCTCGCCGAGCTGATGTGCCGAGAGGCGCGAGTGGAGCCGGGTGAGCGCATGAGCCAGGTGGATCGCGAACGGCGCGGTGTGCTGATCGAGCGGATGGTGGCGCGGGCCATGCAGGTGACCGGGACGCTCGGGTACGAGAAGGCGGAGGTGACGGCGGGCGGGGTCGCGCTGTCGGAGGTGAATCCGTCGACGCTCGAATCGCGCTTGGTGCCGGGGCTCTATCTGTGCGGGGAGGTGCTGGACGTGGAGGGGCGGCTGGGGGGATTCAACTTCCAGTGGGCGTGGTCGAGCGGAACGGTGGCGGGGCGGGGGGCGGGGAACCGGTGATGTTCGACGGGGGGTATCTGGATCGGGACGATTCGCGCGACCGGCGGCGGGAAGACACTCGCACGGCCCCGCTCAGGCCGTCCGGACAGCCATCACGCGCACCTTACCTGGCCACGAAGAACTTCCGCGTCAGCGCAGCATCGGGTGCGCGCAGGCGCAGGAAGTAGACGCCCGACCTCACCTCGGTCCCCTGCTCGTCCCGGCGATCCCACAACGACGTGTGCTGGCCGGCGGGGTACCAGCCCGAGAGCAGGCGGCGCACCCGCTGTCCGGCGACGTCGAAGACTTCCATATCGGCATGCCCCGCGGTCCCCAGGTCGAAGCGGACCGTGACATCCCCACCGGCCGAGCCTCCCAGCGGTGCTCGGAGCGATGTAGGGGTTGCGCCTCCCGTCGCCGAAGATCCGGGTCCCACACCGGTGATCGGCGCTGCCTGGTAGTACACGGGGATATCCCGGGTGATGCAGCGTCCCGAGCCCGGGACATCCTCGCAGAACGAGCAATCGCAGAGTTCGATGCTCAGGGTGGCGGGTCCGCTCGCCAACCAGTCAGGCACCGTCAGCGTCACGTCCGAGGCATTGAGGTACTTCGTCTGGATCTCGTCCAGTGCGGGATCGTGGAAGACGATCGGCGTGCCCAGGCCGTCCGTGCCCGTGACCTTGAACCGCAGCCGCAGCAGTGATTGTGGCGAGGGTCCGCCGAAGGGTTGACCGGGCCCGTACGGGTCTGGATCGGTCGCCGGTAAGCGGAGATCCCAGGAGCGGGAGAAGAATGTGTCGACCTGGGTCACCCGGGGCCGGAAGGTGGGGATCTCCGTCCGCAGCACTGGTGGCAGATCGACCAGGAAGACCATCACCTGCGAACGTAAGGGGTGCAGGGGATCCTCGCCGACGAGGCGCTCGGCGCCGAGCGCGATCCGATTGTCGCGCGCCCCGTCCCCGTCTTCAGCTCGTTGCATCGAGTATGCCTTGCCGGACATGAACATCGGGTAGTACGCGGCGATCCGCGGAAGGTGGAACACGCTGTTCGGGTCGAAGAGCGGGTAGAGCCCCGACTGCGCCGGCTGGACGAGGGGTCCGTCGGGCGTGAGGAAGGTGGGGATGATCGAACGGAAGCCGACCGCCGAGCCGTTGGCGGGCCCCGGCGTGAGCACGGGGCCACCCGGGAACTGCGGCAGCAGGTTCTCGATCCCGTCCGCGACCCTGACCCGGTATCGGGAGTCGGTGTCGAATCCGCCGCTGTGGAACACCACCCACGAGCCCTTGTGAACGGTGTCGAACTCGTGCCGGAGGAACACGGTGTCGGCGTAGATCTCGAGAAACGTCCGGCGGGGCGGCCGGTCCAAGGGCAGGATGTTCACGGAGTCCGGACTGAGCAGCGTCCCCGGCAGTCCACCCGACGGGACCATGCCGTTGACGAGCAGCGCGTACTTCTCGCCGTTGGGCTTGGTGGCCCAGGGCCCGCCGCTCACGTCGGGATCGGGTCCCGCCACCCAGGAGTCGGGGCCGAGGTTGAGCTGGAAGAGCCGGGATTCGGTCGGGCTGTACGGATCCGCGGTCAGTTCCCGCAGCCTGAAGACTTTGGTGCCCGCAGCGGGGGGGACGGTGTCCGGTGGGATCCCCGAGAAGTACGTCACGCTCGTCACCTCGGGACCGACGTCGATGAACGCCGGTTCGTCGAGCTTGTATTGGAAGCCGGTGGCGGTCGGGGGCTCGGCGTGCCAAGAAATGTCGATGCGCGATCCCGCGGGGCACGTGTCGCTGGGCGTCGGGGGAAGGCCGAAAGACTGGGTCACCAGGACGACGCGCGTCTCGGCAGTGAGCTGGCCGTTGGGCCCCCGGACGAAGACGGTGGCGGTGCAGCGGCATTCATCGATGACGGGAACGGCGAGCGCGGCCCCGGCGGCGGCGCCGAGGAAGGCGAACGCGAGCACGAGGTGCGGCAGGCGCGGGGTCATGGCGTCAACGGGGGAGTTCGCACCGGCAAGGGCACCGGCAGCTGCCGGGCCGAGAGCGGCCCCGCGTTCGGCCCGCGGGGCGCGGTGGGGTCCCGCGGCAGCCCCCAGACCGACTGCAGCACCCAGTCGACGAGCTCGATGCACTGCGTGCGACGCCAGAACCAGAAGTTGAACCCCGAGAACACCATCGGCTGGTTCTCCCGCCCATGGTAGTAGGTCATGACCGGAGAGTTCGGCAGCGCCGATCCGCCGCTGGAGATGTAGAGCGTGTCGAGTGTCGAGTAGTCGTCCACCACCTCGGGATCGTCATCGTAGTCTTCGCGGATGAAGGTCGGCCGGTGGATGTGCTCGGCGGAATAGGAACTCCGGTAGAAGAACGAGTCCGGGTTCCGCAGCGGCGGGGCCGGGTCGGTCGCCGGGCTCTTGGGATCAAGCCTGGCCGGCAGAAGTGCGTAGTTGGGCGGCGCGGGCGGGGTAGGCGGCAAAGGTGCCGGCGGCCAGTGGCGGCCCGGGCGGTTGGCTCCGACGCCGAACGACGTGGTCCCGAACTTCCGGGCGCCCACGGCCGGGAGGATCTGGATCCCCTCGCGCCAATGCGCGAGGTCGTACATGAACCGCCCGGGGACGAGCTCGTTGTTCTGGGACGTGTACTCCGCGGGGGAGGTTCCGGGCCTGTTCCATGAGACCAGGGTGGCGTAGGCGGCGCCGCCGCCACAAAGCCAGAGCTTTCCCCCCTGCAGCACGTAGCTGGCGAGCGCGCTGGACCGGCCCGGCGAGCTCATCATCCGCAGCGCCGTGATGGGTGCGGACGGGTCCAGGGGGGAGCCGTTATAGGACGCTCCCGTCTCGTCCGTGTACCACACGATGTTCTGGTAGTTGCCGAGCACGGAGAGCGGAAGCGACCCGTCCAGCGAGATGGCCCGGGTGCCGATCGTGTCGTAGTCGTATCCATTGAAGATCCCGGGAGTGCTGATCGTCCCGGTCGGATAGCCCCTCCAAGGGAAACCGCCCCTGGCGAACAGGAACGAGTCCAGCTCGGCTGCCGTCGGCCACGGGCCCACGGGCGGCAGCAAGGCCGAGCCGCCGGGCGCCGCGAGGCGGTCTACGGGCAGTCGCGTATCGTCTACGAACATGAGCGCTCTGCTGAACGTGGCCACTCGGACGGCCATGTGGACAATCCCCAGGCTGCGCAGGCCGTTGGTGTCTTCGACCTCGACGTAGAAGAAGTGGGACTCCGAACCGAGGAAGGGCCCGAATGTCGCCGAGGCGGTGGTGAGGCTGCGGGCGCTCCAGTGCTGCAAGTCGGTCACCTCGTTGGTGCGCGGCGTCTCGTCCGTCAGGTCCACGGCATCCAGCGCCCAGCGGTACCAGGCGATCTCGGCGCCCAATGCCTGCCTACCGAACCAGTTCACGGTCAGAGGCTGGTAGGCCGGAAGCTCGACCGGGATCCAGCGCGATGGATCGGCGGACCACCCGCCGTTCGGATAGGTGTAGTCGAAGACCTCGTTGAACAGCCTCAGGACCGGCCCCCCCACGCTGGCGAAAGTCACCCCGAACTTGAGCATGTTCTTGCTCGACGAGAAGACCGGGTCGTAGTCGCCCGCTTCGTCGAATCCGGTGACGGCAAACAGGTAGGTCGAGCCCGGATTGAGATTCTGGTATTGGAAGCTGGTGCTGTCGCCTACTACCGAGTTCCAGCCCGGGAAGTCGGGAGCGTAGAGCGCGCGGAGGGAGTCAGGATAGATGAGCGCGAACGAGATGAAGTCTTGGATCTGGGGGAAGTCCGGATTGTGCTGCCCGAAGAGCCGGAACACGTAGCGGACCGGTGTAGTCGAAAACTGGCCGTCCGGATCCGTGCCCTCCCACGTGATGCGAACGGTCGGCGGCAGGGTCGGAGTAAATGCCCCGCCCGGCGCCGGATTGACGATCTGCACGATGGGCGGGAGGTTCCCGTCGGCGACCGCGAACCACTTCGGGTCGGACATCTCCTGCTGATCGTCCACCGCCCGGACGACGAACACGTGCGGCCTGCGTCCGACGGCGGTCTTCTCGGTGCGTGGGAAAGCCAGCGCGAGCCGGGTCGCGGTGGTCCGGACCCAGGTCTCGTCCACGGCGTCCACTGAAACCGGATCGATGGCGTAGACATAATGGCTGATCGGCCGGCTGCTGGAGGCGGCGGCCCAGCGGGCGAGATAGGCGTAGGAATCGGAACTGGGGGGCTCGATTCGGGCGCGCTCGAGCCTGAGTTCCGGGCGGCTGGCCGGCAGCAGGACCCGGTTCAGTTTGTGGCCGCAGCCCGCGCAGGCAACGAGGAGCCCGAGCAGGGTCGTGGCCATCCAGCGGCGCGCCGCGCAGTGCATCGAGGTCTCCGCGGATGGATGGGAATTCCCGTCCGTATGTGTGACAGCCTACACCCGCCGGGACTGCCGATGTGAGGAACTTCTCCGCGTGCGAGGGCTTGTGCAGTGCTGCTCAACCTTCCCGGTCTGTTGGCCTCCCGGGCGGTTCCGCAAGAGACTAGCGTGTTCGTCACCGCAAGGCCCGGCGCCGGTGGAGCGATCGTCACACTCGGCTACGAGAAGGCCGAGTGGAGCAGCGGGACGGTGGCAGGGCGCGCCGCTGGACGTTGATTCACAACGATTTCTCCCCTTTGTCCGCGTAGGGAGCGGCGTCATTCCGGTGGGGTTCGGCGCCTGATGGGCGCCCAATGTGCCTCGATTGGAGCATCCGAACCGCCTCCACGAGATCGCTCTCCGTCACGATGGCGTAGCGTCGGTAGATTGCTTCGGTCTTGTGCCCGGTCAGCTTCATCGCCAGCGGAATCTACATCGTGCGCATGCAGGCGGGCGATCACCTGGACATCGAGCGGATCGTGGTGTTGAGATGAACTGAAACAAACGTCCCTGCCGGCGCCACGAGGCCGGCCTGTCGCGCCGTCGACAGTCTGTGCCGCCCTCGCCTATACCGCCCGACGCGCCCAGCGCAACTTGGCGGATCGTGATCGCGGGTTGTCGTGCTGCTCCCTGGAGGTCGGGCGAATCACTTCGCGCGCGGCGTCGGCGTAGTGGCTTTCGCGCTTGTCGTGGGCGAAGGCGTGCTTCACGCGGCGGTCCTCGCCGGAGTGAAACGTGAGCACCGCGACGCGGCCTCCGGGGCGCAGGCAGTTCGGCAGGTCGCGCAGAAGCGCGTCGAGCGCGCCGAACTCGTCGTTGACCTCGATCCGCAGCGCCTGGAAGACGCGGCGCACGCTCAGGTCGGCGGCGTCCTCGCGCACCGCTCCGGCAAGCGCCTGGCGCACCGCGACGGCCAGCGCCTGCGTGCTGTCGAGCGTGCCGCGCCGTTCCGCCAGCGCGCCCGCGATGCGCTCGGCGTGCGGCTCGTCGGCATTGTCGGCGAGCACGCGCGCGAGAGTGGCCGGCGTGGCGCGCTCCAGCCACGCGGCGGCGGAAAGTCCGCGGTTGGGATTCATGCGCATGTCGAGTGGGCCCTCGGCGCCGTAGGTGAACCCGCGCGCGGGGTTGTCGATCTGCATGGACGAGACGCCGAGGTCGGCCAGCACGATGTCGGCGCCGTCGTTCCAGCCGGCGGCAAGGACCGCGGCGTGCAGGCCGGCGAAGTTCATGCGCTTGACGATGAGGGCGTCCTCGTCGTAACCGAGACGGCGCAGCCGCGCCTCGGTGCGCGGCAGCTCGATGGGATCGGCATCGAGCCCGAGCAGCCGTCCGCCTGGCGTGAGCCGCTCGAGCAGGCGCTGGGCATGGCCGCCCCAGCCGAGCGTGGCGTCCACAGCCCGTTCGCCGGGCACGGGCGCGAGCGCCTCGAGGATCTCCCCGACCATGATCGGCACGTGCTGGCCGGCGGGCGTCCGGCCCTTGGCAAGCACGTGCGGCACGATCTCAGGATAGTGCTCCGCCGCGAGTTCCTTGTACTTCTCCTCGAATCGTCGGGGATGAGTGCCGCTGTAGCGCGGCCGGCGCCGGGGCCTGGGGCTGGAATCTTCCGGGGGTGTGCTCATGACGACGCGACGATACCGCATGACGGCACAGCGGTCCGGCCCGCGCACGATTGGCGACATTGTACGGCAGCCGCACAAAGTGCATAGTTGAGGTGCAAGCGTTGGCGCCCATCACCCATGCCGAACGCCGGAGGCGGTTGCGCCGTAATCAGATGTCCGGTGCCGGGAACCAGGGGAAACATCATGCGGAAGCTCCTCGTCCTCGCTCTCGTGCTCGCCACCAGCGGATCTGCCCACGCGCAAGTCGGCAGCCTGGTCTGGGAAGACGACTTCAACAACCTCGACAACTGGCTGAAGATCACCGGCAACATCAACTGGGGCTGGGGCAACGGCGAGCTGGAGTTCTACCGGAACGAGAACGTCGACATTGCGGGCGTTCCCGGCGAGCCGGGCAACACGGCGCTGCGCATCATCGCCCGGCGGGAAAGCGGCCCGGGCATCGTCGATCAGTGGGGCAATCCCCTCAGCTATACGTCGGGCAGGGTGGTGAGCAAGTCATTCGTCACCGTCCAGTACGGCATGATCGAGGCCCGCGTCCTGGTGCCGGACCTCAACCTGGGCGGCTGGCCGGCGGTGTGGATGCTCGGCACAGCCAACATCGGGTGGCCCAACTGCGGCGAGGTCGACCTGATGGAGATGGGCGCCGGCAAGGCCTTCCGTGACCTGCACGACACCCACAACGGTGGCAACGGCCTGAACAACTCGACCGTGAACCAGATGGTGGGAGCGAACGCGATCTACTACTCCCCCTCGGCCGTCGGCCCCGGCAACCTTTCGGGCGCCGCCAGCCTCGCCTACGATCCGGCCGACATTTTCGACCGCCCCTACTACAACTACGCGAATCCGCTCACCGGCCGATTCCTGATCTACCGGCTCTACTGGGACGAGAACTCGATGCGCTTTGCCGTCGTGGACAACGGCGTCGAGCACGAGCTCTACACGAACCCGTTCGTGTTTGGCCCCGACGCACAGGAGCTTCGCCAGCCGTTCTACCTGCTCGCGAACCTCGCCATCGGCGGCACCTACACCGACGCCTACCACCTCGGCGACCCGGGCAGCGGGCTACCGGTCACGATGCCGTTCCCGGCCACGATGTACGTGGACTACATCCGGGTCTACCAGTGGAACGGCCAGGGCGTGGTCACGCTCGGGCCTCCCACGCCGCACGCCGGCAGGTTTGGGATCTTCACCGACACGACGCCGACCAACGGCGGCCTCGTGACGACCGTGTCTTCGGAGATCTACGTCTGGGAGAGCACGCTGGTGGACGGCACGATCACACCCTTCGAGGGCAGCAACGGACTCACATGGAGGACCAACGGCAAGGGGTGGTTCGGCGCGGGCATCATGTCGCATCAGCCGGAAAACCTGTTCAATCTCGGTGACGGCACCCTCAAGTTCTGGATCAAGATTCCCGCGAACGTCACGTTCAAGATCGGGGTCATCGATTCCTGGGGCAACCAGAACTACGTCCAGTTCCCCGCGGCCCAGACCAAGTACGGCCTCGTGCGCAACGGCGCCTGGGGCCAGGCGTCAATCCCGCTCAGCGAGCTGCGCGGCTTGGCCATTGACCTCCGCATGCTGAGCTACGAGTTCGTCATCCTCGAGGAGAATGGCACGGCCTGCGAGTTCGCCCTCGACGACATCTACTGGGAATCCGGTTCGTTCACCGCGGTGGGCGGCCCCGGTATCAAGCCCAGGGCGGCCACTCAGCTGACGAGCGCACCGAACCCCTTCCAATCCACCACCGAGCTTCGCTTCGAACTGGCCACGACCAATCCATACGAGATCTCGCTCTTCGACGCGGCCGGCAAGCGCGTGACCGGATTCCGCGGCATCGGCCGGGCCGGCGCGAACGCGGTGAGGTGGAATGGCCGCGATGACCAGGGGCGCAACGCCAGCCCGGGCGTTTACTACTACCGGCTGGTGTCTGGCGGGAAATCGGAGAACCAGAAGGTGGTGCTGCTGAAGTAGCCCGCGGCTTCAGATTCCGCCCACGAGGTACAACGGTGCTCGACCGACCAACGAAGCTACGCGTGGGGACCGTCCTGCGCGCGCTGTGCCCTGCGCGAGGCGGTACGCCTGACGCGGGGTCCTGACCTGCGCTCCATCGCCAGGTTGAACAAGGTCGAGGGCACCCAACCCTCGTTCCCGAGTTCGTCGGTGACCTTCCACCAGATCCCCTCCTTTCAAGCGCCTCGCCCTCTGCCCTGGCGACGTCTCCGGGAAGGGGCTCCCCGCTTGGCCGCTGATGTCGAATCTGCAGGCGTCGATCCGCAGCCAGGTGTTGGCGCATGCCTCGGTGACCGAGTGCCTGCACCGCACGAACACCCTCCTCTACCGGAGCACCAACTCCAAGACGTTCGTGACCGCGTTCTATTGTGCCCTCGACCTGGACCGGCACGAGCTGCGATACGCGAACGCCGGACACAACCCGCCGCTCCTGTTCCGTGCCTCAGGTAAGCCGGAGCGGCTCGAGCGGGGCGGATTGGTGCTCGGGGTTGTCGAGGATAGCAAGTTCCAGGAGGCGACCTGCCGGATGGAGCCGGACGACATCACCCTGATCGTCCTCAAGCGATCGTGAGCGACGAGGCCGCCGGTCTCGTAGTGAAGTGCTGTAGTGTGCCGCGGCGCGGCGGGTCGAGCGCGCGGTCGCTCCTATGCCTCGAACGAGACAGCCCCCCGAACAGGTGACTCCCATAGCCCCTTCCCGCGTCACGCTCCGAACCGTCTTCTCCACATGGTGGCCGCTGGCGGCGAGTTGGCTCTTGATGGGCTTCGAGCTGCCGCTGGTCAGCGCGGTGATGGCCCGGCTGCACGATCCGGTCACGAGCCTGGCGGCCTATGGCGGCGTGGTGTTCCCGCTCTCGCTCATGATCGAGGCGCCCATCATCATGATGTTGAGCGCGTCGACAGCGCTCTCGAGGGACTGGCCGTCGTACCTGCTGCTGCGTCGCTTTGCGCTGTGGACGGCGTTGGGCCTCACCGCGCTGCATGTGCTGGTCGCGTTCACTCCGCTCTTCGATGTCGTGGTCGGGGGCCTCATGCACGCCCCGCCCGAGATCCATGCGGCGGCCCGCCGGGGACTCCAGATCATGACGCCGTGGACGCTCTCGATCGCGTACCGGCGTCTGCAGCAGGGCGTGATGATCCGCTTCGGCCGTTCGCGCGCCATCGGCGTGGGTACGGCCGTGCGGCTCGGAGCGAACGCGACGGTGTTGGGGCTCGGATCGCTGAGCCCCGAGCTGCCGGGGATCGTCGTCGGCACGCTGGCGGTGGCGACGGGCGTGGCGAGCGAGGCGCTCTACGCCGGGTTTGCGGCGCGCCCGATTCTGAAGGGCGCGCTGCGGCACGCCCCGGTGGTAGGGGAGCCGCTCACGCTCCCGGCGTTCCTCGCATTCTATCTGCCGCTCGCGGCGATGCCGGTGCTCACGTTCTTCGCGATGCCGCTGTGCAGCGCCGCGATGGGACGCATGCCGCGCACGGTCGAATCGCTCGCGACCTGGCCGGTGCTCAGCGGCTTCGTGTTCACGCTGCGGAGCATGGGGTTCGCGTTCAACGAGGTGGTGGTCTCGCTGCTCGACCGGCCGGGGGCGGTTCCTGCGTTGCGGCGTTTCGCCGGCCTGCTTGCGGTCGCGGTCACGTCGCTTTTGATCGTGGTGGCTGCGACACCTCTGGGCTCGGTGTGGTTCGCGCACGTATCGGCGCTGCCTGCGCCGCTCGTGGCCCTGGCGAGCGTGGGGCTGTGGCTCGCCGCGCCCTTGCCGGGGCTCAGCGCCTTCCAGAGCCTGTACCAGGGGGCGGCGGTGTACAGCCGGCGCACCCGCGCGGTCACCGAATCGGTCGTGGTCTCGCTCAGCGTGACGGCGGCCATGCTCGGGATCGGCATCGGGGCGGGCGTGACCGGCATCTACGCTGCGATCGCCGCGATGACGCTGGGCAATGCCACGCAGGTGGTCGTGCTCCAGGCGAGGACCCGAGAGACGATCCGGGCGCTCGAGTCGCCCGCCCCGGGCGGGGTCATCAGCGCCTGAGCGGCGCGGGCGCGGAGGCACACACCGTTGCCGATTCGGCCGCGCCCCGACGCGGTCGCGGCGCCTCCCGCTAGGGCTTGCTGGTGAGCAGCGGCGCTTCGGGTTCGATGATCTCGATCTCCTTGCCCGGCAGATCCCGAACGTGATACCCGATCCAGTGATTGTACCCCGCGCCCAGCCGGCGGAACACGACGCGCAGGGGGGTGCCCTCGCGACGCTGGCGCAGATACCCGAGAAGGGAGTCCAGATCGACGAAGCGGCGGCGATCGATGCTCTGGATGAGATCGAGAGTCGACATGTTCAGAGACTCCGCAGTGGAGCCGGATTCCACCGACTGCACAACCAGGTGCGCCGGCTCGCTCAGCACCTTCAGGTCCTCGAGCGCCATCGGGGCGATCAGCGCTCCGTCGATGATGACGCCCCGGCGCGCGAGCACGGACGGCCGCCTGGTCGGACGGGCCTGGACCTCGACCTCACGCCCCGAGCGTGTGACACGGATGGGAACGGTGCCGGTCCGGCCACGCATCGCGGTGACGAACTGGGTCACGGTCGCCACCGGCTCACGCTCGCGGCCCACGCTCACGATGCTGTCGCCGGGCTCGAAGGGCCACCGAGCCGGGCTGTAGGTGTTTCCGACCCGAAGGGTGTGGCGGTCGTCCTCGTCGATGAGGAACGAGAACTCCATTTCCGGCGGGTCGGGAGACACACCGTTGCGGAGCAGTTCCAGGATGCGGCATACGTCCTCCATGGGAGTGGCGAAGTTGAGCCGGTCTCTATCCCCGTCGCCCGCTCGGGCCGTCGCGATGCCGACGATCCGCCCGTCGCGGAGTGCGATGACCGGCCCGCCCGAGTTGCCGTGATCCACGGTGGCGTCGATCTGCAGGAGGTCTTCCAGGAATTGGTCGGTCTTCCCCGACACGATTCCGCGCGTGCCGGTGAAGGCCATCCCGAGCGGATGGCCGAAGGCTCCGACAGCTTCGCCCACCGCGGGCACCCCATCGCAATCGATCGGCGCGGTGGGATGCCGTCGGCCATCGGCCGGCGCTTCGAGGACGGCCACATCGGTGAACGAGTCCACGTAGATCTTGCGGGCAGGCCGAAAGGTGCCATCCGCAAAGGCGATGGTGACGTCGGACGGAGATTGGCCCACGACGTGCGCGTTGGTGAGCACCCAACGACGGGTACTGTCGACCAGAAAGCCGGCGCCGGTGAACGAACCGCGCTCATCCTCGATGAATGGCGTGGTGATCTGCGTGCGGATCCGCACCGTGTACTCGCGGGCGTCGCGGAAGATCACCTCGGCGCGCTCCTGCGCCTGTCCCGCTCGAACGCCGGAACCGAAGAGCACCGCAAGAGCCGCCACCCGGCCGGCCCGGCACGACCATCCCCGAATCGTCATGTCACCTCTCCTGGTTTCCGCCCGATGTCGCCCGCACACGACGCATCCCCACATGTCGAGCCGACGACTTCCGCCTCGGACGGGACCGGGAGGACGATGTAGGACCTCGATCGCGGGTTATCGGCAGACCTGGGACGATTCTATTGGGTGGAATGGAGCGTGCCCAGTGTCATCCTCACTGCCGCTTACGACTCAGTCAAGGCCGGCCGCGGCCTGCTCGCCGCCGCCGCCGCGCCCGATCCGCCCAATAAACAAACCCGGCCTCGCATTTCTGCGAGGCCGGGTCGTGAGCGGCGGCTTAGCGGTAGATCGTCTTGATCTGTCCCCAGGACGAACCCTTGGTGGTCGTGGGTGGAACCAGCTCGAAAAAGGCATCGTCAAAGAACGGCGCACCGCCGGGAGGGAGGGGGGCCAGAAAATCGCCCGTGATCACCACGAGGCGGGCAAAAGCCGCATCGGGGGGTGCAACTCCAGTGATGGTCTGCAGGGTCCAAATATTCATAGTGGAAGCACCCGTAAAGGTTCCGTTGCTGATAAAGGATACTTGTGTCACGCCATCGGCCCTTATCCACTCGATGTTGACGGCAGCCACCTGGCCACTGGCCATCGGATCCGAAACGGAGTTCAGCATCCACACTCCGCCGTTCCACGTCTGACCCGGGACTGCAGGGAATTGTTGAAAGGCGCCACTGCAACAGCCACCAAACGTCTTCAGCAACTGGCTGCCAGAATGGGCCGCGTTCGGGGCTACGACAAAAGTGGCAATGGTATAGATGCCTCCGCCAAAGCTCGTCCAGGAATCGCCAGCGCCATAGTATTCCGGAGGCCCCCCGACAGGGATCACCGGTGATTCGAAGCCCGGATTGCCGAGCACATTGGCGTTCGCGACGGGGGTCGAGATGGCCAGCGCCGTGCCGGTTATCAGGAGGTACGCGCCGACAACCGTCGCACGTTGAAGCAGAGTCTTGAGGGACATTCTCACTCCTCCTTCAGAATGTGGGGCACCGTCGGCTTGAGCCGTGTTGCCGGTGTGGACCCGGGGCCGCCTGCCGAGATCGCCGCGGTCGCAACGCCTCCATGACAGGCCTAGAAAAAGTCTACAGTATGTTCGATGAGCGAACAAAGTATTTTTTCCGCCGCGAGACCCGTTGCCAAGCCCGGACCCAATCCTGCGGACCCCCTAGCAGCCGGTCCGGAGCAGTGTGATGGCTCAACTTGCTGTAATGAATGGGATTACGCCGCGCCACCCACGGGTATGGGGCGGGCGATTGGGGCGTCGCACTGAACCGCGAGACTGAGCGCCGCCCCGGCCCTCGGCGATTTGTGCGGTCGGGCCGCCTTGCGCGGCGCCATGAGCCCCGAGACGCGTGGAGGTCGCTTGGTGTCCGCCGCCCGGCCTCAGACGTTACGCAGCGCGCCATCGGGCACGCCGACGTCGATGCGCGTGATGCCGCCATCTCGAGCGAAGAGTGACTGGCTGGTGCGCGTGTCCAGTTGGTTGCCGGGGCTCATGGAACTCGTCCCGTCGGCAGCGGTGACGCGGATCCACGCCTCGCCCGTGCCGACCTCGTAGATGACGGGCACCTGGCAGAAGCTGAACGCCAGCGCCCCGGGCCGCATCTCCAGCGACCGGGGTCTTCCTTCGATGTCATAGTAACGGTAGGTGCCGGCTTCGCTCAGGATCTCCCGCCGTTCCAGGAGCACGGGCCGGAAGCTGGCGATTCCAGCGTCTACGAGGACGCCAAGTTCCCCCAGCCGCGCGAGGATCGCTTCCTTGACCTGTCCGGTCATGCCGGGCTGCTGGGCGCCGGCGTGGCGCGGCGTGTGGGAGTAGGGGTCCATGGGGATCGCACCGTACTCGGCGACCGTCTTCTCGTAGCCCAGGCCGGCGCGGATTCGGTGGTAGGCCATCACCAGCGCCTCCCTGACGGGTTCGGGTCGCCCATCGCGGACGGCCTGCAGTGTGACCTCCTGCACCGCGAGGAGGAGCTTGGAGACCATGTGCCAGTAGACGCAACCGAGTCCCTCGTACGCGTACATGGTGCCCGAGCGGCCGGTGTACGCGTGGTGGTGGAAGATCTCCTCGAACACATCGAGAACCCCCTGCCGATCTCTCGCCACGGCTTCCCTCCAGCGCTCCTCTTGCGTGAGGCGATCCAAGGCCGCGGCCAGCTCAAGCTCATTCCTCAAGTCGCCCTGAAAGCGGCACGTTCCCAGTACGTCCCGCTCGACGATCGACGGGTCTCCCGCCTGGAGCAGCTCGCGCAGGAGGGGCACCGAGAGCGCCTGCTCGTCGGGCACCACGTTCCGGTCCAGGAAGCCGGGCAGCTCCTTCTCAGGATAGAGCATGAAGCTCTTCTGGTCCGGCCGGTACAGACGGCTCTCGAACAGGCTCGAGAGCATATGGACGGCCTCGGCTGGTTCCACGATGCCCGAGCCGAGTGCCGCGACCTGGCCCTCGAGCATCTCCTCGAGGGGGTGGAGGAGGGCCTGTTGCCGGCCCCGCGTGAACTCCATCACGTTGTACGAATGGTATAGGCCGTCCGCGCGGCGGTTGCCCTGGATCGAATGGTCCACGTGCTCAAGAGCGCAGCGGCAGAACGCGACGATCTCGGCGACGGGCAGCTCCTGCCTACCGCTGAACCCGCTCGCGTAAACCTCGCCGCGATAGTCGGAGAACGCCGAACCCAGGGCGTCCAGCAGAAGCTTGCGGGCGCGGCCGTCCAGGGGGCCGGAGTGGGAGGGTGGACGATGCCCTGCAAGGATCGCGTGGACCCGACGGAACCACGTGACCACCTCGGTCGAGACGGATGTCCGTGCCTCACCGAGACCGGACAGGATCCGTTCGACGAAGGAGAGGTAACGCCGCAGGTGGAAGAGCGTGACCACCGAGAGGCCGTTTCCGGCGAGGGCGTTGTTGGCGTCGTTCCACTCGGGCCGCTGCGTGTTCATCCAGATCCCGCCATCCGGGACCAGGTTGGACAGCTTGGAAAGAGCGGGGACCAGCAGCTTTTCGAGCAGGCTGACGTGGTAGACCGAGCCCTTTCGGTCGGGAACCAGCTTTCCATCCGTCCCGATCGCCGCGACCCGTCGCTCGATGCGCGCGGCCAGCTCGGTGTCGTAGAGGAGGGTGTTCCGCGGGTTGGCGACGATCTCCTCGTATCGCTTCAGGCGGTAGGGCACGTCGGCGTAGCAGAAGATCTCCCGGGGCAGCATGTCCGCGAGCGTGCCGGGGGAGTAGTGCTCGAGCGCCTCGAGGAACTTGAGCATGTAGACGATCTGGTGGTCCCCCCAGTAGCCGATGTGGCTCCAGGGGTCCTGCGGATCGGCCACCTCCCAGTCCACGCCGTCGCGCGTGATGCGGTAGGGATTGAAGCCGTCCAGGGTGGACGCGTTGACGAATTTGGCGATGAGGTTCGGGAGGAAGCCGGGGAAGCTGGCGCTCAGGGCCTCCCAGTTCTGGAAGATGTCGCGCCAGTTGCCCTCGTAGCTGAAGACCGCGCCGCCCTGCGGGCTCTTGACCTGGATGGCGAACCGGTTCCAGGGCCGGCTGGGATCGCCGTGGCGGCGGCCGAACCAGATGGGCAGGTACTCGTGGCAGAGCCGTACCAGATCCGCGTCACCCCACCCCCGGGCAGCGATCAAAAGATCCGGCGCCGGGATCTCAGCGGGCAGCGTCTTCAAATGAGCCTCGTGCCGGCCGGCCACCGCGCGATTGCGGACGCGGAGGAACGCTACCAGGTCCGCGGTGGAGACGTCGTAGTTCTTCGCGAACACACCGCCGCGCATGTTGTTGAACAGGACGTTCGCGAAGTGATGGGCCGTGGTCTCGGGGTGGGCGGTGAGCTGGAGTCCGTCGGCGCTCCCCACGTTCCTGAGCAGGTTCTCGTCCGCTTCCCGAAGGCTGTCCTCGATCCACGCGCTGGGATCGCCGCCGCCGAGCAGACGCGACCGGAGCGCCGCGATCTGGACGTGGCTCCGGCCGACGTCGGCGACGATGTGCCAGGTGACGCGGCCGCGCGGCGCCAGCTCGAGCGACGAGACGGCCAGGTAGTTCCCGCGACGCCCGGTCAGGACGCTCTCCCCGGCGACGTTCTCCCCGCGGCGGAACGCGTCGAGCGCATCGAGCGACAGGCACACCTCCGCGGTCCCGAGCCCGTGGCACCAGACCGTGTTCGCCCTCAGCTCCTCGGCGGCCTCGGCGCGGTCGGTAATCTTCGCGGTGAGCGAGAAGATCCCCAGGCCGGTGGCCGGGTCGAGATCCACCCGCTTGTAGGCGTCGACCAGGCAGCTCGAGTGCTGGTAGAGGGCCAGCGGGGCGCCGTAAGGCAGCACGTTTCTGAGACCGTCGAGCATTGAGACCGAGACCGCGCGGGCACCGAGGTTCTCCAGGGTCGCCGTGCGGACCAGGCCGCAAGTGTCGCTCCCGCACCAGCGGTAGCGGAACGCGAGCTGGAGGCCGTGATGGATCTCCTCGAAGACGAGCCGGTTCCCGATGATGTTCTTGTACAGGTTCCGCTCGACCCGGGGGTCCTCGGCGGTCTGCGCGGAGAACGGTTCCCACGGGACCGTGTGGCCCTCGGCGCCCCGCACGCGCAGCAGCGTGATCGGCCCGGTGTGCTGGTGGCCGTCGTGCAGCCGATCCACCGTCTCGTAGGGGAAGAGCGCGCCATCGGGGTCCTTCCTTCCGGCCGTCAGCCCGCCCCCGGAGGTGACGAACATCCAGAGATCGGTGTCACTCACGACGCTCATCAGGAACGGGCGCATCCGGTGGCACGCCGAGACGCGGTAGTACGCCTCGCCATCCAGCGTCACGAAATCTCCGGTGGGCTCGTGGGAATCGCGGGCCACCCGGGCCGTCCCGGGGGAGCCGGTCTTGGTCGCAGGGATCGATCCCGCGGTGGCGGGAGAGGGTGAGGACATGAGTCAGTCTCCGGGGTGCAGAGCCGGCTTGGGCGTGCGGTCCGCCCGGAAGAGCCCCCAGTGTTTCTCGACGTCGCCGGGGTCGGGCCCACCCTTCCAGTTCTCGTCGAAGGCCTCGAACAGGAACGTCGTCACGCTGTCGCCACGCGACCAGGCCCTCACGGCATCGCAGAACATCGCCTGCTGCTCCTCGTCGGTCCGGCCCATGATGAGCCTGCCCTGCTCGCCCTCGTCCAGCTTCCGGGTCGCCCACCCGGTCTCGCCGATCACGACGAGGCGCCCGGGGTGGGCCGCCCGCACCTGGGCGAAGGTCCGCCGGGTCCAGGCCAGCGCGTCCTCGAGTGGACGTCCGTTCCAGAGCGGGTGGTGGTGGGTGAGGATGAAGTCGAGCTCGCGGGCGATTGTGCGGCTCGCGGACGTGTTCCAGAACTTGAAATCATCGGCCACGGTGACGGGCACCGACGTGCGCGCGCGCACCTCGCGGACGTACCCCACGAGGAGCGCGAAGGGGACGGCGTGCGAGGACCATGACACCTGGGTCTCGCTGCCGACGTTCACGGCGATGACGATCTCGGGATAGGTGGCCGCCAGCCGGATCGCGGAATCGACCTCGCGCCGATTGGCCGCCCTCGCCTCGGGGAAACGCTCGAGCACCTTGCCGGCCGCGTCCCGCCGATCCTCGGGCGCGATCCATGCCCCGAGCACTACCTTCATGCCGAGTCCCTCTTCGCGGATGATCGCGAGCAGGGTGTCCGGCGGGCCGACCGAGCCGTAGACGCGCACCAGGCTCCAGTGCTTCGCCATCAACTGGAGGTCCTCCCGCAGCTCGGCCCGGTTGGGCGATGGGCCGCCCGGACGCTGCCCGTCGCGGTGGGGTCCGTAGGCGACGGCATCGCCGATCCAGCGCTCGCCGATGAAGGGCCGGAAGGGACGCACGATGAACGGCGCTTCGCGCGGGTAGGCCTCCGAACGGCCCGGCGCGCGGGCCCCGGCCGCGCCGGCGGTGACGCAGAGGGGGAGCAGGAGCGCGCAGACGGCGAGAGCGCGGCCACCCATGCCGACCACCCTCCCGGCTCCGCTGGCGCCGTCACGGCCTCGCGGGCGCATCATTGCAGAAGCACCACGCGTCTCGCCTCGGCGACGTCGCCGGTGCGGAAAAGGTAGAGGTACACGCCGGCCGCCAGCCGCCGCCCCGCATGGTCGCACCCGTTCCACGCGACCTCGTGCTCGCCGGCGGCGACGAAGCCGTCCACCAGCGTGCGCACGCGGCGTCCCGAAAGGTCGTAGATGGCGACCTGCGCGCGCGCATCAGCCGCCAGGGCGTAGCGGATGGCGGTGTTCTGTCCGAACGGATTCGGTCTCGCGGCGGTGAGGCGGGGCGCGATGTGCTCCACCGGCTCCACCGCCAGGATGCCGCACGGGGGCGTGGTGCAGCCGGGGACGAAGGTGAAGGCGTCCAGCACGACCTCCTGATTCGTGGCGGGCGCCCCGCCGACCTGCCAGAGGTTGAGGTGGACGCGCGGCTGATCGGGGCGCGGTACGTGCGGTCCGCTGTTGGTCCAGGCGTGGATCACGGCGGACGTCGCCTCGGCGGTCGGACCCCCGCGCCAGCTGCGGTACTCGACCCGATCGGGCAGCCAGCGGAACGCGTGGCTGGTAACCTCCCCGTCGGCGAAGGTCGCGTCGAACCGGTTCAGGTTGCCCGGGTAGTCGAACGGCTGGGCGACGAATTGAGCGTTTTGGTTGCCCGGGGTCCCCCAGCGGCTGAACTCCACGTCGATCTCGTTGAATGCATTCCACCACAGGTACGCAGGGTCGTAGCAGGGCCCGTACTGCCAGAGGAAGAGACCGAACACCGCCCTGGGATCCAGCGTGTCGAGGCGGCCGCGCGTGGTGAAGACGTAGTCCCCGTAGCCGAGGGGGTCGACGAGCGCCACCTCGGTGCTGTACCAGACGTTGTTGACCTTCTTGATGGTGAGGTGCAGGCGGCCATCGACAGCGACCCACACGTGGCCGGCGCTGGTGCCGAACTGGCTCGGGCCCGGCTCGAAGAACCCCGGGCCTTTCACGCGCCAGCTGCGCCCGCTGAAGGTGAGCGTGGTGCCTCCGCCGAAATCCAGCCACTGGCGCTGGTCCAGCGTCGGCGAGCTGATGCGGTCGAACGTGGCGTGATCGTAGATCACATCCGGGACGGGAGCGGACGGAGCCTGCAGCACGCCGAGCAGGACGCGGGCCTTCGCCGTCCCCGCCGGGGCGGGCTGACTCTGGAAGGTGAACTGGCGGATCTCGTTCTGCGGCGTCGAGGCGTCCGCCGCCGTGTGGGACTCGTAGGAGATCAGCCCTCCGCCCGAGTTGCGCCACTCGATGTTGACGATCGCGGTCGATCCCCCGGTGAGCGGACGGGAGGAGGGATGCGACACCCAGACCGAGGCCGACCAGCGCTCGCCGGGGACCGCGTCCTGCTGCTGCCAGTACGCGGACACGTCCCAACCCCCGGTGTTCGGGCCCGACACCTTCGCGGCCACCGCGCCGTGCACAGCGCTCGAGGAGGAGCCGACCGTGCCGAACTGGTTCCAGCCGCCGAAGACTGAACCGCCCGACCCCGCGATCTCGAAGCTGGGATTGGCGAGCATGCACTGGGCAGAGGCGCCGGCTGCGGCGGTCAGCCCGCCGGCGAACAATGAGATCGCGACCAGCAGCTTGCTCGTGCGAGCCATCGAGGTCTCCGCCTGTTGACGAAGTGCGCAAGCAGGCACGCGCGAGCGCCTGCCCCGTGGTTCGGCAGGGGTGGGCGGCCGCGCGAGGCGGCCGCCCGCTCGCGGCATCAGCGAGTGAACACCACGCTCCGCGCCTGGCGGCCGGCGGCCGTCTGGAGCACGCACCGGTAGATCCCGGCGGGGGCGAGGCGGCCATCATCGAATCGGCCGTCCCAGGTCTCCGAATGCGATCCCGGCTCCGCCTGGCCGTGGAGCAGCGTCGCTACGTGGCGTCCACTGATGTCGTAGACGCTGACGTCGGCCGCCCCTGCCTCCGTCATCGAATAGTCGATCCGCGTCGATTCGCGGAACGGGTTAGGCGCCGCTGCGAGGAGCTCGAACGTGGGCGGTCGAGCGGTGCCGCCGACGCCCGTCACTTGCTGTGCCCACAAGATATTGTCGTAGTAGACCCCGGAAGACACGTAGTTCGTCGTCGTGTTCGCGAAACCGATTTGAAGGATCTGACCGACGAGGCCGGCGGTGATGGGGATCGAGATCGAGAAGCTGCCCCACGTGGTCGGGAGCGCGGTCGTGTTGACCGTGAGGAAGTTGGTCAACGTGAACGCCGGGAGGGCGAGCGTCTTGATGAACGCCAGCGCCGTCGATGGGCTGACCAGGTTGCCGAGCTTGGCATCGAAGCTGAAGACCCACGTGCTGCCGACGTCCGCGGCCGCGATCGTCTGCTCGCGGTAGACATTCGATTCGATCAGGTTGCCGTTGGCGTGATCGCCGTTGTTGTAGTCGCTGTAGACGACCAGTTGCTGGTTCCCCTGCGGGGGTCCGCCCTGGCCGACGTCGATCCCGCTGAACCCGGGGCCGCCGTTTGGCGCGGGGAACGGACCGTAACCGTAGATGTAGACGAGGGCCGGGGTGAAAACGTTGCCGAAGACCTTCCATCCGTTGTTGCCCAGGGCGAGAGGGTCGGTCTGGACCAGGCTCTCGAAGTTCTGACTGTAGGGAGACAGGGCGGCCCGGCTCGCCGCGGGAGCAAGAATCAAGAGTGCCGCAGCGAGGGCTGTGGTGGCTCGAAGTCTCATTGCACTGACCTCCTGGTGGGGTGGGCATCCCGAGCGCGGGCGGGCGAGCCGGGTCGCCGGGGCACGCATCGCCTCGGACGGCCCTTGACAGAAACAGGAGTATCCTAGACTATGTTCGACATGCGAACAAAGTATTTTCTTTCCTGAATCCCAGGTACCATGACGGTCGCCGCGCCCATCGTTTCGCGATCCCCGCTGCTCGAGGTCCGCGACCTGCGCAAGACGTTCTCCTCCAAGAGGATGTTCGCGCGGGCCAGCCATGTCTGCGCCGCCCGTGACGTGTGCTTCACCATCGATCGCGGCGAAGCCGTCGCGCTGGTCGGGGAGTCGGGCAGCGGGAAGAGCACCATCGCCCGCATCCTGCTCCGCCTGGAGACCGTGGATGGCGGCACGATCCGCCTGTCCGGCGAGGACGTCTTCACGCGCGAGCCGCGCCGGGCATCGCTGGCCTACCGGGGGCGGGTCCAGATGGTGTTCCAGGACCCCTTCGGCTCGCTCAACTCCGTCCACACCGTCGCCCACCACCTGATCAGGCCGCTCCTGCGCCACGGCAGGGTCGGGGCCGCGGGGGCGCGGGCGAGCGCGGTCGAGTTGCTGCGGACGGTCGGACTCGAGCCGGCCGAGGAGTTCATCGATCGCCATCCGTACGAGCTCTCGGGCGGACAGCGGCAGCGGGTCGCCATCGCCCGGGCGCTGGCCGTCGAGCCTGACCTGCTGGTCGCCGACGAGCCCACCTCGATGCTCGACGTCTCGATCCGCGCGGGCATCCTCAACCTGCTCGCCCAGCTCAAGCGGGAGCGCGGGCTCGCCATCCTCCTCATCACGCACGACCTGGCCTCGGCACGCTTCCTGTGCGACCGCATCCTGGTGCTGTTCCGCGGCCGGGTGGTGGAGGATGGTCCGAGCGGCGCGTTGGTGCAGGCGCCGGCACATCCTTACACCCGCGCGCTCCTCGCTTCGATCGCGGACGCCGGGCAGCCGCGGGCAACGGCGGTCGGGCGGCGTGGGACGGCCGCATCCGAGGCCACACAGGGCTGCCCATTCGTGGCCCGCTGCCCAGAGGCGCTCGACGTGTGCCACGCGATCGACCCGGCGCCCCGGACGGTCGATGGCCGGAACGTGCGCTGCCACCTCTATCCCCAGAGCGCGCAAGCGCAGAGGAGTTGATCCCCGTGACCGCTGGTTCGTTCCCCGACGGATTCCTCTGGGGCGTCGCGACGTCCGCGCAACAGATCGAAGGTGGCCACCCTGAGGACGGGCGCGGGGAGTCGATCTGGGACCGCTTCGCCGCGACACCGCGGCGGATCGCCGACGGCTCGGACGCCACGGTCGCGTGCGATCACTACCACCGGTGGCGGGAGGACGTCGGCCTCCTGAGATGGCTCGGCGTGGGAGCCTACCGGTTCTCCATCGCCTGGCCGCGCATCGTTCCCGGGGGCCGCGGCGCACTCAATCCGAAGGGCCTCGACTTCTACGACGCCCTGGTGGATGCGCTCCTCGCCGCCGGCATCCGCCCTTTCGTGACGTTGTACCACTGGGACCTCCCCCAGGCACTTCAAGACATGGGCGGGTGGGGGGCGCGCGCGACCGCCGAGGCCTTCGTGGAGTATGCCGACGCTGTCACCGCCCGACTCGGGGACCGGGTGCGGCACTGGGCGACGCACAACGAGCCCTGGTGCATCGCCACGCTGGGTCACGAGCGCGGAGAGCAGGCCCCCGGCCATCGCGAC
>CAYONG010000066.1:0-1988 GCA_964405235.1 uncultured bacterium | reverse complement strand
TGCCCGAGGCCTTCGAGCGAGACCCGGAGCGGCTCGCCCGCTTCGAGCGCGAGGCGAAGCTCCTGGCCTCGCTGAACCACCCGAACATCGCCGGCATCTACGGCATCGAGGAGGCGGACGGGCGGCGCCTGCTCATCCTCGAGTACGTCCCGGGGGACACGCTGGCGGCGCGGACCGCACGTGGGGCGCTACCGCTGGACGAATCGCTCGATGTGTGCCGGCAGATCGCGACGGCCCTGGAGGCGGCGCACGACGGCGACGTGATCCACCGAGACCTGAAGCCCGGCAACGTCAAGATCACGCCGGATGGGCAGGTCAAGGTACTCGACTTTGGGCTGGCGAAGGGCGGCGCGTCGACCGGCTCGGGCTCCGGCTCCGGGCCTGACCTCTCGCAGTCGCCGACGCTCACCTACGCCGCGACCGGGGTCGGCGTGATCCTCGGCACCGCGGCGTACATGAGCCCGGAACAGGCGCGCGGCAAGGCCGTGGATAAGCGCACCGACATCTGGTCGTTCGGCTGCGTGCTCTACGAGTGCCTGACGGGTCGGCAGGGGTTCCAGGGGGAGACCGTCTCCGACACGATCGCCAAGATCCTGGAACGGGAGCCGGATTTGAGTCTGCTTCCGGCACAGACGCCGGCGACCGTGCGCGAGCTGCTGCGGCGCTGCCTGGAGAAGGACGCGAAGAAGCGCCAGCGCGACATCGGCGACGTGCGACTCGAGCTCGAGGAGGCGCTGGCCGCCCGTTCCACCGCCACGCGGACGGCTTCCGCGGCCGCGGAAGCCGCGCGGCACGCCACGGTGACACCGCGACTGCTGGCTCTGGGAGGGCTCCTCCTCGTGGTGGGCGCCGGCGCGGGTATCGGGCTGTGGAGCGGGTTCGGCCCGGCGAAGCCGAACGGCGGTGACGGCGGCCCGGTACGGGTCTCGGTGGCGGTGCCGCGGGAGATCCGGGCGTTCGGCGCGGGGATCACGCCGGACGGCCGGACGATCTTTCTCAGCGGCCAGGCGCGCCGACCGGATGGCACGACCGACCCGGTCGTCCGCCTTTACACGCGCCCGATCGACCGCTACGAGTTCAAGCCGATCGCGGGAACCGAGAACGTCCAGCAGATGACTCTCTCACCGGACGGGAAATGGATCGCGTTCCTGGCCCCGATCTCCGAGGAAACCTCGCAGCGCCGGCTGTCCAAGATGCCGCTGGATGGCAGCCTGCCGCCGGTGGCGCTCGCGGACTGGAACGATGCCTGGGGCGGCTTCACCTGGCTCGAAGGCGGCGACCTTCTCATCTCGATGGACGCCAGCACTCGCTTCTTTCGGCTGCCTTCCGGTGGCGGCCCGCCCGGGCAACCGGTGAAGCTCGACCTGGGTAGCATCAGCGGTGGCGTGGGATTCCTGAGCGCCCTGCCCGGCGACCGGCGGGTCCTGATCCAGGTCTCGCACTGGAGCCCGCGAGGTTGGCAAGCCGACATCTGGCTGCTGGACCCGGTGACCGGGAAGGCCAGCCCGCTCCTCGAGAACGCCGGCGATGCCGCCTATTCAGCGACGGGCCACCTGCTCTTCGCCCGCGGCGACGGCTTGTTCGCCGTGGGCTTCGACCTCGACCGCCTGCGGATCAGAGGCGATATCACCGCCGTGCAGACCGGCGTGCGGGCCCAGTGGTCCTGGGGGCATGGCGGATTCATCCTGGCGAGGGGGAGCGGGACCTTGCTGTTTGCGCCCGGCGGGCGCGTGGGGACGCGGCGGTCCCTCATGGTCGTGAGCGGCAGCGGGAGTACCTCGCCCTACCTCGAGGAGCGCCGCGGCTTCGAGTCGGCCCCGGTACTCTCCCGGGACGGCAGGCGGGTCGCCGTGGTGATCGCCGCCGCCCGCGGCGTGTACGAGATCTGGTGCTCGGATCCCTACCGGCCGGGACTGCGGCGGTGCGCGGCGATCCCCGGCGCGGACTGCTTCGGGGCGGTCTGGTCGCCTGACGGTCGCCGGCTCGCG
>CAYONG010000065.1:0-2403 GCA_964405235.1 uncultured bacterium | reverse complement strand
CGTGGTGCCGCCGGCCGGCTCGGCCACCTGGAAGACGTCACCGACCTTGGTGGCACCCGACCAGATGCCGCCCATCTCGATGACGAAGGGGCCCCGGCTGGTCTTCACCTGAAGCGTGGTCTTGTGGGTCGGCGGCTGCGGAACGGCCGACGAGTTGTTCACCGACGCCTGCTCGGTCAGGTCATTCTGGTGGATCGCCGAGGCGTCGAACGGGCCGAGCTGCCGGCGGTACTTCACCAGCACCGCCGGGTTCGCCCCCCACCAGAGTTCCGGACCATAGGCCAGCTTGAGACCATCGAGCGCGCGCTTGCCGGTCATCTCGAAGCCCAGCGGGGTGTCGGCATTGTAGATGTCGATGTTCGGGCCGTAGTTCGCCTCGCGGTAGAGGCCGAAGAAATCGCCTTCGTGCCCCCAGTGGTAGTGACCGGTGCGGTAGAACGCGTCGAGCATGAACCAGCGGTCGTCCCACGAGAGGCCGGCCTTGTATACCTTGACACGCTCGAGGATGCCTCGATCCTCGTAGAAGATCTGGTCGATGGGATTCAGCGGGGCATGGCCGAGCACGTTGAGCGAGAGCGTGCCGGTCACGGTTTCCGCCGGTTGCGCCTGCAGGTCGGCGTAGAACGATTCCAGGCGGTCGAACCCCCGGAAGGCGGGCGTCGTCGTCGCCGGCGCAGAGGACTTCGGCGTGGTGATGCGCGTCCCGCCGGTGCTGTAGGTGTCGAACTGCAGCCGCATCCCGGTCAGCCGCACGCGGCTGATGGCCTGGGTGACGAGGCTGGCCTCGTCGCCGCGCGCCTCGAGCGCGGCCGCCAGTGGCTCGATCGCCTCGAAGTGGGCGCGAATGGCCGCGAGGTCCGTGCCGGGCGCATAGGCGGGCAGCGTGTAGGCCCGCTTGAGGGCGTAGTAGGCGGCGCGCGGGTAGAGTCCGAAGAGCCCGCGACCGTCGGGAGGTCCCTTGGCGCAGATCCCCCACCACTCCTCGTTCATGTTGTTCTCGCCCTGGGCGAAGTCCTCGACGTACCCGCCGTTGGGCCACGAGGCGTTGGTGTCGTGGATGTCGAGGCGGCTCTCCTGCCCGAACTTCCACCAGCCGTCGCTCCACTGGAATACGAACCCGCCGATGGCGTTGCCCACCTGCCCCTTGCCGCTGGACTGTTCGTAGATCTCCCGCCACTGGCCCAGCAGGTAGCGCGCCTGGGCCACCTGGTCCTCGCGCATCTGCCGGGCGTTGTAGGCGTCCGCGCCGAACTCGGTGAACATGACCGGGATGCCGAGCTTGTCCCTGACCACCTGGAACAGATCGCGCGCCGAGATGCCCCGGTAGACGTTGGTCCCCAGCACGTCGAGCCCCTTGCACTCCTGGGCGAGGATGTCGATGTACTGCAGATCGCCGTTCGCGATCGCCACCGGCACCCCGGGATCGCGCTCCTTCACCGCCCGGATGACCTCGCCGAACAGCGAGTAGAGGTGCCGGGCGCGCGCCGCGTCGCGCTCGCCCTGCGGCAGCGCCTCGGTCTCGGCGGACTTCCACGTCAGCCCGTAGTTGTTCTCGTTCCCGAGCAGGTACATGAGCAGGCCCGGGCGACCGCGGAACTCGCCCGCCAAGGCGACCGCCTCGGCCCTGATGGCGGCGCGCATGCGCGGGTCGGAGTAGTCGACCGACGGATGCCAGACCCCGTCGAGTGTGAAGCCGTAGCGGCCGACGGTGTGGTTGATCACGGTCCAGATGCCGTAGCGCTCGTAGATGTACTGCACCCACCGCGGGGGCACGCCGGCGTACTGCCGGATGGCGTTGACCCCCATGTTCCGGAGCAGGGGCATCTCCCGGGCGAGCGCCGCCTCGATCACCGCGTCGGGCTGCGACCACAGGCTCCAGCTGTAGTTCTGGCCGATCGGGATGTAGTCCCAGTTCATCCCGTACACCATGAAATCCACCCCGCCCACCTGGAGCCTCGCGCCCGCGTCATCCGCCACGACACGGATCGTCGCCGGGCTCGCGTCCGGCGCCGCACCCTGCGCCCGGGCCGCCGCCGGCGCCACGAAGAGGAGCGCGGCCATGGTGACGACCAGCCGCAAACCGGTGCCTGACCGGCCGGGGACTTTCTGGATCGAGCTCACGGGTTCCTCCTCGACAGGGGTTGCTGCGTGAGGTCGTCGACCGCGCCCGCGGCGACGACTTGACGGTACCAGTGTGCGCTGTCCTTGGGCCGGCGCCGCTGCGTGGCGAAGTCGACGTCGAAGAGGCCGAAGCGCTTCGCATATCCGTGCGCCCATTCGAAGTTGTCGAGCAACGACCACGCGAAGTACCCCTCCAGCGGCACGCCGTCGGCGATGGCGCGCCGGGCCGCCTCGAGATGGCCCTGCAGGTAGTCGATGCGGCGGGCGTCGGCGATCCGCCCC
>CAYONG010000064.1:0-7022 GCA_964405235.1 uncultured bacterium | reverse complement strand
TCCAAAGGTCGAATTCCACGAAACCGGATACACGACCCGTCCCACACTCGGACACTGCCTCGATGCGTACCAGTCTGGCCAGTATCCGGATCAGCGTCATGGGCCGTTTTTCAGCAGCCTGCTAAATGGCTTCGCCTGATTTGGCACTGTTCGGCGGAGGTACGGGGGGCACCCTCCGTCGCGGGGACCCCGCTTCGCGGCCCCGCTCGTCGGGTGCCCCCCGTACCTCCGCCTCGGGCCCTTCGCCGAATCAGGCGAAGCCGACTAGCTCCTCCGTCGCCCGCCCAAGCCCGGCCGCACGAAGTCGTCTTCGGGATCCGCCACGCGCCGGCCGGCTTCGTCCAGCGCCCGCTCGAGCGCGGCCTTGCGCTCGGGATCGTCCTTCACGGTCTCGATGATCCTCTTCAGCGTCTCGACGTGCGCAACCCGCAGCGCCTCGCCCGGCTTGACCGCGATGTCGGGCTTGACGCCGACGCCCTCCCAGTTGGTCTTGGTCACCGGGTTCACCGCCCTGCCTGTCGAGACGAACACCATGAAGTGGTCGTGCACGCGGAACATGCCGCCCGGGTGGGCCCCGCCGCCGGTGACGGCGCCGACGATGGTGCCGAGCTTGTGGGTCTGGATGTCGTAGGCGAACTCCTCGGCCGCGGAGAACGTGCGCGGGCTGGTGAGCACGTAGACCGGCTTGCCGTTGAGCCGCGGGCCCGGCACGTAGGGGTTGGTCCAGAACTGGAGCGTCTGGTCCTCTTCGCGCTGGTAGAAGGTGTTGAACATCAGACGGTCGCCCGGCTCGATCAGGTAGGTGAGGAGCGTGGCGATCATCTCCGGGCTGCCGCCGCCGTTGCGTCGCAGATCCACGATCAGCGCGTCTACGTTGCCGAGGAAGTTCATCGCCGCGACCGCCGTCGCCTGCCCCTCGGGCGCGCCTGCGAACTGGCGCAGGTCGAGGTAGCCGATGTTCCCGGGCAGACGCTCGACCCGCTCGAAGCCGTAGTTGGTCCGCCGCGACATCTCGCGCATGCGATGCATCTCGGCCTCGGGTGGGGGGCCGTCCTCGGTCATGGGCGGGACGGGCTCGTGGCGGTAGTTGACTCGCAGGTGCAGGTCGCGCGTCACCGCCTGGGCGTGCGAGGTAAGCGAATCCGCAAGCTCCTTCGCACTCGTGATCCGGTCGTACTCGCGCGCCGCGAGGCGTTTGCGCAACGCCCGCGCCGCCTCGCGCGCCTTGTCGGGGAACACATAGAGGCGCTCGATGCGATCGGCGAGCGTGTCCACCACCGCCTTGCGCATCGCAGCGTTCACGGTCAGGTCGGGCTGATCGGACGGGGGGCCCTGCGCGGCGGCCGCCAGCGGGAACGCCGTGATAAGGCCGAGCGTGGACAACAGGTGTCGAAGTCTCATCGGATCCTCCGGGAGGGGGTTGGGTGGGTGGAAATGGACTTTCGGGACCGCGCGGGCGTGGCGACGCCGTGAACGAGCAGGTCGGCGATGGCGTGCGCGCGTCGCTCGATCTCGGCGCGCCGGCCGAGCTCGGCGACGCTCAGGCTGTAGGGCAGGAGGGCGTTGGTCGCGGTGACCAGGGCGGCAGCGGCAGTGGGTGCGTCCACGTCCCGCGCCGTGCCCGCCTGAGCGGCCGCGGTGAGCAGTGCCGCGAACACCTCGGCCTCGATCGCGAAGTGCCGCGCTCGCCGGACCAGGAACGCCGGACGTACGGCGGCGAGCATGGCGTCCATGCTGGCCACGTGTGTGCGTGCGTAGTCCACGCGACCCATGACGCGCCGGACCAGCATCGCGCGCAGGCGCTCGAGGTGCGGACGGGGCTCTTCGGCGAGCCGGCGCAACTCCGCGAGCAGCCCGTTCACCATGCGATCGATGCAGGAGAGCGCCACCTCCTCCTTGCTCGCGAACGCCAGGTAGACGCTCCCTTTGCCGATGCCGGCCTCGGCGGCGATATCGTCCACGGTCATCTTGCGATAGCCGTGGCGCGCCAGCAGCCGGTCGGCGGCATCGAGCACGCGGGTGGGCAGGTCGGGCGCGTCTGCGGTCGCCCGCATGGGGCCTCCAGGACTGGTGACCGGATTTGGCTTGTGGTCAGTAGGACGTGCGGGGTGGACAATAGGTTGCACGGAGGATCCCGGGGCCGCGTCCGCCCGACCCAAGCACGCCCATCCCGAACCCGCGAGGCTCCCGCGAGCTCCCGCGAGGCTCTCTGGCACACCCACCTGCCCTCCGCTAGCATCCGGTCCCCAGCTCAACGTGTAAGAGAAAGGGCCGCTCGACCGGGCCGAACCGACAGGAGAACGCCATGGGAGAGAAAGACCCCCGAGTCGACGAGTACATCGAGCGATCCGCTCCGTTCGCCCGGCCGATCCTCAAGCACCTGCGCAGCCTGGTGCACAAGTGGTGTCCGCAGGTGGAGGAGACGCTCAAGTGGGGCTTCCCTCACTTCGAGTACAAGGGCGTGTTGTGCAGCATGGCCTCGTTCAAGCAGCACTGCGCGTTCGGGTTCTGGAAGGGTGCTCTGCTCTCCGGGCCGGGCCGGGGCGCGCTCAAATCCGACGACAGCGCGATGGGACAGTTCGGCCGGATCACGGCCATCTCGGACCTGCCGAGCGAGTGGGCTCTGCGCGGCTTTCTGAAGCAGGCCGTCGCCCTCAACGAGCTGGGCGTCAAGCGGCCCGTGAAGTCCCGGTCATCGGGGGAGAAGAAGCTGGAAGTCCCCGAGTACTTCATGGCCGCGCTGCGCAAGAACACGCAGGCGCTCAAGACCTTCAAGGGCTTTAGCTTCAGCAACAGGAAGGAATACGTGGAGTGGGTGGTCGAAGCCAGGGGCGAGGGGACGCGCCTGCGGCGGCTCGAGACCGCGGTCGAATGGATGGCCGAAGGCAAGGTGCGCAACTGGAAGTACATCGGCAAGTGAGCAGCGTCGCGCTCACGCAGACAGGCGAGTCGGCGCGACCGGCGTGCTCGGCGCGGTAATGCCGTTCACACCATTCCACTTCGGCCCGGGCCTGCTCCTGAAGGGCGCCGCCCCGCGGTGGGTCTCGCTCACCGCCTTGTGGCGAGTCGGGTGGCGATCGATCTCGAGCCGCGCTACTTCATCCTGCGCGGCGGGTATCCTGTCCACCTCTGGCTCCATACGGTCTGGGGCGCGGGTCTGGTCGGGCTCGGGGTCGGCGCCGCGCTCGGGGTACTGGCGCGAAGGTGGACCGTGGCCGGCGCCCCTATGCCGCGCGGCGATGCCCGGATGGGCGCGGTGCTCGTCGGGGGGTTGCTCGGCGGGGTATCCCATTCGCTGCTGGACGGGCTGATGCACCGCGATGTGCGCGCGCTCCGGCCGCTGGCCGAGACCACGTGGGTGCTCGAGCCTTCCGGCGTGGCGGTCCTCCATGTCTCCTGCCTCATCGCCGGTCTCCTGGGGGCGGGGTGGATGGTGGCCCGGCGTTCCAGGTCATGAGATGTTCCCGCCCGCGGCTCGCGGTCACATCTACCGCCCGCCGCCGTCTTCCGGGTGCGAACCGCAACTCTTGACGGAGGAGGCTTCATGACAGAACTCCGTGAAGTCGCGACCCTGGCGGGTGGCTGCTTCTGGTGCCTGGAGGCCGTGTTCGAGCAACTACAGGGCGTCGAGCGGGTGGTTTCCGGGTACGCCGGCGGCGCCCCCGCGAATCCGACCTACAAGCAGGTCTGCACCGGCGCCACCGGGCATGCCGAGGTCGTCCAGATCACCTTCGACCCAGTGGTCCTGAGCTACCGGGATCTGATCGAGATCTTCTTCGCCTTCCACGACCCGACGACGCTAAACCGCCAGGGCCACGACCAGGGCACTCAATACCGCTCGGCGATCTTCTTCCACTCGCCCGAGCAGCAGCAGGTCGCGGGGGAGGTCATCGCCGAGCTGGGGCGGCAGGGCGTCTTCGAAGCCCCGATCGTCACGGAAGTGCCGCAAATGACCACGTTCTACACGGCCGAGGACCACCATCAGGGCTACTACCGGGAGAACTCGGAGCAACCCTATTGCCGCGCCACCATCACGCCCAAGGTGGCGAAGCTGCGGGCCAAGTACGGGGCACGGCTCAAGACCGCGACTCCGCCCGAGCGGGCTTGAGGCGGGGCCGGGACCGCGAGCCCGGCGGGCAAGCGGCGGTGTGGCTCGAGGCGTTGTGGCCCCGTCGGCGAACTCGATCTACCGTCGCTGGAGTGGACTCAGCGCGTAGACGCGAAAGCCCAGTTCCTCGTCCGCGATACCGGCCACGTAGTCTACATAGGCCACCGATGGGTAGCCGAGGTTCGAGTCGAAGACGGCGTGAATCGACGCTGCCGGATAGTCGATGGATTCGCGAACGAAATCGAAGAGCCCTTCGATCGTCCGATACTGCGCCGCAGCCTGCGTGGCGAGCGGCTCCCCGGTTTCGGCGTCGACCACGGATATGATCGTCCTGTTCACCACCGTGATATCGACCACCCGAACGTAGTCGGGCACGCAATAGCACTCCCAGCGAAAGCGATACCGATACGCATCGATGCGGGAGGCGAACCAGAGCGCCCGGCTCGCTTCGAGCGTGGAGTCCAGCGGAGCGCCGCTAATCGGCGTGGCCTCGAAGTTGCCGACTCGCGGTTGGCTCGGCATCCGATCGGAGCAGGACACCAGCCCCAGCACGGCCATCACCGGCAGGAGCCGCCGCCACGCACGCGCCATGTTCACGTCGACTCTCCTCTTCATGACGTCCAGTGGAGGGCAACGCGCTCCCCGGGCGAGTCTTACCCTGGTCAGAATGCTAGCTCTATCGCCGGCGTTTCGGCAAGAGTTTGCGCAAGAGTTTGCGCCTGGCATCCCGGTCCCCTTTACGGCATAATGCCTCGCCGTTTCTCGCACTGAGCCACGCGGAGCGCCCGAGCCGTCTTCGGGGCGCCCTCCGACAACCGGAGGGGCGCCACCATGCCCGGGGAACGCCGCCGATTCGGAGGTTGACCATGAAAGCCGGTATCCATCCCGCCTACGAGCCACGCACCTTCCATTGCTATGGGTGCTCGACCGAGTGGGAAACCCGCACCACCATGAAGGCCACGGCGAGCGACGGGAAGATCCATCTCGACATCTGCTCCAACTGCCACCCGTTTTTCACCGGCAAGCAGAAGCTGGTCGACAGGGCCGGCCGCATCGAGCGTTTCCGCCGCAAGTACGTGAAGGGCGGCGAGGCCGACGCGTCCAAGGCCGCGGAGCAGCCCGAGCCCGCGAAGTCCTAGCGACCCATCCACGGCTCCCGGCCCGGGACCAGGCGTCCCAGCCGGGGGCCGTTGGCATATCCAGGAGGACACCCGATGCCGTTCCTTCCCGTCGGCGGCCAGGCCGTCATCGAGGGCGTTATGATGCGCTCGCCCTCGCGGGTGGCAGTCGCGGTACGCCGTATGGACGGCTCGCTCGCCTTCATGGAGCGTCCGTTCGTCTCGATCACCCGGCGCTACAAGGGTATCTCGCTCCCGGTCGTGCGGGGCGCGGTCTCGTTGTTCGAGACGCTCTTCCTCGGCATCAGCGCGCTCAATTTCAGCGCCGATGAGGCCACCCGCGACGAGGAGCGATCCAAGCCCGCCGCCGAGGGCGCCGCGGGCGCGGGTGCGGCCGCGCCCGCCAGGCCGTCCCTGCTGCGCGGCGCGGCGCAGATCCTGACCGTCTTGATCTCGCTCGGGCTCGGCATCCTCCTGTTCGTAGTGCTCCCGGCGCGCCTCACCGGCTGGCTCGGCTTCCACGATCGCATCCGCTTCGGCCTGGTGGATGGGCTCTTCCGCCTTCTCGCATTCGTGCTTTACCTGCTGCTCATCAGCCAGTGGAAGGAGCTGGCGCGCGTGCTCGGCTACCACGGTGCCGAGCACAAGGCCATCCACGCGCTCGAGAACGGTGCGCCTCTGACGCCCGAGAGCGTGCAGACCTTTCCGAGACTCCACCCGCGCTGCGGGACTTCGTTCCTGTTCCTGGTGGTGGTCATCAGCGTCGTCGCGTTCACGTTCATCGGCCGGCCCCAGGGGCTCGGGGATCACCTGCTGCGCATCGCCTGCATGCCGCTCATCGCCGGTGTGGCCTTCGAGTTCATCCGGCTCTCGGGCCGCTACGCGGACCGCCCGATCGTCCGTTGGCTGGTGTGGCCGGGACTCCAGTTCCAGCGGCTCACCACCCGCGAGCCCGATCTCTCCATGTGCGCGGTGGCGATCGCGGCGCTCGAGCGGGTGCGTGGCGACGAGGCGGTGGTGGCGCTCGAGGCGAAGGGGGCCGACGCCCGGGCCGAGGTGGTGTTTGTCCAATGAGCGAGAAGGCGATGTGGGAGGCTTTGAAGAAGTCCGAAGCGCGCTTCGCCGAGCTCACCGACCTGCTCGGCCGGCCCGAGGTGGCGAGCGACCCCAGGAAGCTGCGGGATCTCTCGCGCGAGCGTTCCCGGCTTGGGAACACCATGAAGACGCTGGCCGAGTACCGTAAGACGGACCAGACCATCCGCGACGACGAGGCCGCGGTCGCCTCCGGCGATGCCGAACTCGCCGAGTTCGCGCAGGCCGAGCTGCCAGAGCTGCTGGAGCGGCGCGAGAAGCTCGAGGCCGATCTGGTGCAGCAGCTCCTGCCGCGCGACCCCGATGACGACAAGAACGTGATCGTCGAGATCCGGGCCGGCGCCGGGGGCGGCGAGGCCTCGCTGTTCGCCGCCGACCTCCATCGCATGTACTCCAAGTTCGCCGAGAAGCGCGGCTGGAAGCAGGAGGCGATGAGCTCGAGTCCGTCCGAGGTGGGCGGGTTCAAGGAGATCATCTTCTCGCTCGCCGGCGAGTCGGTGTACCGGGTGATGAAGTTCGAGAGCGGTGTCCACCGCGTGCAGCGCGTGCCCGACACCGAAGCCTCGGGCCGCATCCACACCTCGGCCGCCACGGTCGCGGTGCTGCCCGAGGTGGAAGAGGTGGACGTCCAGGTTGAGGAGAAGGACCTGCGCGTCGACGTCTATCGCGCTGGCGGCCCCGGAGGCCAGGGGGTCAACACCACC
>CAYONG010000063.1:0-1591 GCA_964405235.1 uncultured bacterium | reverse complement strand
CCGTCTCCACCAGGTTGGCGTTGACGCGCAGCCGGTTGCCGGCGCGGCGCAGGCTGCCGCCCAGCACGTAGGCGGCGTTCAGCTCCTTGCCCACCTGCGCCGGGTCGATCGACTTGTCGCGATAGCTGAGCACGCTGGGCCGCGGGAAGACCCGGATCTCGGCGATGTTGGCGAGCTCGGTGATGACGTCCTCGGTCATGCCGTCGCGGAAGTATTCGTCGTCCTTGGCTCCGCTCAGGTTCTCGAAGTACAGCACGGCCACCGAGCGTTCCCTGTGCTGGGACGCGGCACGGCCGCTGTCGGTCCCCGCGGCCGCCGTGTTGCCCGATTCGAGGTCGCGCTTGAGCCGCAGGAGGTCCGAGCGGAGTTCCGAGGCCCCCTGGTAGCGGAGCCGCCGGTCCTTCTCCATTGCCTTCTGAGTGATGCGCTGGAGCTCCGCGGGCAGCTTCGGATTGAGCCGCGTCGGCGCGGCGGGCGTCTGGTGCAGGATGCCGTCGAAGATCACGGCCGAGGTGCCGCCGGCGAACGGCAGGGCCCCCGTCGCCATCTCGTACAGCACCGCCCCGAAGCTGAAGATGTCCGAGCGAGCGTCCAGCGTGTCACCCCGTGCCTGCTCCGGCGACATGTAGGCCACCGTGCCCACCGTGGAGCCGGGGCTGGTCAGGTGCAGGTCGGCCGCGGCCGTGTCCATGGTCGACAATCCAGCCGCTCCCGCCCGCAGCCGTGCCACCTCGAGCTTGGCGAGGCCGAAGTCGAGCACCTTGGCCTGCCCGCGCCCGGTCACGAAGATGTTGGCGGGCTTGATGTCGCGGTGAACGATGCCCTTGGCGTGCGCAGCCTCGAGGGCTTCCGCGATCTGGAGGGCCAGCTCGAGCAGTCGCTGCGTCTCGAGGGGCTTGCCTTGGATGTGGTGCTTGAGGGTCTCGCCCTCGAGCAACTCCATGGCGATAAAGTGCTGGCCCTCATGCTCATCCACCGCATGGATGGTGCAGATGTGGGGATGGTTGAGGGAGGAGGCGGTGCGCGCCTCGCGCTGAAAGCGCTCCAGCGCCTGGGTGTCTGCTTCCATCTCGCGCGGCAGGAACTTGAGGGCCACCTGGCGGCCGAGCTTGAGGTCTTCTGCCTTGTACACCACGCCCATGCCGCCGCCACCCAGCCGGCTCAGGACGCGATAGTGGGAGACTGTCTTTCCGATCATGTCAGCAGAGCCCCGCAGAGTGAGCGAAAGAGATTATCCGCGAGGGAAGAGTGTGTCAAAGCATCCGGTGCTACACCCACGCCGGCTCGGCAGAACCCGAATCGCCCCCGGCTTCTCCGGAGGGCAGCTTGACGATGAATACTGCACCCCGCGGCGCCCGCGCCTCGGCCCGCACCGCAGGTCCTCAGCGGCGATGTCGTGGCCGTCGTCCGCGAGATCCGCGTTCCGGGGTGACTGCACGGGGTGGTACAGTCGTAACCGTTCGGTGACGCCCACTCTCCCGCCCGGGGGTTTCGTGCGGCAGGATGCGCCGCATGCGACGAGCGACCCCCGAGCAGATGGCGAAGTGGCTGGCGCGGCGCGCGCAGTGCGGCTGGAACTGGAGGGAGACCT
>CAYONG010000062.1:0-7172 GCA_964405235.1 uncultured bacterium | reverse complement strand
CGAGCTCGAGAGGCCGATGTTCACGTTGGCCGTCGGCTGACTGGTCAGCACCACCGTGAACTGGGCGGTGCCGCCGGCTTCGTTGGTGACGAGCCCCGAGGTCGGATTGACCGTGATCCCTGACGCGTCGTTGTCGGTGTTGGTCACTCGGACGTCATCGGGATCGACGCCGTTGTAGGTCCCATCGAGACTCACAACCGCCGCGCTGACGATCGAGTACGCAACGTCACCGTCGTCCACCAGATCATCGACGCCCGTGATGGTCACGGTCTGCGGCGTGTCCCAGTCGGTGAGGGTGAACTTCAGACTGGCCGTCGAGATCGTGCCCTCGGTGGCGTCCGAAGTGGACAGTCCGATGATGACGTCGTCGGTCGGCTGGGTCTGGAGCACCACCGTGAACTGCGCGGTGCCGCCGGCTTCCGTGGTGGTGAGGCCCGAGGTCGGGCTCACCGTGACCCCCGCCCCCTCGGCGACATCGGTGCCGAACGTCGCGCCGGTCAGGGCGAGAGCGAATGCCAGGGCCATGACGCCCTGCGCAAGCCGTACGGCTGCGCGCTCGCGCGGCCGTACCGCCGCGGCTTGGACCTGCTCGGGATGTCGTGAACTCATGTCACCTTCTCGCGGGCTCTCTTCCGTCCCTCCACACTTCCCTTTCATGATGCAATGCAACCTCCGCGCCACGGCGAGGCGAATCAAGCCGACCCTCAAGATCCGGCGGTGCCGCGGGTGCGCCGCCTCGAGCTGGGACCTACTCGGCCCGGGCTGCGCCACACCACCCAGACGCAGGGGGAGATTCCCCCCGCTACGGGCCTGAAACCGATGCCGCAGCGCATTGCTGCGTTCGGCGTTCAGGCTCGGCGCGGTCGGGCCGATCATCCTGTGGATGGGCCCGAACGACCCCGGCGCCCCTGGAGACACGGATGCTCCTGTTGTTCTCACTGACTCTGTTCGTATCCGCCGCGCTCATGTTCGCGGTCCAACCGATGTACGGGCGCATGGTGCTGCCGCTGCTCGGCGGCTCGCCGTCGGTCTGGAACACCGTCATGGTCTTCTACCAGGTCACGCTGCTCGCTGGATACGGTTACGCGCACGCGCTGAGCCGCCGGGGGCCGCGCTGGTGGATTGTTCATCTCGCGCTCCTGCTTGCCGCGTTCTGCGTGCTGCCGCTGCGGCTGCGTCCGGAGCAGACACCTCCACCGGGCGGCGATCCGGTCGCGTGGCTGCTCCTGACCATGGCGTCCAGCGTGGCGCTGCCGTTCCTGCTCCTCTCGACCACGGGGCCGCTGCTCCAGCGGTGGTTCGCACATACCGGACACGCGCACGCTCGCGATCCCTATTTTCTGTACGCTGCGAGCAACATCGGCAGCATGCTGGGCCTGCTCGCCTATCCCTTCCTCCTCGAGCCACGCTGGACGCTGCAGGAGCAGTCACGCGGGTGGAGCGCAGGCTACGTCCTGCTGCTCCTCCTGATCGGGGCGTGCGCGCTGGCCGCACGACGTGGGCTTGCGGCGCATGGCGCTGGGGATGGCCTACCCGAACAGGCCCTCTCGCCCGCCGACGATCGCTTGAGCCTGCGACGTCGGCTCCACTGGCTGATGCTCGCGTTCGCCCCTTCGAGCCTCATGCTCGGGGTCACGACGCACCTGTCGATGGACCTCGTCGCGGTGCCGCTGCTCTGGATCGTCCCGCTCGCGGTTTATCTCATGACGTTCATCTTGGCCTTCGCCGGGCGAGCGCTGATTCCGACCGTTCTGCTGTCACGGCTCCAGGTCTTCGCCGTGCTCGGAGTCCTGATCGTCCTCGTCTCCCACGCCTCGGAGCCCCTGTGGTTCGTGGCCGGACTCCACCTGTTTGCGCTGTTCACGCTGGGCTTGACCTGTCATGGCGTGCTCGCGCGGGATCGTCCCGGCGTCGCCCATCTCACGGAGTTCTACGTGTGGGTGGCGGCTGGCGGCGCGCTGGGGGGCGCGTTCAACGCACTGGTCGCGCCGCTCGTCTTCAGATCGGTCGCCGAGTATCCCCTGGCGCTCGTGATCGCCTGTCTGCTGGCTCCGATGTGGCCGCTGCGGCGTTCCTCCCTGGAGATCCCGGGACCTCTCCTGGTCGATGGCGTAGCGCCGCCGGCTCACGGCACGGGCCGGCCGGGATCTCTCGGACGCGACGTGATCGTCGCCCTGACCTTCACCGCCGGCGTGATCGCCGTCATCCTCCTCGTTCGCTCGTTCGGCCATGAGTGGCTCAGGGCCGAGTACGTGCTCCTCGTCACGCTATTGTGCTTCCCGCTCTTTGCGCTGCGGCAGCGGCCCATGCGCTTCGGCCTGGCGCTCGGGGGCGTTGTCCTGCTGTCTCCACTCGCCAGCAACTCCGATCGCTCGACCCTCCACGCGGAGCGCAGCTTCTTCGGCATTCACCGGGTGCAGACCGTGCGCACCCCGGAAGGCCTGATGCACCGCCTCGTGCACGGAACCACGTTGCACGGCATGCAATGGGTCGAGCCCAAGCGCTGCGACGAGCCGCTGAGCTACTACCATCGGGCAGGCCCCACAGGCCAGGTGTTCGCGACGTTTGGCCGCGCGCCGCAAGCCGCGAACATCGGCGTGGTCGGGCTCGGCACTGGGGCATTGAGCGCGTACGCGGAGCCGGGCCAGCGATGGACCTATTTCGAGATCGATCCGGCCGTGGTCCGCATCGCCTCCAACACCGACTGGTTCTGCTATCTGGGTAGTTCTCCGGTAACGCCCCGCGTGCTGCTCGGGGACGCCCGCCTGAGCCTCGCGGCCGACACCACGCGCTACGACGTGCTGGTACTGGACGCCTACACCTCGGATGCCGTCCCGGTTCACCTGCTGACCCGCGAGGCGTTCCGCCAGTACTTCGAACGCATCAAGCCGGGCGGCGTGCTGGCGTTGCATCTCTCCAATCGGCACTTCGACCTCGAGCGGGTGGTCGCCCGGATCACCCTCGATGCCGGCCTCGCGAACCGCATGCGCGTGGACGGCAGCCCGTCAAAGGCAGACGCTGCGCGCGGGATAGAGCCATCATCGTGGGCCGTGGTGGCGCGCAAGCAGCGGGATCTGGGCCCGCTGATCGCCGACGCGCGCTGGCGGAGACTGCGGCTCGCCACGGCCAGCCCGCTCTGGACTGATGACTATTCGAGCCTGGTCAGCGTCCTGAAGTAGCCTCGGTCGACGAGGTCTCACCCATGCGGCCCGGCGGTACCGCCCGTCGCTCAGTGCAGCCGCTTCCGCCGGTTCCTCACGAAGTCGCGGAACACGTAAGCCCCGATGTTGTTCGGGTCGGTCTCGTAGATGCGGCCGTGGTTGAGCGCGGTGAGCTTGCGCACGAAATCGAGCAGCGGGTAGTCAGTCGCCAGCATGAAGGTGGTGATGGTGACACCCTTGCGCCGACAGTACGCCGCCTCTTCCAGCGTCTTGTTCACGATCTTGGGGTCGAGCCCGAACGGATTCTTGTAGATCCGTCCGTGCTCGTGGATCGCGGACGGCTTCCCGTCGGTGATCATGAAGATCTGCTTGTTGACGCCTTTGCGTGATGCGAGCACGCGTTGGGCCAGCTGGAGACCGGCCTTCGTATTCGTGTGATAGGGCCCGGCCTGGATCTTCAACAGATCCCGGAGCGGCACCCGCACCGCCTCGTCGCCGAATAGCACCACGTCCAGGGTGTCGCGCGGGTAGCGGGTCTGGATGAGCTGCGAGAGCGCGAGCGCGATCTTCTTGGCCGGAGTGATGCGATCCTCGCCGTAGAGGATCATGCTGTGGCTGATGTCCACCATCAGTACGGTGGCGCAGGCCGAGAGGTGCTCGGTCTCGAACACCTGGAGGTCGTCCTCGGTCAGGGACAGGTCCTCGATGCCGTGGTTCATCACCGCACGGCCGACCGAGCCAAGCGGGTCGAGGTCCGAGAGGTTGTCACCGAACCGGTAGGGCCGCGTCTCGGAGAGCCGCTCTCCGCCCTTGCCCGCCACCGGCGAGCGATGGTCGCCCGGACCGCCCGCCTGCAGCGTCGAGAATATCTCGTTCAGCGAATCCTGGCGGATGCGCTTCTCCCCCTTGGGCGTGACCTTGAAGCCCTGCGGGGTGCGCTCGGCCTCGCCGGTCTGCTCAAGCAGCTTCTTGAACTCGGCGATGCCGAACGTGTCGTTGAAGAATCCGTACTGCTCGCCGAAATGTTCCATCCAGCGCAGCGCTTCGTCGGCGTCGCCGCCGGTCTGGAGCAGCAGGTTGCGGTAGATCTCCATCATCTGCCGGATGAACTGGAGATCCTCGGGGCGTGGGCCCTGCCATCTGGAGTAGTCGAAGCGCATGGCTCGTGCCTGGTCGAGTCCCTTCTACTTCCTCTGGTCCTGCGGCTCGACGGGCTCGAGCACGCCGCGCGTGCGCTCGTCTACGCCCGCGGCGAGATCCACGGCGTGCGCCGTGATGGCGACAAAATTCTCGAGGGTGCTCGTGGTCACGATCTCCCGCGAGAAAAGGAATGGGATGAACCTGCCGAGAACGGGGAACCGGCGCTGAGTGCGCTTCTCGATGGTCCGCTGGAAACCCCCCAGGAGCACCGTTTCGCCGTCCTTCACGAGCACTGTGTTCTCGACGATCTGTCCGTCCTTGACCGGGCTGCCCGAGATGTTGTCCGAAAGGCTCGTCAGCTCCGCGCGCACGTCGAGCGTAAGATAGCCGCTCTCGCCGAGAGAGGGGACGACGCTGAGCGTGAGGCCGGCGTCCAACGTGTCGGTCTCGAACAGGTTCGTGTAGCTCGAATACCGGGTGATGTAAGTGACCCGCTTGCCATCGAGGATGGTCGCGCGCCGGTTGTTCAGCGTCAGGATGCGCGGCGCGTCACGGAGCGTCGCGGCACCGGCCTGCTCCAGGATCCGGAGATTGGTGAACACGCTTGCGCTTGCGTCGAACAAGCTCGAGCGGTCGGTGCCCTTCGATCGCGATTCGTAACTCCCGGTGCCGTAATCGTTGGTTGACTTTCGGTACAGCTGCCGGTGGTCGAACCGGCCACCGAACCTGGCCGAGATGTCGGACCAGTCGAACCCGAGATCGCTCAGGCGAGTCCTGTTCACCTCCACGATCTTCGCCTCGATCATGATCTGGCGTGGTGCGACATCGGTCGCCTTCACCATGGCCTCGGCTGCCGCCACGTCGCCCGACTCCCCGATGATCATGACGAGGTTAGCGGCGTCGTTTCGACGGATCTCGACCGAACGAATGTCGTTGCCCGCCCGCCACTCGAGCACTTCACGACCGTCGCGCGCCCGGACTCCCAGGATCCGTGCCAGCTCCGCCGGCGGCAGGTATTGCGGTTTGATCGTCGAGACCCGCATCTCCGACTGGGCCCACGCGCCGGTCGCGATCAGTAAGGCCATCAACACTGCCCATCCCCAGTGCTTCATTACGGCCTCCCCGTTCATGCTCGCTAGTCGTCCGCAGCCAACCCCGACAGCATGCTCTTCAGCATGTCCTTGTAGGCGGTGGTTGCGCCCTCGCCACGCTCGCGCGAGAGGATCGAGTTCTGGTGCAGCCCTTCGAGCACCAGCTCCATCGCCACCGCCGCCTCTTCGGGCGAGCCGGACTGTAGGTGCTTGGCCGTCAGCCGCTCGAGCCCCTTCACCGCCGTGAGCTGCTTGGCGTACTCGGCATGCGGCATGTCGTCCGAGATCGCGACGTGGTTGCCGCTCGCGAACCACTCGAGGATTGACCGATACTCGGACGAGGCGAGGTCCTCCCCCTCTGCGGGCGGCGCGGGGGCACCGGGCTGGCGCCGCACGCGCTTCGGCTTGTAGGCGTCGGGGAATCGCTGCGAGAACAGCGACTTCACGCCGCGCCCAAGCAGGGCGCGGGCGACGTTCATCGCCCCTTCCTGTTCGCCCTCGAGCACCAGCTCCACCTTCCCGCTCACCGCCGAGACCGCCTGCTGCAGATCGCACACCCGGGCCCATACCTTCGTCTCGCCCGTGGCGAGGCCGCGGCGTTCGGCATTCGAGACCAGGTTCTCGATCAGCGCGATGGGCAGGCGCGCCGAGACCCCGGAGTTCTGGTCCACGTACTCGCTCTTGCGCGCCTGGACGGCGACCTCCTCCACCAGCTCGCGCATGAACGCCGGGATCACCACCGCGACGCTGCCGTCGCGCTCCACCCATGACTCCTGCGCGGTGATGGCCATGCCCTGCTCGCGCGTCATCGGGTAGTGGGTGACGATCTGCGAGCTGATGCGGTCGCGCAGCGGCGTGATGATGTTGCCGCGGTTGGTGTAGTCCTCGGGGTTGGCCGAGAACACGACCTGTATGTCGAGCGGCATCCGCACCGGGAAGCCGCGGATCTGAAAATCCTTCTCCTCGAGGATGTTCAGCAGGCCGACCTGGATGCGCGGCTGCAGGTCGGGCAGCTCGTTGATGGCGAAGATCCCGCGGTTGGTGCGCGGGATGATGCCGTAGTGGATGACGCGCTCGTCCGAATAATCGAGCTTGAGCGTCGCCGCCTTGATCGGGTCGATGTCGCCGATCAGGTCGGCGATGGTGACGTCGGGGGTGGCGAGCTTCTCCTGGTAGCGCGCCTCGCGCGCGATCCACTCGATCGGCGCGTCGTCGCCGCGCGCCTCGATCATCACCCGCGCGTGGTGCGTGAGCGGATGGAGCGGATCGCTGTGCAGGGGACACCCCTCGATCGCCGGAATCCATTCATCCAGGAACTGCACCAGCGCGCGCAGAAGACGGGTCTTCGCCTGCCCACGCAGGCCGAGCAGGATGAAATCGTGGTGCGAAAGGAGGGCGTTGACGATCTGGGGCTGCACCGTGTGCTCGTACCCGACGATTCCGGGAAAGAGCGGTGTGCCAGCGCGCAGCCGGGCGATGAGGTTGGTGCGCAGCTCCTGCTTGACGGTGCGCAGGCGGTGGCCGGCGGCCTTGAGCTCACCAAAGGTGCGGGGACGGGATGCCAAGCGGGAGACTCCTTAAAGGAAGGGTGGGAACCGTCCGGCCCTGGACCTCGCGGCGTTCAGACAGAGTCTAGGAGGTCGCCCGGCGGGGCGCAACGCGGCGGCCACCCCTCTGCTATGCTGCCCGCCGTCCTGCCCCCCTTCGTCTCCAACTCGAAGGCCCGACATGATCCTGCCCCCGCTTCGCGTCACGCTGCTCGCCGTCCTCCTCCTCACGG
>CAYONG010000061.1:0-5389 GCA_964405235.1 uncultured bacterium | reverse complement strand
GCCGTCGCGCGCACATACACCTCTTGCACGATGTCAGATAGTGTGGTCAGCGTTTCGAGTTGGCGGGCGGTAAATAGGTCACTCCACTTCGTCAGGCCGTAGTTGCCGACGCGAAAACCGAGTGCCTGCTGGAAGAACTCGACTTCTGGTCTCCAATCCGGCTTCGCCTCGAGCGCCGCCGCCTCGTGCTCCGTCGTCGGTGCGAGGTACACGCGCCCGCGATCCCCTTCGGCGACGATCGCCATCAGCCGCGCGCCCATACGCCCGGCCTGGGCTTCGGCCTTGATATAGTCACCCGCGATCGGCGCACCTGACATCAAACACACGAAGTTTGCGCGCGCGAGCTTGGTGCCGTTCTTCGCCCCCTCCGCGTCCTTCGGCTTGCCGACCTTCACCGTGAAGCGGTAGCCGCCGTTCTCGACTACCGGCTCGACATGCGCCTCCTTGCCCGCCTTGGTGGAGAGCATGAAGGTCGAGGCGAGCGGCACGTCCTCCTGCCCGAAGGCCGGATTCGGGCTCTTGACCGTGCGCGCCCAGAGCCAGGCGATCACGGTGAGCTTGCGGCCCGCGTACGGCTTCAGGTCTGGCCGCGCCTTGGCCATCTCGGCGGTGACCTCGACCTTCGGATAGAGGTGCCCGATGCGCTTCTCGGCCTCGTTGCGCATCCACTGGCCGTAGTAGCGCACGTCCTCGGCGAGGCCCTGCGCGCCCTTCCACTCCCGGGCGATAAGCGACTTATCCCTACGCGCCTCGGGATTCACCGGCGGCTTGCCCGCGAACTTGGGCGGGATCTCGATCATCGCCTTGTTGATCAGCACCGCCACCGGGTTCAGGTCGCTGGCGTAGCTCTCGAGCCCGAGCCGCTGCGCCTCCAGCGGCAGCGCCCCGCCGCCGGCGAAGGGGTCGTGGAAGGCGGGCAGCTTCTTGCGGTCGAACAGCTCCTTCGCCCGCGGATGGTCGGCGTTCTCGGCGCAGGCGCGCCGCCAGCTCTGCCAGATCTCATCGCGCGCCGCCTGCAGCACCGTCTCGTTGGTGGTGTTCTCCCACAGCACGAGGTCTTCGATGATGCGGAACAGCCTCTGGCGCTCCCCGTCGGCCAACATCTCGTCAAGCGTCGGTGCCGGGCCCGGCTCCGGGGCCGAGAGCCCGGTTCCCTTGGCCTTCTTGGCGAGGGCGCGGGCCTCCTCCCACAACTTCAGGCGGGCCTTGAGGGCGGTCTCCGCCTTCCGGTGCAGCTTCGCGTCCGCTCTGAGCACGTCCACGTAGGCCGACGGATCGTCCACCATCTGCGAAAAGATCACCGCCCTCGCCGCCGCCAACGGCCGCCGCGCCCACCACAGGTGCAGCGTGCTCGGGTGGCCGTGGCGGATCGACTTCTCCCGCACGCAGGCCTTGTTGATGGCCTCGAGCGGGAGCGCGACTTCGATGAGCTTCTTGCGGACCTCGGTCATTGTCCGACCTTGGACAAAGGTGATAAGCGCTCGATCCATTCGGTGATATGGACAAATCGATCGACAAACAGTTGAGTATCCTCCGGCGAGCTGATGAAGGTCTTGGAGTGCGCAATTTCGTTCCGCAGACCTCGAATCGCGTCCATGTCCTCACGGAACTTCATGCCCAGATCCGGCTGCGGCGACAGCACGTGTACGACATCATTGAAGTTGGTCAGCTCCAGGGAGTCGGGCTCGAATCGAGCCCCGCTGAGCTTCATAGCTTCGCCGACCACGGCACCGCGCCGCCCAGGCGGCAGAACTTCGAGCCACTCTCGCTCGGGCAGGCGCTCGCGAATCACGGACCGAAGACAGAGTTCCAAGTGACTTATCAGGCCGAATAGCATCATGCGCACGGGCAGTTTGAGCAAATCGCTCTGAGTGACCAGACCGTCGATGGCCCCACCTCGTAGCACAAGACGGCAATGATTCTCGCGCAACTGAGGAATGAGTTCGGCGATCGGCATATCCGCCGAGACAATCAGCCCCTCATTCAAGGGGCACATCGCTTGGAGAACGGTCTTGTCGCCATGATTAATCTCTCGATACAAGATACCCACGGTCTGGTCCTGCCGCTTGACCGGAAACTGATCGAAGCTGGGGTAGTTGGCATCGAGCCATTTGGCCGCGACATCTCCAGCCGGAGCACATGCCAAGTCCGGGGCGAAGGTCGCAATCGACCTGACATGAAAGCTGGCCTCCATGGCCTTCAACGCCGCATCAAGTTCGCTGGCCAGGCTCATGAGGGTTCTCCCGATCGCCCCAGCAGATCGGCGAACTGGAAGTTGACGCTTGCTCCATTGAAGTCGGTGGTCACACCGGTCCGCTCGAAAGGACGTCGCACATACCGAACCCGGTGGTTCTCGCTGTCCAGAAACTCGACGAGTGCGAGGATGAAGTCGTCGGGCTTGTTGAAGCTATAGAGAATCTCGTTCTTGGTCACGGTGATGGTGTCCGCCCCGGACACGCGGCCTTTGACCTCGAGGAAACGCAACCGCCCGCCGAGCACGCGGCTCTCGATGTCGTAGCCGAGCTTCTCCAACTCGCGGTCAACCGGATCGAAACCCAGGCTGCGCTCCGCCTCCATCACGATGGCGCGAGCGCGCGCCGCCGCTGCCTGCGTGTCAACGGGGTGCGCGGCCACCGTAGGCGCACGGCCGGTCATCGCCGCAACGAGCCCAAGCGGCACGACCACGAGTCCTCCCAGCACCACCGGCGGCAGTGCCGAGATCTGGGCTTCGCGGTCCAGCTCGGCAAGGCGGCGCTGGAGCCGTGCCTGTAGGTCGTCCGCGCGGCGGCGGGCCTCCTGCGAGTTGAGCCGCGCGCCGGGTTTGCCGGCCTGCTCCTGGAGCTTGAGCTGCTCGGCGCGGTGGTCCCAGTACGTGATCTCTTTGGTCAGACGATCCTTCACCGCGGCGCGGGTCTTCTCGATCCACGTGAGGCGCCGGCCGCGCACCTCGGCAATGTGCTCGGGGACCACATGCGCGATGGCATGGCCCTGCGCCTTCTGCTCCAGTGCGCGCGTTATCCAGGCGCACTCGGGCCGGGCGAGCAGGTCGCCGACCGAGGGCTCGTTCTCGGCGAGCGGGCGGTAGTCCAGGTATGGCGCGTACTGCAGATGGCGTGTGCGCCCCTCGGAGTCCATCTCGACATAAAGCATGCGGCGCGAGATGGTGCGGCGCTCGCCAGACGGCAGGAGGCTCGCGTCCTGAATCGCGTGCTCCAGTGTGAAGAGTACGCGCGGGCTCGAGCCGGGGTCGCGTTCGTCCACCAGCAGTGTGCCGCGCTTCAGGAGATCGCGGTGGCGCTCGAGCGTGAGATCAATGGCGGCGTCGAGCAACGGGTGGCCCGGGCAGACGAAGGCGGCGAGCGGCTGGCCCGGCGGCGCGATCAGCTCCTTTTCGAAGGTGATGCGCTCGTAGCGCGTAAGCACCGGGTCACCCGTGCCAATCTGGCGGTCGCGGTTGCGCACCGGGGCGGGCACGTTGGGAATTTCGTAGCGGCGTGGTTCGCGCTGCCGGGTGGTGCCACCGAGACGCTTGAAGGCCTCGAGGAAGAACGATTCAACGTAGTGCGGCTGCAGGCGGCGCGCCTCGGCGCGTTCCATCTCTTCCCGCACGCGCGACACGCGGCTTGAATCCATCACGTCGTGGGCGAGCGCGCGGTCTTCGATCAAGCCCTCGAGGTGAGATCGATCCACGCCGTGCTCGATGGCGTGGGTCAGGCGCGCACGCACCTCGGGTTGATCGCCATAGCGGATAGCCTCGATTAGGAGATCGCGCAGCGGACGGCCGTCGAACTGCACGCGGCCGAGCACGTCGAACACCTGTCCGCCCAGGGCCTGCCGCGCCTCTTCCAGCTTTTCCAGCAGCCGGCGATAGACATCGCCCTCGCGCGTCTCCTCGGCTACCAGGTTCCACAGGTGACAGACCTCGGTCTGTCCAATGCGATGGATGCGGCCGAAGCGCTGCTCCAGGCGGTTCGGATTCCACGGCAGGTCGTAGTTCACCATCAGGTGCGCACGCTGCAAGTTGATGCCTTCGCCTGCGGCGTCGGTGGCGAGCAGTACCTGCACAGTGGGGTCGTGCAGGAAGCTCTCCTGCGCCTTGCGCCGCTCTTCGCGGCCCATCCCGCCGTGGATCAGGACCACTGCCTCCGGCCGGCCGAGGAGCGAGCCGATCTGGCGCTCGAGGTAAGTGAGCGTGTCGCGATGCTCGGTAAAGAGGACGAGCTTCTGGCGCGGCGAAGGGACGGGCTTTGGAATCGGACCGGCGCCGTAGGGCACCGTCGGCTCGGCGACGCGGCCACCCAGCGCTGTCGGTGTGAAGATCTCGCCCAGCAGGTGAGCGAGTTCCCGCCACTTGGTGTCCTGGCCGCTGCGGCGCACTTCGGCGGCGAGGGTTTCGAGGCGGCCGAGCGTGGCTATTTCGAACTTGAGCTCGGCGAGCGTCGCGGCGGCTGTCGCCTGATCAAGGATCTCCTCCTCGGCGGCCTCGACCTCATTCTCGGGCGCTTCATCAAGATCGTCGACATCGTCGGCGTCGAGCAGCGGGCCGGCGACGATTGGCGCGGGTACTGCAGCCCCGCGCTGCAGGAGATCCAGCTCACGCCAGCGCTTCTCCAGGCGCTCGCGCCGACGGCGCAGCGACTGGTAGATCGCTTCCGGCGACGACGCCAGTCGCCGCTGCAAGATGGTAAGCGCGAAACCAACAGTGCCGGCACGCTTGTCGTTCTGAAGTGCCTCGGCCCGGTTGAATTCCTCCCGGACGTACTCGGTCACTTCCCTATACAGGCGGGCCTCCGCATCGGAGAGCTTGTAGGGGACCGTATAAGCGATGCGTTCGGGGAAGAGTGGCCGACCGTCGAATTTGAGCAGGTTCTCCTTCACCATACGGCGCATAAGGTCGGAGACTTCCACCTGATGCACGCCGTCGCGGAACTTGCCCTCGAAGCGGTCGCCATCGAGCAGTGCCATGAATAGTTGAAAGTCCTCTTCCTTGCCGTTGTGCGGGGTGGCGGTCATCAGCAGGAAGTGGCGTGTCAGACCAGACAAGAGCTGGCCGAGCCGGTAGCGCTTGGTGTACTTGACCTCGCCGCCGAAAAAGGTGGCGGAGAGCTTGTGGGCCTCGTCGCAGACGATCAGGTCGTAGCGACAGTCCGGGGCGCTGAGCTTCTGCTGCACGTCCTCATTGCGAGACAGCTTGTCGAGGCGAGCGATGGCGAGGTCGTTCTCGAGGAACCAGTTGCCGGTTCTGGCAGCCTCGAACTTGTCGTTGGTCAGGATCTCGAAGGGCAGGTGGAACCGCCGGCCCAGCTCGTCCTGCCACTGCTCGGCGAGGCTGCCGGGGCAGACGATGAGGCAGCGCTTCAGATCGCCGCGCGCGATCAGCTCTTTGATA
>CAYONG010000060.1:0-8682 GCA_964405235.1 uncultured bacterium | reverse complement strand
AGGTCCCGCACCTCGGGCACCGTGTCGAGCAGCGTGAACAACCGGCGCGCGGCCGCCAGCCCCTGTTGGATGTTGGCGTTCAGCTCCGAGAGGCTGCGGATCGGGGACGATGTGGTCATCAGGGCGGTGACAAACAGGACGAACTGGTGCGGCGCCAGGGTCTGGCGGGTGAAGATCTCGACCCCGCCCAGCCACAACATGCCGACCGCCGCCACCACCATCACGACCTCGCTGATCGGGCGCGCCGCCGCGGCCACCCGCCGCATGCGGACGAACGCGCGGAAGAAGGCCTGGTTGGCTCGATCGAACTTGCCCTGCTCGAACGATTCCATGCCGAACGCCTTGACCACGCGGGCGCCGGATATGTTTTCCTGAAGTATGGCGGTCAGGTCCCCCATCCGCTCCTGCGCGGCATCCGAGCGCTTGCGCATCTTGCGGCCGATCACGCCCAGCGCCAGCGCCAGCGGCGGCAGCACGAGCAGCGAGATCAGCGCCAGCCGCCAGGATGCGTAAAAGGCCCACGCCAGGCACCCGGCCAGGGTCAATGATCCCTTGACCAGGTTGCTGATGCCGGTCGCCAGCGCCTCGCGCAGGTACTCGACATCGTTGGTGACCCGGGCGATTAGACTACCGGTGCGGCTCGAGTGAAAGAAGGAGAGTGAGAGTCGCTGGAGCTGGCCGAGCAGCGCCGCCCGCAGGTCGCGCACCGCCGCCTGCTCGACCGAGACCATCAGGAAGGATTGGAGATAGTCGGCCAGGTTCTTGAGCAACAGCACCACCAGGATGAAAAGGCAGATGCGTTCCAGCGCCACCAGCGGGCGCGCCGTCACCAGTGACTGCTCGGCACGGGCGCGCAGCAGCGCGGGCCAGCTGAGGACGTTGTCCGTGCGGAACGGCTCGCGCGCCAGCTCGAGGGTGCGGGTGGGGCTGCTCTGCCCCGGGAGCGCAAGGGACTGCACCTGCTGATCGCCGACCCGCTCGAACAGTACCTGCATGAACGGGGAGATCATGCCGAGCGCCATCGCCGACATGAGCGCGTAGATCACCATGCAGCCCAGGGCCATCGCGAAGCGCGCGCGATACGGCTTCAGATATCCCAGCAGGCGGAGGTAGGTCCTCATCGTGTATGCCGAAACCGTCGCGCCACGTCAACGCGGGCGTCCGTGCCCGTAGGCGCCCTCACGCGATGGTTCCGGAGCCGCCGCCGAGGCCGATCGGGCCGGGGCGCGGCGGCGGCGATGGATCGCGCGGCACGGGCACTCCGAGGTCCAGCCCATCGCTCAACGCCCTCATCAAATCCGGCCCGCCGGCGAAGTCCTCACGTCGGTCCTCGCCTCGCGCGCTGAGCTGCCCTGCTTCGACCAGCTGGAAGACGATCTCGCCCACGTCGGTGGAGGCCAGCACGCCCCACTCCTTGAAGACGGTCGGCGCCATCAAACCGAACTCGCGCCGCGCCAGCTCGACCGCCCCGAGCAACAGTTCCTGGCCGCTCAGGTGGCGGCGCTCTGGGTCGGTCAGCCTTTCGGCCGGCAGCGAATCGACCGTGTGGCCGAGAGCGGCGACGACGAAGCCGTAGGCTTCGCGCCGGTAGCCCGGCCGCTCGGCGCGGATCCGGTCGACGGCGTCCCAGAACGGCGGATGAGTCTGGCTCATGCGGTGGGTCTCATGCGGTCGGGCCCCTCCTAATGAGCCGTGCGGCAACGATAGCGCCCGGCCGCGCCACGCGCCAGTCACCGCCCCGGTGATCGCCCAGTGACTGCGAAGGCGATCCCGCGCGCCCGGTCACTCCGCCGCCGTCCTACGCAGCACGGTCGGCCGGCCGGCGAAGCGCGCAGACGGCCGCCGGTGGTCGAGGTTGTAGTGGAGGCCGCGGCTCTCGCCCCGGCGACGGGCCGAGCGCACGATGAGGCGGGCCACCAGGGCGATGTTGCGCAGCTCGACCAGGTCGGGGGTCACGCGCAGGCGGCGGTAATCCGCCTCGATCTGGCGCCCCATGAGCTGCAGACGCTCGGAGGCGACCGCCAGGCGCGCGTCGCTGCGCACGATCCCCACCAGGTCACACATCGTGCGGCGCACCGCGTCCCAGTTGTGGTCGAACAGTACGTCCTCGAGCGCCGGACGCGTCCCACGCGCGCTCCAGGGCTGGGCCTGCCTGGGGCCTGGCGCGGATCGCAGCCGGCGCGCGACCTCGGCGGCGGCGTGGTGGGCGCCGACCAGCGCCTCCAGCAGCGAGTTGCTCGCCAGGCGGTTGGCGCCATGGAGCCCCGTACACGCCACCTCGCCGATCGCCAGCAGCCCCGCGATCGAGGTGCGCCCCGCGAGCGTGGCCCGCACGCCGCCGCACATATAGTGCGCGGCCGGCACCACCGGGATCGGCTCGCGAGTGAGATCGAACCCGAAGCGCAGCAGCTCGGCGCAGATGTTGGGGAAGCGCGCGCGCACCTGGGACGAGGGCAAGTGACTGATATCGAGGGTGACGTACGGATCGCCGCGCCGCTTCATCTCGCGGTCGATGGCCCGCGCCACCACGTCGCGCGGGGCCAGCTCGCCGCTCTTGTGGTAGCGGGCCATGAACCTCGTGCCATCGAGGGTGCGCAGCACGGCCCCCTCTCCGCGCAGCGCCTCGCTGAGCAGGAACGACTTCGCCTTGGGATGGTAGAGGCAGGTGGGATGGAACTGCACGAACTCGAGATTCTCGACCGCCACGCCCGCCCGGTAGGCCATCGCCAGGCCGTCACCGGTCGCCACGTCGGGATTGCTGGTATAGAGATAGACCTTGCCGCTGCCACCGGTCGCCAGCACGGTGCAGCGGGCCGCGACCGGTGCGATCCCGCCCGTCCGCCGGTCGAGCGCGTACGCCCCCCAGCAGGCGTCGCGGGCGCCCCGCTTCGAGCGGCCGCCGCGCAGGCGGGAGTCCAGGATGAGGTCCACCGCCAGATGGTTCTCGAGCACCCGCACGCGCGGGTGGCGATGGACGCGCTCGAGCAGCACCTGCTCGATCGCCCGCCCGGTGAAGTCGGCGGCATGGACGATTCGCCGCCGCGAATGCCCGCCCTCGCGGCCCAGCGCGAACCCGCGGCCGGCGCGACTGAACCCCACCCCCAGCGCCTCCAGCTCGCGCACCCGCTCGGGCGCCTCGCGCACCACCTGCCGCACGACCTCGGGATCGCACAGCCCGGCCCCGCAGCGCAGCGTGTCGCGAACGTGATCGCCGAACGAGTCCTCGCGATCGAACACCGCAGCGATCCCGCCCTGTGCGTAGTTGGTATTGGATTCGCTGTCCTTCTTCTTGGTCAGCACGACCACGTCCGCGAACCGCGCCACGTTGAGCGCCAGCGAAAGCCCGGCGAGCCCGCTCCCCAGCACCAGTACGTCGCAGCTCGTGCTCATCCGCCCTCCCCCAGCACCAACCGTTCGACCGTCTCGCCGCCCGTCACCCACTCCCACGACACGCGCAGCACCAGCACCGGAGTCGGATCCGCGGGCAGCCGCCAGCGCACCGCGTCCTTGGCGGTGAGCAGCACCGCCGCGCCCTCGCGCCGCGCCTGCTCCAACTCGCGGCGCGCCTCGCGGGCGGTGAACCAGTGATGATCGCGATAGGGCGAGAGCGCGACCACCTCAAGCCCCGCCTCGCGCGCGGTCGTGGCGACCGACTGCGGGTTGCCGGTCCCGGTCACCACGCGGACGCGGCGGGTGGCGGGCGGCAGCTGCGCGGGAAAGAGCGGCGCCACCTCGCGCAGGGCGTGGCGACCGGCCGCAAGCCGTGCAGCGGGCGCGTACGCCCTGACCTCGGCCAGCAGCGGCGCGGGGTCCTCGCCGGGCGCCAGGCGCGAGACCACCACCACCTCGGCGCGCTGCAGCGCGCGCCGCGGCTCGCGCAGCCGGCCGGAGGGCAGCAGCGCCCCGCCGCCCCACAGGTCGCGCGCATCGAGGAGCACGACATCGAGGTCGCGCTCGAGCGACCAGGTCGAGAACCCGTCATCCACCAGCACCAGGGCGAACCCCGCTTTCCCCGCGGCGGCCGCGCGTTCGGCCTTGCGCGGCCCGACGAACACCGCATCCTCCCCGCTGCCGGCCAGCTCCTGGCGATACAGGTAGGCTTCGTCGCTCATCCCGGCCGGGTCCGGGCGGTAGTCGCGGCAGACCACGGCGCAGCGGATCCCCTCTCGCCGCGCGAGGCGCGCGAGATGGATCGTGAGCGTGGTCTTGCCGGTGCCGCCCACGGTGAGATTGCCGAGACTCACCACCCGCGTCGGGACGCGCCGGGGCCTGAGCCACCCGCGCGCGTATGCGCCTCGGCGCGCATCCCACGCCGCGCCGTAGAGCGATGCGCCCGCCGATGCGAGCCCTGCCCTCACGCCGCCGGCCACAGACCCCACTGCGCGAGCCGCGCCACCGCGCGGCGCGCCGCGCCGCGCCGGACCCGCACCACCGCCAGGCCTGCCGCCCCGGCCGCATGACGGGCCGCTTCGTCGCCCAGCCACGACTGGAGCGCATCCGCCAGCGCCGCTTCCCCATCCACGACGCGCGCAGCCCCCGCCGCGACCAGACCCGCGACCGCGTCGGCCTGCGAGGCGTGGAACGGACCGAGGATCACCGGCGCGCCACGCGCCGCTGGCTCGAGCGGGTTGTGGCCGCCGTAGGGGCCGAGCGTGCCGCCCACCAGCGCGACATCGGCGGCCGCGTAGTAAGCCGGCAGGACCCCGAGGCGCTCGTCCCATCGCCACGCGTCGCCGACCGGCGCGCCCTCGCCGACCAGTCGCTGGCCTTGTGCCCCGGCCTCGCGCCGCAGCTGCGCCGCCGCGTGCGGATGGCGCGGCGCGGCCACCACCTGCCAGAGCGCGCGCAGCTCGGCGGGGATCCGGCGCCACGCGCGCGCCAGGAGCCGCACCTCACCCGGACGAACGCTTCCGAACACCAGCACCGGGCGCAGCGGATCAAGGGCGAGCGCGGCGCGGGCGGACGCTCGAGCCGCCGCCCGGCCCCCCACGCGGCCCGAGCCGGGCTCGGAGAGTGCCTCGGGGACCGCTTCCGGGAGCGCGTCGTCCTTGAGATTGCCGACCACCATCGTGCGCTCACCCTGGGCTCCCAGCGCCCGCCAGCGCGCCTCGTCAGCCGCGCTCTGACAAAGCACGGCGTCCAGCCCCGCGACCAGAGACCCGAACTCCCTGCCAAGCCGCAGGTAGCGCGGGACCGAGCGCGGCGAGAGCCGCGCGCTCACCACCGCGACCGGCACGCCGGCCGCCCGCGCGTGCAACAGCCAGTGCGGCCACAGCTCGGTCTCGATCAGCAGCAGTCGGCGGGGCAGCACCGTCGCCATGAACCGCGCGATCGCCTGCGGGGCGTCGAGCGGTGCGAGCGAGTACGGGTGCCCCAGTTCGCCCAGGCGCGCGCGGCCGCCGCGGGTGCTTGCGGTGAGATGGAACCGCGCGCCCGGCTGGGCGCCTGAAAGCTCGCGCACCAGCGGGCCCACCGCCAGCGCCTCGCCCAGCGAGGCGGCATGGATCCAGGCATGGACCCACCCGGTCGCGTCCACCCGTCCCATCCGCTCGCCCCACAGCTGCCGTTCGGCCGCCGGCGCGAACGCGCGGGCCGCGGGGGCCGCCGCGCCGATCAGCGGCGCCGCGATCCGGTAGGCACTCCACGCCAGGCTCACGCCCGAGTCCCCGCTCCCGCGGCGAGGCGATCCGCTTCGCCGGCCACGTCGCGGACCGCCCCCTCGATCCGGACCCGCCAGACCTCGATCTCGTCCTCGGCCAGCCGGGGCGGCACCATGATCGGCGCGCCGTACACGATCGCCACCCGGGCGAAAGGCTTCGGTACGCGGAAGCGGTCCCAGGAATCGAAGGTCCACGTCCTCGAGGACGCGGTGGCGATGGGAATCACCGGGAAGCCCGTTCGGCTCGCCAGGTAGACGATACCCGGTTTGGCCTGCTCGGCCGGCCCACGCGGACCGTCGGGCGTGATCCCCAGCAATCGGCCCTCCTCGGCGTGGTGCAACATCTCCCTGATCCCCTCCTCCCCGCCCCGCGTGCTGGAGCCACGCCCGGCCAGGAATCCTAGCCGGGCGATGATGCGGGCGATGAGCTCACCGTCGCGGTGCCGGCTGACCAGCACCGCAATGGACCGGCCCCGGTGGGTGAGCATGAGTGGCAGCAGCCGCGCGTGCCAGCAGGCGAAGATACACCGCTCGCCCCGATCAAGCCGTGTGTCGTACTCGTGGATCCGCAGCCGCGTAAGCCGCCAGGTGAGCCCGAGCACTCGCACCAACACTGCCGCGGCCTGCGCGGCGGGCGTCAGCCACCAGGGGTAGGGGCGCTCGCTCATGCCGCGAGCGACCACAGCAGTTCGGCCGTCCGTCGTGAGGCGCCCGGACCGCCCAGGCGCTCACGCACCACCGCCAGCGCCCGGCGCCGGGCCGCGTTGACGGCCGGGTCGTCCAGCCAGGGGGCGAGCGTCGCGGCCAGCCGCTCCGGAGTCAGCCCCTCCTGGATGAGCTCGGGCGCCACATCGGCGTCGGCGACGATGTTGGGGAGCCCGATGCGTGGCAGCCGCACCATTCGGCGGGCAATCGCGTAGTTCAGCCACCCGGTCCGGTAGACGATCACCAGAGGCGTGCCGAACAGCGCGGTCTCGAGCGTTGCCGTGCCCGAGGCGACGGCACAGGCGGTGGCGAAAGCCTGGGTGGCATGCACGCGCCCGCGCACCAGGCGCACGCCACCCAGAACGGAGGGCTTCAGCCCGCGCGGTTCGAGCCCGGGCGCCAGCGGCAGCACGGCGAGAAGGTCGGGCCGCGTGCGCGTGAGCTCGTGCGCCGCAGCCAGCATGGGCTTCAGGTGTCGCTCCAACTCCTGCGCGCGGCTGCCGGGCAGAAGGCCGAGGATGCGCTGGCCGGGGGCCGCACCCAGCTCGGCGCGGAAGTTCGTCTCCTCCACCTCGGGCTTGAGCCCGTCCATCAGCGGGTGCCCGACGAACGTCGTCTCGACCCCGGCCGAGCGGAATAGGCGCTCCTCGAACGGGAACACCACTGCCAGGTGGTCCACCCATCGCGCCATCGCCTGCGCGCGCTCGGCGTGCCAGGCCCACACCTGGGGCGCGATGTAATAGAACACGCGCGCGCCGCGGCGCTTGAGCTCCGGCCCGAGCCGCAGGTTGAAGCCCGGGTAGTCGACCAGCAGGACGGCGTGGGGCGCGAAATCCGAGAGGGCGCGCATCAGGCGGGCGCGCGTGCGCAGGAGCGCCGGCAGACGCGCGGGGATCTCGGCGAAGCCGAGCACCGCCAGGTCCTCCATCGCGGCCAGCGGCTCCACCCCGGCGGCGCGCAGGGCCGGCCCGGCGATGCCGGCCACGCGACAGGGGCCCAGGGCGCGGAGCGCCTCCACCACCCGGGCGGCGTGGAGATCTCCCGACGCCTCGCCCGCCACCACCAGGAAACGGCGCTCTACCCCGCCGCCCACTGCAGCGCCCGCCGGCTCATGGCCGAGCGCACCTCCTCGGCCACCCGCAGTGCCTCGCGCCCCTCGCTCGCGCTCGCCGCGCCCTCCCCGCGCCCCGGCAACGAGCGCACGAAGGCGGCCAGCTCGAGCTGGAGCGGCTCGCCCTCGGGGATCCCGAGGGACTCGCGGCGGATCGGCGGCACGCTCGCGGGGTCGAGCCGCAGGAGGTCGCCGGTACGGGCGAACAGATCGATCGAAAGGTAGGCGTCGGCCTGGAAGAAGCGGATGCGGCGCAGGCGCTCCTGCGATACCCGGCTCGCGGTGAGGTTGGCGACGCAGCCGTCTTCGAACTCGAGCCGGGCGTTGGCAATGTCCACCGTGCTCGAGAGCACCGCCACCCCGACCGCCGAGACGCTCACCGGCAGCCGCCCGGTCAGGTGCAGGACCGCGTCGATATCGTGGATCATCAGGTCGAGCACCACGTCGATGTCGAGCGAGCGCGGCTGGAAGGCGGCCAGCCGGTGCGCCTCGATGAACTTGGGGCTCCGCACCAGCGGCCGGGCCGCGCTCAATGCGGGATTGAAGCGCTCGACCTGTCCGACCTGGAGCACGCGGTTCGCGCGCTGGGCGGCCCCGATCATCGCGTCCGCCTCGACCACGGTGGCCGCCATCGGCTTCTCGACCAGCACGTGGCAGCCGGCGGCCAGTGCCTGCTCGACGGCCGCGCGGTGGTCCACCGTGGGGACCGCGATCGAAACCGCGTCGCAGCGAGCCAGCAGAGCCTCAGGTCGCTCGTAGGCACGACCGCCGTGCTGCGCCGCCACGGCGGCCCCGCGACCGGCATCGCGGTCGTGGACGCCTACCAGTTCAACCTCCGGCAGCCCCTGGTAGATGCGGGCGTGTTTCTCTCCCCACGCGCCGGCGCCCCACACCCCCACCCGAACCCGGTTCATCGCGCCCCTAGCCTAGCGGGTGAGACCACGCGCCGAGGTCTCGGCGAACCGCGCCAGCACCTCGACCTCGTGGATGGCGGCATAGCGCTCGCGCATCCGGGCGACCGCGTCGACCGCCGTCAGCCCGTCGCGGAACAGCAGCTTGAAGGCGCGGTCGAGTGCCTCGCGCGTCTCGGCCGAGAACCCGCGGCGCTCGAGCCCGACCCGGTTGAGCCCGGTGCAGCGCGGGCTCGCGCCCGCCACGGTCATAAACGGGGCCACATCCTGGACGATCCGCGAGCCTCCGCCGACGA
>CAYONG010000059.1:0-16820 GCA_964405235.1 uncultured bacterium | reverse complement strand
CTGATGCGGGCCCTCCGGTTGTCTCGGAGCCTGGACCATCCGCTGCTGAGCCGCGTGCTGGCGACCCGACCCGGCCCCGAACTGCAGACCCTGAACAACGCGCTGATGGACACGTTTCGGGTGCACGGGAGCCTGGAAGCGTTTTCCTTGCTGTTCGAGCTGAACACGCGACCCTTCTCGGGCATCGCCAACCGAATCCTCCGCACGACCGGGTCCCGGGCCGACATCGGCGACATCCTCCAGGAAACGTTCCTGGCCATCTACCGCTACCCGTCGCGCTTCTGCCCGGACAAGCCCTGCGCCTTCCGGAACTGGTCCTATTCCATCATCCGCAACACGGTCTACCGGCATCTGCAGCTCGCGGCGCGGGAGGGAATCCCGGTCGACTTCGTGACCGAGATCCTGCCCGACGAGCACGCGACCACGCCCAGCGCCGCGTCCGAGGAGGCCGAGTCGGACCGGCAGTGCGAACGGGTCTACGGGATGCTGCTGTGTCTCTACAACGACATCTACGAGCGCGATCTCAAACCCCGTGACCGGCTGGCCCTGCAGCTGGTAGAGGTCGATCGCCTCGGCTACCGCGAGGCGGCCCAGCAGCTCGGCATCCGGCTCGAGAACTTCAAGATGATCGTTTGCCGCGCCCGCAAGAAGATCTTCCAGTCCCTGGTCCGCACTCTCGGGACCCGCCCGTCATGAAACTCACCGCTGAAGCCTGCGTCGCCTTCGAACGCGACATCAACCTGTTCATCGATCACGAGTTGCCGGCGTCCGACACCCCGCAGCTGGTCGAGCACCTCGAAGCTTGCGGCGCCTGCCACGACTACGTGGACGACCTGCGCGAGCTGGCCGCGGTGCACCGGCAGATGGGCCGCGGACCCGACGGGGGCGGCGCGGATTCGGCCGTCGCCGATCTGGTCGATCGCCATGCGCTCTTCGCCTCGATCACCAAGACCCTGCTGCTCGACAAGCGTGAGGAGCTGGCCCGCCTGCTCTACGAGCTGGGCAAGGCCTACGTGCTGGCAGGCAACGAGGCCGCCGCCGCCCCCCGGCGCCGCTCCGTCCTGCCGGTCAAGCGCCCGGTGGACGTGCGCAGCGCGGTCGAGCGCGGCCGGCGCCTGGCGCGCGAGGGCGAGGCGCTGTCGGGCACCCCCGAGGCCGATGCGCCCGTCGTCCGCGCGAGCGGATCGCTCTTCCGCCGTTCGCGCCGGCTGTTCGTCGCGCCCGTTCGTGCCGGCGCGGGGGCCCTGGCCAACGGGAATCGGCTGTTGCTCGAGGCGCTGGCCATCCGTCCGGACTTCGACGAGGCGCGCCTGTACCTGGGCTTCCACCACATGCTTGTCGGCCGCCTCGATCGCGCCACCGCGTTCTCGCATCCACCGGTCGGCCTCGGCCGTATGCCCCTGTTCGACCACCTGCTCCCACACCACCTCGCCCAGTTCCTCCGCCAGTCGCCGGACTTCTTCCGCGAACTCAGCCCGTGTGGTAACCCTCTGGTCCATGAGGTGTTCCTCCCTTGGATCGCCGTCCTGGCGATCGCTTTGACCCACTGGGAGAACACCTCATCTACTTCCCCGCGCCAACCCCTTTCTCGGGGTCCGATTCATGCCAGGATTGAAAAAGAGCTGCGCCCAATCGCGCCGCGTAGAAAAAGACGATCCTGGCGGTGGCGGCCTCGATGGTCTCGGCGGCCTACTTCATGCTCCGCGACCAGGTCGACTGCCGGGACCTCGGGGCCGATTACTTCCACCGTCGCGCTCGCGCCCGCCTCGCCCGCAGCCTCGTGAAGCGCCTGCGCGCTCGGAATGGAGGTCCACACTGCCGCACTGCCGCCGCCTGATTGTGTAGTTCACTGTTTCTTTCTACCATCCCCGCGCATGGTGCCCCGACGCCAGACCGCTCTTCTCGCGCGCGCCACGATCCTCGCGGCGGGCGCGGCGCTGGCCATCGTCCCGGCGCTGCCGCTCTCGCCCGCGCCGGCGCGCGCGGAACGAACGCCGGCCGCCGTGCCGCTGTTCACGATCTTCGGCTGGTTGAGTCCGCCCGCGCCGGAGACCACTCCCGAGCGCTTTGCCGAGCTGGCCGGGGCGGGGATGAACGCCGCCATGACGGCCTGGGGCGACCGGCAGGATCGGATAGACAACCTTAGGCGGCTCGATCTCGCCGCCCGCGTCGGGATCCGGTGCATGGTGGGCGACGCTCGTTTCGACCTTGCGGCGCAGTTAGGCAACAACACGCCGGAGGCGGGGGTGGTGTTCGATTCCATCACCGCCGACTACCGCGATCATCCTGGATTCCTAGGCTACTCCTTCACCGACGAACCGAGGAGCCCCGAGTGGCCGGCCCTGGCGACGGCGTTCGCGCAACTGCGCGCCCGCGACCCCGACCACCTGCCGTGGAACAACCTCGCGGGCATCCGGGGGTTCGGCGATTCGGCGTTGTGGGTCGCGGACAACACGGGCTACCTAGACCACGTGCGGCCGGCGGTGCTGTGCAACGACCACTATGACTTCCGGGTCGGCTTCGACTACCAGGAGTTCATCATGAACGCGGCCGCGCTGCGCCGGTGGTCGCTGGAGCGGGACATCCCCTTCTGGAGCATCATCCAGCTCGTGCCCCACGCGAACGTGCGCCCCCTCACCGAAGGCGAGCTGGCGTGGCAGGTCTCGATGTTGCTCGCCTACGGCGCGCGCGGGGTCGGCTACTTCACCTACTGGACGCCCGCGCCCGACCCTGCCGTCAACTGGGGGCCGGCCATCATCACCTACGATGGCGTCCGCACGGCCTGGTACGACATCGTCGCGCGCCTGAACGCCCGGGTGCTCCCGGCGGGGGAGACCCTGGCCGGGTTGACCTGGCTCTCGACACAGCACGCGGGCTCGCAGCCGCGCGGCGGCCAGGCGTTCTGCGGCGACGACTGGGTGTCCGCCGTCACCGGCCGGGCGGCCATCGGGCGCTTCACCGATGCGGCGGGACTGCCGTACCTGGTCGTGGTGAACGGCGACTCGCTCTCCCCGCGGACGGTCACCCTGACGCTGGTCGGAGCCTCGCGTGTCTCGCGGCTCGCCGCGGCGCGCGACGACTGGCGCCCGGTGTCCGTCGAACCCCTGGCCGCCGGCGCGCGGGTGCCGCTCGAGCTGACCGCGGGCGAGTTCGCGCTGTTGCGACTCGAGGACACGTTCGGTGGCCGGGTGCCGCCGCTGGGGCCCACCCTCGCGATCGTCCCGAACCCGGCCAGAGGCGAGGTCCGGTTCGAGATGACACGTCTGGCAAGCCGCGCGCGCCTGGAGGTGGTGGATGGCGCCGGGCGGCGGATCTGGTCGCGCAAGCCGCCCTCCGGGTCGGCGAGCCTTCTGTGGCGCGGCGAGCGCGATGCAGGCGGACAGGTGCCGGCGGGGGTCTATTTCGCGCGCGTGACCGACGCGCGCGGAACCGCGAGCCGGCATTGGACGTGGCTCGGCGCCCTGTGACGGGAGGTGCGGCCTACTCCGGTGAGCGGCGGGAACCCGCCTTGATGTGACCCCAGGTACTTGGAACCGCCGGGACCGTGAAATCCCGCACGGCGGGATCGTCGAAGACCAGCCCGTCCGCGTTGGTCACGTTCTGGATCATGACCGACTGGATCGCGTCCGGGGCGATTCACTACGACCGCCCGCAGACCCCGTTCGATCGCCTGCGGGCCTGCCGCGGCGTCGACCGGACCCAGCTGAACGAGCTGCTGCGGCTGCGCGCCACCACCGATCCGTTCGAGTTGGCACGGATCATCGAGAAAAAGACCGAACGCATCGCGGCCCTGGCCCGACGTCAGGACCGCTCGGATCGGGTAACTTCTCAAACGGCTTGACGATGACCCTCGGGTAACTTCAGCAAATGGTTTGACGGGGCTGCCCCAAGCGGATCAGGTCGACCCCCGGGGCAGCCGGAGAACCTACCGCCTCACGCCCCGTGTCCGGAAGATCACCCGCGGCGTCGCCGGGGCCTGCGCCGCCGCGCGCCACGATGGGGCCTCGGGAGCCTCGGGCTCGAGCATGGCCCGCTGCGCCAGCGCCCAGTCGGCCGCCGCGAGACCGGCCTTCTCCTGCGCCTCGTCGAAGGCGGCACAGGCGCGGCGGGCGGCATCGTGGAAGTCGCGTTCCCCGGACGCCGCCGCCAGTTCGGCCAGGAACAGGGCCGCGCGCGCGTTCTCGGTCGCATCCCTCCCGGCACGGTGAATCGTGCCGTCCTTCTTCGGCCGTGCCTGGGTCATGAAGCCGCCCCGGGCGCGGTCCTCGAATTTCCCGATCATGACGCGACCGAGACCGCGCGCGCGCTCGAGGTCCTTCTGCCGCCCGCACAGCCGCCACGAGAGCACGAGCGCCCGCCCCATCTCCACCTGGTCCGAGAGCTGCGGCCATGCCAGGACCTCGCCAAGATTGCCGCGGCGCAGGAGCACGCCCAGTGGATCGAAGCAGGTCTCCCACACGCGCTCGATGCTGCGCAGGGCGAAGTCACGGGTGCGGGTGTCGGTGTTCACCGCCGCCCAGGTGAGCCAGGCATGGATGGCGACGCCGTTGGCCGCCGGCTCCAGCTCCCGATCCCCGACCTGGGCCGAGACGAAGCCGCCGCGCCCATCGAGCAGCACGCGATCGATGAAGACGGCCGCCCGGCCGGCGTCCTTCCGGTAACGCTCGTCGCCGGTCGCCCGCCAGGCGGCGAGCAGCACGGCGAGGCGGCGTCCGTTGACGCCGGTGCGGGTCTCGAAGGCGGCGCCCTCGGCGGTGCTCTTCGGCCGGCGCGTCACGAAACCGCCGCCAACGGTGTCCATGAGCGAGCGGGTCCAGTCGATGGTCGCGAGCGCGCGTCCCTTCCACACCGCCCCCGCAGGATCGCGACCGAGCAGGAGGCCCAGTTCGATGGCGCTCTCGGATGGCATGCCGGTCTTGTCCACGAAGCCGCCGCGGGCGCTGTCGTACGAGGTGGCGACGAGGTCGCACAGGCGTTTGAACCGGGCGCGCTCGTCCACAGGCCGGACCGATTCCCGCTGCGACGACGGGTCGGCGGCGTGGGCCGACGCCGCGATCGCAGGCTCGGCGGCCAATGCGAGGGGAGCGCTCACCATCGCGATCAGGAGGGGATGTCGGAGGCGAAAGCTCACCGCGCCGTTATCGGCAGCGCCCGGCCCGGGCTTGAAGCCGGAACCGGGTGCGAACGGCGGCCGGCGCCATCCCGCCTGGAGCCAGGGTAAAGGGACGGGCCTCCGTTTTCGGCGGCCCTCAGCCCCCCAGAACCCCGGCCACCACCAGCAGCGCGATCAGCACGCCCATCAGGCTCTCACCGGCGATGATGCCCGACGAGACCGGGACCACATACTCCTCGGCCATCTTCGGCCGCACTTTCGCCAGCGCGAGTGCGCCGAGCGCTCCGATGAACATCGAGATCGAGTAATAGCCGGTGATGGTGAAGGCGAGCCCCAGGCCGGTCGCCGACGGGATGAACTTCCTGGCCTTGGGGAACGCCAGCTCGAGCAACGGGATGATGATGCCAACCAGCCCTCCGATCACGAGGCCGATCCGCGCCGTCGGGTGGAGCGCCGAGACCCCCTTGGCCAGCAGCTCGGCCACGCCGCGCCAAACCTGGGCCGCGGGCGCCGGCCACTGGTCGGTCCCGAGCACCGAGGCGTCGGGAACCAGCAGGAAGAATACCGGCACCACGACCAGGGCTCCGGCGAACACGCCGAAGAACTGGGCGATGAACTGCTGGCGGGGCTTGGCGCCGAGGATGTAGCCGCTCTTCAAGTCGGTGAGCAGATCGCCGGCGTGGCTGCACGCGCCGGCGGTGATGTTGGCGGTCATCAGATTCGTCGTGATGTTGCCCGGGGCCAGCGCACCGAAGGTGAGCTGGGTCATCTTGCTGAGCGGACCGGTCGGGGTGATGTCCGTCTCGCCGGTCGCGCGCGCGGCCACCACGACCAGGAGGAAGGTCATCAACACCGCGATCACGCCCATCCAGATCTGAATGTGGAAGAACTGGTGCCCCATCCAGATCACGATCGTTCCCAGGACCGCCATCCCCCACACGAACCAGGAGCCAGGAACCTCGATCCGGTCCATCGGGTCCTCGACCGCACCCTTGCGGGGCCGGAACATCGCCGTAATGGTGCTGAACGCGCGCACCACCGACTTCCACTGCAGGATGAAGAGCAGCAGCCCGGAGGTGACCATCATGGGGACGCCGATCCACAGGCTCCAGGTCGAGATGCGCCGGAATGCGCCTCCCGGACCCTCGGGGATGACTCCGGCCGCGAGCATCATGGGCGCGAGCAGCCCGTAGTTGATGACGGTCCCCAGCATCAGGCTCCACGCCTGGCGGAATCCCATGATGGCGCCGGCGGCGACGAACAGCAGCGAGCCTTCGAATGAGAGCGTGAGATCCTGCTGCATGCGATACTTGCCGATCTTCCAGTCCAACGGCAGCCAGTTGCCCGGCACATGAGGGAACTGGAGCCAGGAGAGCGGCGTCGCCAGCCACCCCGGCATGGATTCCGGCGGCGTGATGCGCGTCCATCCGAATCCGCGCCACCACTGCGCGACCTGCATCCATGGCGCCCCGGCGTCGCGGAACCAGGTGACCAGCCCGCCGAACAACATCGCCAGCCCGAGCGAGCCGGCCTGCCGCCCGGCGGCCCCGCCGCCGGCTCCATGGAGCGTGCGCAGCGTGGTCGCCGCGGCGATCCCGCTCGGGAATCGCAACTGCTCGATGTTGATCATCTGCCGTTTGGCGGGCACCGCGAGGAACACGCCGAGCCACGAGATGACCAGGATCCACGCCATCAATACCCACATGCCCGGCACCGCCGACGGGTTGAGCATCATCAGGGCGGGGATCGCGTTCACCAGTCCCGCCCCGGTCATGTAGCCCCCCGCCGAGGCCGCCGACTGCATGGCATTGTTCTCGAGGATGCTGAACGGGGGGAACCACCGGGGAAACAGCTTGTGCAAGGTGGCGAAGATGGCGAACGCCAGGATGCACGAGGTGATCGCGACCCCCAGCCCCCATCCCGCCTTGAGCCCAACGTAGATGTTGGAGGTGGTCATGAACGCGCCGAGCAGCATGCCCATGATCAGGGCCCGGGGCGTGAGCTGCTTCATCTTGTCGCCCTGGTAGACGTTCTCGAACCAGTCTCGTTCGATCTCCTCGGGCGTGCGCGGGCGTTCGGCGACGGGGGGAGTCTCAGTGGCCACGGCCGGACCTCGTGGAGAGTGGGTGATGCTCCTGTTTCAGGGAAGGGACGCCGCAGGGTGGCGGAGCAAGGGGTCCAGCCTCAAGGGAAAACTCCTAAGCCGACTCCAGCACCCCGGGCAGCCGGGTCGGCCCCGTTCCATTACCCCGCTACGGCCTCAGCTGGTTCAGCCGGACCGCGGCCTGGTCGCGCTCGGGCCCGGCGGGCGCCCGGCCCACGTATGAGGTGAGCGCTTCGACCGCCGCCAGTGCCCGCCGTGAGTTCGGGCCGATCTCCCAGGCGCGGTATCGGGCCTCCGCCAGGTGCCGGCGCGTCTCGATCTCGAGCGGGCCGTCCACAAGACGCCGGAGCGCGCGCTGCCAGGCCCCTGCCGCCATGTCGAAGTGCGCGGCCGAGCGCCGGGCGGCCGCGTCGGCATCGAGCCGCTGCGCCTCGCGGACCATCCGCCGAAGCGTGTCCGAGAGGGCGGAGTAGCTGTCCCGGGGTTCGCCCGGTGGCGATGTTGGCGTAGTGACCGGCGTCCGCGGTGGGAGTCTGCGTCCGGAGATGGTCGCCCGATTCCCCTCCAGCACCGAGACGGCCGCGAGCGTCACACGCAGGTTCGACTCGGCGCCTTGCGCACGCACGCTCTGCCGCGATTCCGTGTATCCGACCGCCATGACCGAAAGTGGATGCTCCCCCATCGGCACGCGCATGCAGAACTTGCCGGACGCGTCCGTGGTCGTGGTTCTACCGAGGTCGGCCAGGACCACATGAGCGCCGGCGATCGGGCGATCGGCGGCATCGCGCACCTCCCCGCACAGCCGGGATTCGCCCCGAGCGTCGAGTCCTGGGGCGTCCCGCTGAGCCATGATCCCGCCCGCATCCCCTGGAGGCGGCGCGAACGAGTACTCCGGCGCCGCCGGCTCGCCGCGGACGCCGGTGGCGCCAAGCGTCTGTTTCGGCGCCGACTTCTTCACCGCCTCGAGCGGCTCGGCGAGCAGCTTCTTGCGGACCTGACCGCCCTGATCCGCTCGCGCCGCGGGGGTCGGTGAAGGCGCAGCGACGGTCCGCGCCTCGCCCTCCTTGCGCACCGGCGCCTCCTCGCCCGACTCGGTCCTCCTCACCTCCCTCGCGCGCCCGGGGCTCGCCAGGCGCGCGTTCGCCGGAGCGGAGGCCACGGGCGATGCCGAAGGGGGCGCCGGCGCGGGCGCATCCGAGCGCGTCCTGGCGTCGCCCGGCGGCGGCGTGAATGGACCGTCCTTCTCCGCCTGGGGCGCGATCTGTTCCTTCTCCATCGTCGCCAGGGGCATCTGACTCTCGTCGCGCGATCTCATCACGACCGGCGGCGACGCCTGCTTCGCCTCGCCCGGCGCCGCGCGCTCGATCCGCGTGGCGACGTCGCGATCCCGCAGGTCGGGCGGCAGCACCTCGCGAGTCGTCATGAGCGCGAGACCTCCACCCACGACCACCACCGCGACCCCGCCCGCCCAGGCGAGCGCCCTCGGGGAGCGGAAGAAACGTCCCGGATCGGGAGCGCCCCCGGGCCGCGCCCGCGACTCGCCGGCCGCCCCGACCCGCCACTCCACGCGCGAGGCGAAGCTCTCGAAATACGCCTCGCCCGGATCGTGCGCGAGCGCCGGCTTGAGCGACTCATCCTGAGCCGCCAGTTCCGCCAGCGCCTCGCGGCATGGCGGGCAGGCGGCGAGATGCCGCTCGACCTCTTCGGCCGCACGTCGACCGAGGCCGCCGTCCAGGCGGGCGCTGAGCTGTTCGTCGGTCAGGTGCTTCACGGTCTCCCCCCGGTGCGCGCCGCCAGGCGTGCCTTGAGTTCCGCCCGAGCGCGCGACAGCCGTGACATGACGGTGCCCGCCGGTATCCTGAGCGTCACGGCGATCTCTTCGTAGCTCTGTTCTTCGACCACGCGCAGCGCCAGCACCGCCTGGTGCTCGGGACTGAGCTCGGCGAAGGCCGCCTGCAGATGCCGTTCCCGCTCGTTTCGCTCGACGCGTTCCGCCGGGTCGTCCTCCACCCCCCACTGCTGTCCCGCTTCGATCAGCGGCTCGAGCGGGGTCTCCGGACGGCGCTTGCGATGGCGGAACAGCGAAAAAGCAAGATTGGTCGCGATGCGCGCGAGCCAGGGATGGAGCGGCTCACCGACTCGGAAGCGCCCGATCGCCTGCCAGGCTCGCACGAACGTCTCCTGCGCCAGATCGTCGGCATCGCTCGGGTTGCGGGTCAGCGCGTAGGCGACACGATAGACCGCGCGCTGATAGCGCCGCACCAGCTCGGTGAAGGCCGCCTGGTCTCCACCCTGCGCGGCGCGCAGGAGACCGGACTCCTCCTCCCTGTCCCCGCTCTGGGTACGCCGCGCGGCCGGTTCCATTCCGCCGTCAGTCACGCGCCTTCGGCGGGGGATGTCAAGCGGATGACTGGCCTGACGTTGTCGGTTCCGGGGTGGGCATCTGGGCGGCAACGTCCCGCTCGGCCCGGGCGCCGGCGAGGGCGGCCGCCGGATCGCGGGCGGCGGTGATCGCGCGCCCGAGCACGAGCATCCCCGAGCCCATCCGTACCGCGTCGGCAACCGTGGTCACGCGCCGCTGGTCGTTCGAGGCGCCGCCGGCCGGACGGATGCCGGGGGTGACGGCGAAGAACGGCGCCTGGCGCAGATTCCTGATGGACTGGAGATCGGACGCCGCGCACACGATTCCGGCGGCGCCCGCCGACTCCGCCATGGCGAGAAGCTGAGGGAGCACGAGGCTGAGGTGGAACGGCACCTGGAATCCAGGCGGCAAATTGTAGGCGTCGAGGCTGGTGAGGATGGTGACGGCGATCACGCGGGTGACTTGCCCTCCCTCGGCCCCCCCCTCGGCCGCGCCCTCGACCGCGGCCGCGATCATCGCCCGTCCGCCGGTCGCGTGGACGGTGAGCAGGTCGGCGCCCAGCCGTCCCGCCGCCCTCGCCGCGCCGCGCACGGTGTTCGGGATGTCGTGCAGCTTGAGGTCGAGAAAGACCCTGCGCCCGCGTTCCTTGAGCGCCCGGACGGCCGCGGGGCCTTCGGCCGTGAACAGCTCGAGTCCGACCTTGGCGTATTCGGGTCCGCTCCCCAGCCGCTCGTCGAGCGCCAGGGCCTCGTCGAGGGTAGGCACATCGTAGGCGATCGCGATCTCGGTCATCTGCTCCTCCCCGCCACGCGCGGTGGCGCTTTGGCGCGCGGTTCACTGGCACTCTGGGGTCGCTCCAGCAGGCAGCCGCGCCAGTCGTCGAGCCGCCGGATCCCGCGCGCGGCGAGGATGGCCGCCATCTCCTCGACCACCTCGGCAGCGGCGCGAGGTCGGATGAAGCTCACCGTGCCCACCTGGACGGCCGCCGCACCCACCGCGATAAACTCCAGCGCGTCGCGCCCGTTCATGATGCCGCCCGAGCCTACGACCGGGATGCCGACTGCGCGCGCCGCCTCGTGGCAGCGGGCGAGCGCCAGCGGCTTGATCGCGGGGCCCGAGAGCCCGCCGGTCGCGCGGTTGAGCCGGTGGCGGGGGGTCCCCAGGTCCACCGACATGCCGACGAAGGTGTTGACCGCGGTGACCGCGTCGGCGCCGCCCTGCTCGCAGGCGCGCGCGAGATCGGCGATCGAGGTGACGTCGGGCGGAAGCTTGGCGATCAGCGCCACGCGGGTGAGCGGTCGCAGGAGAGCCAGCGTGCGCTCCAGCCGCCGCGCGTTGGCCCAGTACACTGCGCCGCCCTTGGCCACGTTGGGGCACGAGAAGTTGATCTCGAATCCGCCAATGCCGGGCTCGCGCCCCAAGACCTCGAGCAGCCGCACCAGCTCGCGCGGGGTCTCGCCCCCGAGCGAGGCGACCACGGTCGCGCCCAGCGCGCGCAGTTTCGGGAGCTTTTCGCGCCGGAAGCGCTCGAGTCCGACGTTTTCGAGCCCGATCGAGTTCAGCATCCCGCCCGCCGTCTCGGCCACCCGCACCGGCGGATTGCCGGGGCGCGGCCGCACCGTCACCGTCTTGGTGATGACGGCGCCGAGAAGCGCGGGGTCCACGACGTGGGCATACTCGTCACCATAGCCGAAGGTACCCGAGGCGGTGAGGACGGGATTGCGCAGCGAGAGCGGTCCGATGCGGACCGAGAGATCGACAGCGGGACTCCGCTTCATTCGACGTGCTCCCAGTCGAGGTCCTCGGCGGCGAACACCGGACCGTCGGTGCAGCACATCGCGAACTCCGGGCTGCCGTAAAGCGACGGGATCCGGTCGCGATGGCGGGCGAGTCGGGCGCGCGCCGCCTCACTGCGCGGCAGCGGGCAGCCGCGACACACCCCGGTGCCACAGGCCATGACGGATTCCATCGCCAGGTAGGTGGGCACACCATGTCGCATGCCCCAGCGCGCCACCGCCGCCAGCATCGCGTGCGGGCCGCAGGCGTGGATCACGCGTGGCGTCGGAAGACGCGGAGCGATGCGATCGAGCAGATCGACCACGGTGCCACGCAGGCCGCGGCTCCCGTCGTCGGTCGCCAGGTGGAGCCGTCCGCCCATCCGCTCGAGGCGTTCGCGCACCTCGGGCAGCGCGACGAGATGCCGCGCATCGCGAGCGCCGAACAAGAACTCGCACCGCCGCCCCTCGCGCGCGAACATCCCGGCCGCGAACAGCAGCGGGGCCACGCCGCGCCCGCCCGCGACCAGCACCGGCGTGCCGGGGACCTCGCGAGGGAAGCCGCGCCCAAGGGGCCCAAGCACCCCCACTCCTTCGCCGGGGGTAAGACCCGCAAGCGCCAGCGTCCCGACCCCGACCGGCTCGTAGAGGAAGCCCAGCACCGGGCCGCGCGGGGTGACGCGCGCCCCCGCGACGCTCATCGGCCGCGGCAGGAATACCGGCGAGGGAGGCTCCAGCAACAACTGCACGAACTGACCTGCGTCCGGAAGGCTGAACCCGCGCGGCAGCTGAAGGTCGAGCCAGCGGTGACCGGCGCCGACGTCGCGCTGGCGCACCACGCTCGCTCTGACTTGCCGCCAGGCCGAAGGTGGCGGCACGACGGTCCGGGGGTCGGCGGCGGCGGGGAGTGGGCGGGCGGCCATTCGTGCACTCAACGCGGTGACCAGCGGAGGGTGTCAGTCGGCACCCAGCGGCGGCGCGTGGTATCGGCCACCGCCCGGCGCGTGGTATCGGCCACCGCCCGGCGCATGCTGTCCGCCACCGCCCGGCGCGTGGTATCGGCCACCGCCCGGCGCATGCTGTCCGCCACCGCTCGGCGCGTGGTATCGGCCACCGCCCGGCGCGTGGTATCGGCCGCCGCCCGGCGCCTAGTATCGGCCGCGGCCCGGCGCGTGGTATCGGCCGCCGCCCGGCGCGTGGTATCGGCCGCCGCGCGGCGCGTGCTGTCCGCCGCCGAACGGTGCGTCGTATCGGGGCGAAAGAACCGCGGCTCCTCGAATGGCGAGAGCGCTGGCAGCGGCGAGAACGGACCCGTCGGCCGCCCGCGCGTCGAATCCGGGACCGAGCGCGGGGCGGAGCCCGTGGGCCCGGCGGCGGCCTCCTCCGCCAGCGAGTCGGTCGGCGCGGGCAACCCCTGCCATGCGGGCGTCTGAGGCGCACCGAGCGGCATCGGGCCCGGCGGCGGCGGGGTCAGCTTGAGCGCGGTGTCTGGCGCAGCAACCGCCCGCTCCGGCAGCTTGATGAGGTCCGCGGGCACGGCCTGGCCCACCGCCTCCAGGTAGTCGCGCGCCGCCAGCTGCGCCTCGGTCGCGGGGTATTCGCGCACCACCTTCCAGAGCAGGCTGTCGGCCGCGGCCGGCCGCTCCAACTTGCGACGCAGCACCCATGCTTGCGCGTTCATGGCCTTCGCCGCGGCGGCGGTACCCGCGTGCTCGCGGGCGATCTCCGCGTAGGCGCCGAGCGCCCGTTCGGGCTTGTCGAGCTGGAAGAGATACTGCTCGGCGAGCAGGAATCCCGCCTCGACCTTGCGGTCGCTCGAGTCCGCGCCGGCGCTGCGGAAACGCGCCAGCCGCTCGAGGCTCTGCTGACGCTGGGTGGCCTGCGCGAAGAACGCCGAGCTGACCGACTGGTCGCGCACCTTGGCGTATTCCAGCCGCGCGGCATCGAAATCGTCCAGCAGGGTCTCGTGCGCGTACCCGATGCGGAACTGCGCCTCGGCGCCCAGCGGGGTCTTCGGATAGTCCTGGAGGACATTCCGGTAGGCGACGAGCGCCTGCTCCCCGCGGCCCGCGAGCAGATGGACGGTGCCGATGCGCAGCGTGAGCTGGCCGTAACGTTCGGCGCCCGGAACGATGACCACCACGCCGGTTGCGGACTTGACCGGCGCCAGCTCGTGCGACAGGGCGGCGGCAAGGAGTTCGAGCCCGCCGGCATAGTCCCGCGCCCCCTCCAGACAGTCCGCCTCGCGCAGCAGGAACGTGAAGCGCTCGTTGTCGTCCACGGCGCGGAGTCCGAGCGCCTGGAAGTCGCGCCGCGCGCCCGCCGGATCGCCGCCGGCGAGCAGCGCCTCGGCTCGAGCCGAGCGCACGCGGACCACCAGGGGATGCTTCGGGAATCGCTCGATCACCTGGCTCGCCGCCTGCGCCGCCTCGGTCGGGCGGTTGAGCGACATGAGGGCACGCGAGCGCTCGAGGTGAGCGTAGGGCGCAAGTTCGCCGTTCGGGGCGCTCTCGAGGTACTCGTCGAGCGACAGCAGGGCCTCGCGGTACTTGCGCGCCTGCCGCTGGGCCACGCCGAGGTAGAACGTCGCGTCGTCCTTACGCGCACTACCCGGGTACCGCGTCGGAAAATCCTGCAGCATGTTGGCCGTCTGGAGCGGATCCTCTTTGCCGAGCAGCGCCTTCGCCCACAAGAGGTAAGCGTCGTCCACCCACTTCGACTGTGGATAGTTCGCGATCAGCTTCTTCGCGTAGTCGATCGATTTCTGGAAATTCCCCGCCTGCGCCCCAGTCGACTTCTCCACCGAATAAGGCAACCCCGCCGTCGCCGTCGCGTAGTACCGCTTCGCGAGATAGTAGGTGTTGTAGTAGGCGCAGGAGGTGCCGAGTAGCGAGAGGGCGACAAGGCTCAGAACCACAGAAAAGCCGAAAGACCGCCGCGAGAGGGAGTCACATGCGGGCGTGCGAGGCTCGCGGGAGCCGGCAAAGGCGGCAATTAGCAGGGAACTGCACCCCTCCGCAAGGCGCCCGGGCCGCCGCGACCAGGAGCCGGAGGGGGGCGTGCGAGGCTCGCGGGAGCCAGGATGGCGAAGCGAGCCTCGCCTAGAGCTCGCCTCGGCAGGAAGCCGAGACGAGCGACCCCCGGAGGCTCCCGCTCGTGGCGGCCCGGGATGATCCAGCAACAAGCTCACACGATCTCCTGCAACGACAACACGTCCAGAGGCCCCCGTGCCTGCGCCTCCATGCCTGACACCGCTGCCAGCGCTCCCGCCACGGTCGTGATCACCGGCACGCCGAGCGCGACCGCGCGCTCGCGGATCGCCCGCTCGTCGAATTCCGACCCGTGGCCGAGCGGCGTATTGATGATCAGCTGGATCTCACCGTTCTCGATCATGTCCACCGCGTTCGGCCGCCCCTCGCGCACCTTGAAGACATCCCGGCACGACACTGCGTTGCGGCGCAGGAAACGGGCGGTGCCCCGGGTCGCCACCAGCTGATACCCCAGTTCCACCAGTTTCTTCGCCATGAACGTGCACGCCCGCTTGTCGTCGTCCCGGACGCTGATGAAGACCGTGCCGCTGGCGGGCAGCGGTTCGCCCGATCCCAGGTGGGCCTTGGCCAGCGCCCGGCCGAAATCGTGGTCGCGGCCCATGACCTCGCCGGTGGACTTCATCTCGGGGCCGAGGATCGCGTCCTCACCGGGGAAGCGCCCGAACGGGAGCACCGGCTTCTTTACGCTGACCAGCGCCGATTCGGGCGCCGTCGCCGGCGCGATGTCGGCCAGCCGCTCGCCCGACATGACCCGCGCGGCCAGCCGCGCCAGCGGCAGCCCCACCGCCTTGCTCACGAACGGCACGGTGCGCGAGGCGCGCGGGTTGGCCTCGAGAACGAACACCTGGTCGTTTCGCACCGCGAACTGGATATTGAGCAGGCCTCGCACGCCGAGCGCACGGGCGATGCGCGCGGTGATATCGCGGATCTCGGCGATCACCGTCTCTCCAAGCGTGAAGGGCGGGATGACACAGGTCGAATCGCCGGAGTGGATCCCGGCCTCCTCGATGTGTTCCATGACCGCGCCGATCAGCACCGTCTGCTCGTCGGCCACCGCGTCCACGTCCACTTCGAGCGCGCCCTCCAGGAACCTGTCGAGCAGCACCGGCTCCTCGGCCGACACCAGCCCCTCGCGCGCGAGCCACTCCTCGAGCTCGCGCGGCTCGTAGACCACCCGCATGCCCCGCCCGCCCAGCACGTAGGACGGCCGCACCAGCACCGGGTAGCCCAGGGTGTGCGCGCACTGGATCGCCTCCCGGCTCGAGGTCGCGCTCAGGCTCTCCGGCTGGCGCACGCCCAGCTCATCCATCAGCACGCGGAAGCGCTCGCGATTCTCTGCCACATCGAGCCCGTCGAACGGCGTGCCCCACAGCGGTACGCCCGCCTCGTGCAGCGTGCGGGCGAGCTTGAGCGGGGTCTGGCCGCCGAGCTGGACGATGACACCCTCGGGCCGCTCGGCCTCGATCACGTTGAGCACGTCCTCGGCGGTGAGCGGCTCGAAGTAGAGCCGGCTGGAGATGTCGTAGTCGGTGCTCACCGTCTCGGGGTTCGAGTTGATGAGCAGCACCTCGTAGCCGCGCGCCTTGAGCTCGAGCGCCGCCTGCACGCAGCAGTAGTCGAACTCGAGGCCCTGGCCGATGCGGTTGGGCCCGCTGCCGATGATGACCACCTTGCGCCGGTCGCTGGCCGGGACCTCGTCCTCCTCCTCGTAGGTCGAGTAGAAGTAGGGCGTCTCGGCGTAGAACTCGGCGCCACAGGTGTCCACCGCCTTCATGACCGGCACGATGTCGAACGCCTTGCGACGGCGGCGCACGTCGGCCTCGCTCAGCCCCAGCCTTGCCGCGAGGTGACGGTCCGAGAGGCCAAACCGCTTGGCGTCGCGCACCAGCCCCTCGCGCCACGGGGCTTCGGGGTCGCGGCGCACCCGCTCGACGAGCGCGCGGTCGAGATCGGTCACACGTTTCATCTGGTGCAGGAACCACGGGTCGATGCCGGTGAGCCGCGAGAGCAACTCAGGCTGATCCCCCGCCGCCAACGCGCGGAACAGGTCGCGCAGCCGTTCGGCGTTCGGGGTCTGGATGGATTCCCGGAGCGCCTCCAAGTCCGCCAGTCCAGCCGGATCGGGCAGCACGCTGTCGCCGGTCTCGAGCGCCCGCCAGCCCTTGAGCAGAGCCTCGGGGAAGTTGCGACCGATCGCCATGATCTCGCCCACCGACTTCATGCGCGTGCCGAGCCGCGGATCGGCGGCGCGGAACTTCTCGAACGCCCAGCGCGGGATCTTGACCACGCAGTAGTCGAGCGTGGGCTCGAAGCAGGCCGGGGTCTTCTTCGTGATGTCGTTGGGGATCTCGTCCAGCGTCAGCCCGGCGGCGAGCATCGCGGCGATCTTGGCGATCGGGAAGCCGGTCGCCTTGCT
>CAYONG010000058.1:0-19372 GCA_964405235.1 uncultured bacterium | reverse complement strand
CCACAAGATAGTCCCACACGCAAGGCCTCGGCGCGAGTGCGAAAATAGCCCGGCCCCGCAGGGTCACCCGGAGATCGAGCCCCAGCGCCACCCGGAGGGCATTACGCCTACGGACGGGGCGCCCTGTTCCGAAACGGCTGCCGGGCGCCTCCGGGATGGTGGAAAGCGTCATGCGTCCGCCGATGTCGACGGCGCATCGGGCCGCGAGGTCAGCGCGACGTGGCGCCGGCGCGCCACTCGACCTCGGGGACGCCCGCCCGGCGATTGCACCAGCGCGCCATGACGAACAGCAGGTCGGCGAGGCGATTGATGTACTGCACGAGCAGCGGCTCGACCGGCGCGGTCTCGGCCAGGGCAACCACGCGCCGCTCCGCGCGGCGGCAGACGGTGCGCGCGAGGTGCAGTTGGGCGGCCAGCACGTGCCCGGCGGGTAGGATGAAGTTCACCAGCCGAGGCAGCTCGGATTCCATCCGGTCGATCATCTGCTCCAGGGCCGCGACGTCCCCCGGTGTGATGCGCTCCACGTTGGCGAGCGGGGCGGTGGCGGTGGCCGCCAGTTCGGCGCCGAGCGAGAACAGGCGCCCCTGGATGGAGGCGAGTTCGGTGGTGACCCAGACGCCCGTGTCCAGCGAGCGCGCCACGCCGAGCGCCGCGTTCAGCTCGTCCACGCTCCCAAACGCCTCGACCCGCGGCGCCGACTTCAGCACCCGGCCCGGACCCAGCAACCCGGTCGTCCCATCGTCCCCGGTGCGCGTGTAGATCTTCACACAAGGCAGGATAGGTCCGCCCCGAATCAGGCACAAGGGGGCGCGCCGGCGCGCATGCATGCCGGCGCGCCCGCGGGTCTGCCCGCCGGGGATCGTTCAGACCCTGCATCGGGATGTCATCCTCATCGGATGACCGTCCCCGCTCGCCTGACGCGGGACCGATCGAGCACGGCCCGGGCTGTGGCTTGACGCCACGATCCCGGCAGTTCATGATATTATCATGAGTGATAAAATATCGGCACTCGCCCCCCTCGGCAACCAGATCCGGCTCCTGCGCCAGCGACGGCGCTGGACCCTTGCCGCGCTTGCCCGGCGCGCGGGCACGAGCGCACCGGCCCTCCACCGATACGAGAACGGCTGGGATCGATTCGAGGTGGAGACCCTGAGGCGGATCGCGAGGGCGCTGGACGCGCGATTGGAGATTCGGCTGGTCGCGTCGTCGCCGCCGGCATTGGCGACCCGGCGGAAATCGCCGAGCGCTCTGGTCCGTCAAATCGCCCCACTCTTCTGGGATCGACCCCTTAGGCAGGCCGACCTGACCCGGCATCCGGGCTGGGTCATGGAGCGCGTGCTCACCTCGGGAAGCCGGGCGGATGTGAATGTGACAAGGGCCTACTTTGGTGACGAGGCGTTCCGGCTGGCGCTACGGCGGCGGGGTGTCGATGCTCGCACCCGCCAATACTGGCATCTCATTCTGGGCGAGCAGGACCGTGCACCCCAAGGTCCTTAGCGCTGTGGGCTGGTCGCTCGCCCGCAAGCTGGTCGCGGAACGCCTCACCGAGGGGTGGGTGCTCGCCGGCGGGACGGGACTGGCGCTGCAGCTCGGGCACCGGATCTCGCGAGACCTCGACTTCTTCAGCGAGGCACCGTTCGACTCCGCCCGACAGGCCGACGCACTGAGCCGCGCAGGGTCGGTGCTCGTTCACGCGCGCTCGGAGGGGACGCTGCACGTCACCGTCGCGCGGATGCGAGTGAGCTTCCTCGCCGCCCAACGCCCGCTGCTCTTTCGAGGGACCGTCTACCGCGGGATCGTCGTCGCCGATCCTCGCGACATAGCGGTCATGAAAGTGGTGGCCATCGGGGGCCGCGGCAGCCGCAAGGACTTTGTCGACCTCTACTTCATCCTCCGCGCCGGTGGCTCGCTGGAGTCCGTCTTCGGGATGGTCCGCCGGAGATTCAAGGGTATCGACTTCAACGAGTATCATTTGCTCAGGGCGCTGGTCTTCTTCGCGGACGCGGAGACCGAGCCGATGCCGAGGATGATCCGCCGGGTCGCGTGGCCCGAGGTCAAGAAGGCCATCATCGCGGAGGTTCGCAGGCTGTCCTGAGCGCACGGCGCGGGCGTCCGGGACGGCCGACGGCGCCAGCGGCCGGTTCGGGGACCGCATGCCTCCCGCGGGCACTTGCTAGCCCGCACTCGCGCCGCGCCGCGCGCTTGCCACGCCGCTCTGGGTTGGGGCATAGTGGCTCCCCTTTCACATCGCCGACGTCACCCTCGACCGAGAGCGCATGTCCATCCGCGACACCCTGCCCGCCATCCTCAAGGGCGACGAGGCCGCCGACCTCGCGCCGGAGGATCGCGAGCGCCTCGAAGATCTCGGGCAGCAGGCGCAGGCCGATGGCCAGCTCGCCTTCGTGCGCGACGAGTGCGCGGCACGGCTGCGCCAGGCCGGCGCGAGCCTCGGAGTGGAATACCTGCTGGCGGTCGCCTGCGCACTGAATGGCGAGATCGAGCGCGCCCACCAGACCCTGCTCGCGCTGGGCGAGAAGCTGGCGACCGCCAGGCGCTGGGCGCCGCTGGCCGCGATCTCCGGGCGGGCGCTCGAGCTGGAGGAGAGTCACGCCGCGGCGAAGCTCCTGGTTCGTGCGCACGAGGGGCTCAAGAAGGACCCCGCGCGTATCCGGGCGCTGGAGCGGGCCTGGGAGATCGCCCCCGGGGATCTGGAGCTGGGTCTGCTGCTGGTGGTGAGGCTCGGCGAGGCCGGCGAAGGCGACCGCCGTCGCGGGCTCCTCACCGAGCTCCTGCCGCGCTTCGCCGAGGAGCGCCGCTACGCCGGACTCGAGGAGGCGGCCCTCGAGTTCGTCGAGCACGCCGAACCCGACTGCCTGGTGCGCATGATCGAGACGTTGCCCACCGTGGCCGGGCAGGGGGCGTTCGGGGAATGCCGCCAGTTGCTCGACATCGCCTTCCCGGCCGTGGCGGCCGCGCGGCAGGCCGGCGAGTGTGTGGCCGCGCTGCGCGCGGTGGTGGCGCAGGTGGTCGCCGTGGGCAGCGCCGACGCGGCCGACCCGTTCCGGGCCAGCATGATCGAGGCACTCCGACAGGGCCCGGCGCGCGACCTGCCGGACGGCGCGGCGGTAATCGCCCAGGCGGGGCTCGATGACCGCGCCGTGCCACTGCTGGTGGCGCTCGAGCGGTTCGACCTGCTGGCGGCGCTCGCTCCGGGCCGCGCGGTGCTCCACGGCTCATTCGGCGCCGGCCGGGTGACGGCCAATGATGGCGAGACGGTGCACATCGACTTCGCCAGGTCTCGGGGCCACAAGATGCCCTATGCCGCGGCGCGCCGCAGCCTGACGCCGCTCGCGGAGGACGACCTGCGATTGCTCCAGCTCACCGCCCCGGCCGAGCTGGCGCGGCTGCGGCAGGACGACCCGGGCGAGATCCTGGTGCGCGCGCTCCAGGGGCTCGGCGGCTCCGCCGATGCGCAGAAGCTCAAGGTCTTCCTGGTCGGCCACGCGCTGGTACCGGGCCCCGAATGGACCTCGTTCTTCCGGCGGGCCCGGGCGGCGGCGGTGAAGGATCCGCGCATCGATCACACCCGCGCCTTCGAGCAGCACTACCGGCTGGCGCGCGTAGACGCGGCGGGCGCGCCCCGCGAGGTCGATGTCCCGTTGCCGGCGATCGAGCCGCGCAAGGCGGTGAAGAGCAACCTCACGACGCTGCGCAAGTTCCTCTCGCAGCATCCGCAGGCCGAGGAGGCGCTGGCGCAGCGCTTCGGCCGATTCGTGGAACGCGCCTTGTTCGACGACGAGGGCGCCCTGGGCGATCGCGCGCGCGCCGGGCTCTACTTCGCGCGTTGGTATCCGCTCCGCCAGCCGGAGTGGACGACGGCGCTCAAGGATCTCTGGGAGCGTGGACTCTCGATCTCGGACCTAAGCGGCGAAGACGAGCAGGTGGCCCTCCTCGAGGTTTCGCACGCCGTCGGGGTCGAAGCCGACGCCATCCTCTCGGCGCTCGATTCGCGCTTCGCTGCCGTGCGCGAGGCGGCGACACGATTCCGCGAACTGCTGGACGATGTCGGGCGCGCAGCGCTGCGCCGGGTCATGGTCGACCACGCGCCACGTTACCCGGCGGCGGCACTCCGGCTGCTTGAAGAGGAGCTGGCGCGGGTGAAACCGTCGGCCGACGGCTGGAATCTGTTGTGGGCGGCGTGCGCCCTGATCGAGGACCGTCCCAAGCCCTCGCTGGCCGACAAGGTGCTCGGCTGGTTCGAGACCTCCGGCCCGTTCGATCGCCTGCTGCGCGACATGCCCTGTCCCGACCAGCAGGCGCTCCGGATCGGGATCCTGCTTCGCCAGTGGCGTTCGAGCGATCGTTTCCTCTTCCCGGCGCTCGAGATCGCGTCCCGCCTCGGATTGCAGGAGGCGGTGGCCGCGGTGCGCTCGGCGCGCCAGAAGAAGGCCGAGCGCATGTTCGAACAGGTCGGCCGGCAGTCGGACATCGAGATCCCGGTGATGACGCGCGCCACCTGGGAGCGTCTCAAGAAGGAGCTGGAGCGGCTTGAGCGCGAGCTGCGGACGACCATCCCGGCGACGATCCAGAGGGCACGCGAGCTTGGGGATCTCAAGGAGAACGCGGAGTACCACTCGGCGAAGCTCAAGCAGGCGAACATGAGCAAGCAGGTGGCGTCCCTCCAGTTCAGGCTCACCCGGGCCCGGTTCGTGGAGGAGGCCGTGCTGAAGGACGGCGTGGTTGGGCTCGGCACCGAGGTCGTGCTCGAGAGCGAGCGGGACATGACGACCTACTGGATCCTCGGCGAAGGCGAACATCACCACGGGGATCATGTCATCTCGTTTCAGACCCCGGTCGCCCGCGCCTTGATGGGCAAAGCGATTGGCGACGAGGTCGAGCTCGAGGTCGGGGACGCCCCGCAGCGGTATCGGGTGGTCTCGATCGAGCGCAAGCTGCCGCCGCACGAAGCGGGAACGGAGACCGTAGCGCCCGCGTAGCACCGCATGCGCCCCTGCGGTACGTATTGACCACAACCGTGTAACGCGACGCCAAACCCCGCGACGATCCGCCGTTCGACAAGGCTGCCGGCGTCCTCTTCTGCATCATGCGTTGGCGGAGCAGCGCGTCGCCGACGCGTACGAGGGTGGACGCTCGCCGCGCGAACCGCGGCGGAAGTTTTCTCTCCGAATCTCCTTTGTCGCGCGGCGCACTTCGGGCTATCTTCCGCGCCTGAGATTCACCGCCCCCCGTGATCGACGAGACACGGGCGTGGACGCTGAGCCGGCGGATTGCGCGCGATGAAGCGCATCCCGGTCCGGAGTCGGTGGGCGGCGACGACATTGGAGTTTGGCCGAAAACGTGGGACGACCTTTGCGTCGTCCTTTCCGTTGGGTCGGAAAGGGATTTCCCGCCGCCCACCTTTTGTATTCGTTCCGTTCTCCCGTCCCGCGCCGAGTGGCGCACCGCGCGTCGCGCGACGGCGCCGTGGAATCCGGAGCCATCCCCATGTCGCTGCAGGCGCGCATCCAGGGGCTCAACCTCGCGGTCGACGACGCATTGCGCGGCGTGCTCGCGATCGGCCTGTTGGAGGCCGAGGGCGCCGTGCTCGGGGCGCTCCCGCCGGCCTTCGCCGAGGAACGGGACCAACTGACCGCGCGCCTGACTGCGCGGCTGGCGGGTAAGTCGCCCGCCGACATCCCCGGGGTTGCCGAGACCCGCGCGCTCTTCCACCTGCTCGACCTGGATCCCACCAAGACCCGACCGAGCAGCGAGGCGCTGCTGCGCCGCGTGCTCCAGGGCAAGGGGCTGCCACAGGTCAACGCCGCGGTGGACGTGTGCAACCTGTGTTCGCTCGAGGACCAGATCCCGCTCGGACTCTACGACCGCGACCAGGTCCACGGCGGCGTCCGTGCGCGGGTGGGACGCGAGGGCGAAGGGTATCCGGGCATCCGCAAGCAGCGGGTCAACCTGAGCGGCCGGCTGCTGTTGTCGGATGATGAGGGTCCGTTCGGTGCACCCACGTCCGACTCGCTCCGCACCGCCGTCACAGTCAAAAGTTGCAACCTGCTGGTCGTACTGTTCTGTCCGCTCGATCGCGCCGGCTCGGACCTCACGGCGGCCCTCGAGCATGTCGCCGACCGGCTCACGCGCTACTGTTCGGCCAGCGTCACCGCCGTGCGGGTCGCGCGCTAGCGGTCGCGGCGATCCTCGCGATGATTGACACCTCGCGGGGCCGCGCCTAGGCTCGCGCTTCGCTCCCGGGCATTGACGCTGTTGGTCGAATCCCCGTGCCCGCTGCCATTCCCGGCTGCTCGACCTGTTCACGCACCGACACTCTGGAGGGGGGAAGACCCATGAAACGACGCATCGCAGCGATCCTCGCGCTGGCGCTGGTGGCCCTGGTCGGCGCCGTGCCGCCGGCCGGCGCGCAGCTCTCGGAGAATCTCGGCGCGTTGAGCGGCGACAACGCCCGCAAGTATCTCGGCCCGCTCCCCGACGCGCTCTCGGGGACGATGAACTCCGCCATCTTCACGAGCGGCAAGGTCTCCAAGGTGGGACTCAATTTCTCGGTGGGCGTGAAGGTGATGGGGGTCAGGTTCGCCGACGCGGATCGCCTGTTCACCCCGACCGACCCGGCCGGCTTCACCAGCGTGGCGCCGATCCAGCCGGCCCCCACCGTGGTGGGCGGCCCCTCGGCGGTGACCCAGAACGGTCAGGGTGGGGCGATCCTGTACTACCCCGGGGGGTTCGACATCGGGGAATTCGCCTTCGCGGCGCCGCAGCTTTCGATCGGCTCGCTGATGGGCACCCGTGCGGTGGTGCGCTGGTTCGCGATGGACTTCTCGGCCAACAACTTCATCGACAAGATCAGCTTCTTCGGGATCGGCGCACAGCACTCGCTCTCCCAGTATTTCCCGGCCCTGCCGGCGGACTTCGCGCTGGGCGCCTTCTACCAGTCGTTCAAGATCAACGATACGCTGCTCGACACCAAGGCGCTTCATGTCGACCTGACCGGCAGCCGGAGCTTCAGCCTCCTCCAGCCGTACGCGGCGATCGGGTATGACTCGTTCAAGATGGACGCCGCCTACCAGGACACGAGCATTCCGGGGAGCCCCGTCAGTATCAAGGTCGAGTTTGATCGCAAGTCCAACGTCCACCTCACCGCCGGCGTGCTCGCCAACCTCATGTTCGCGACGCTGCATGCAGAAGCCAACATCGCCGCCACCAATGGCGTGGCGGTCGGCCTCAGCTTCGGCCGCCAATAGGGAGGGTCACGACATGCGCCGATTCAGATTCTGGCCTCATCTGACCCTCGTACTCGCCCTCGGGGTGATGAACGGGGGGTGCATCCTGATCCCCGAGATCAAGGACCGCATCGTCGAGCTGGCGGTGGGCGGCACGACGGTCGTGGAATTCGTTTCCAACGGCACCGTCAACAGCTACAACGAGACGAATACCGTCAACGTCCTCAACGGCTTCAACCTGGGGCAGATCCTGGCCGATGCGGGGATCAGCGTCTCCGACGTCACCGACATCGCGCTCTCCGGGGTCGAGTACCGGGTCACTGTCGCCGATCCAAATCCCGGCCGTCAGATCGTGAACGGAAACGTCACCATCGCCCGCAACGGCAGTGGTGAGCTCACGCTGATCTCCGGGTTCGACGCGGCGGCCGGCGCGGCGACCGGCTGGGAGGTGGCCCCGCTCGATCCGGGCGGCACCGCGGTGACCGAGATCAACGCGATGCTGAACGACATCCGCACAGCACTCCCGGGCTCGCCGCCGCCAAACCTGACCACCCTCACCTATCACCTGACGGGCCAGTCGGTGCCGATTCTCATCGCGACGAACTTCACGTGGGAGGTGAAGATCAAGATCACCATCACCGGCACGGTGAAGGTGAGCGTGCCGACGTAGCAGCGTCACCGGCGTTACAAGCGTCAGAGTAGCGGCGAGGCCGCGGTCCCGATGGGGCCGCGGCCTCGCCCGATTCGGGCGCCGAATGCGGCCGATCAGCCCGCCCAGCGGTTGGTGATGGGCAGTCGCCGGTCCTTGCCGAACGCGCGCGGTGAGATCTTGACCCCCGGCGGGCTCTGCCGGCGCTTGTACTCGGCGCGGTCGACCATCGCGACCACCCGGCGCACCAACTCCTCGTCGTAGCCGAGCCCGGCGATCTCCTTCACCGAGCGGTCCTCCTCGACGTAGAAGCGAAGGATCGGGTCGAGCACGTCGTACGGCGGGAGCGTGTCCTGGTCGGTCTGATCGGGCTTGAGCTCGGCGCTCGGCGGCCGGGTGAGCGTGCGCTCGGGGATCGGGGAAGCGCCGCCGCGCCGGTTCCGGTACTGGGCGAGCTGGTAGACCATCGTCTTATACACATCTTTGAGCACCGCGAAGCCGCCGGCCATGTCACCGTAGAGCGTGGTGTAGCCGGCCGAGTACTCGCTCTTGTTGCCGGTGGTGAGGACCATCCAGCCGAACTTGTTGGACAGCGCCATGAGAGTGTTGCCGCGGATGCGCGCCTGGAGGTTCTCTTCGGTCGTGTCGGGCGGTCGTCCGCTGAACGCCGGGGCCAGCGCCGCCTGTGCGGCCTGGAACGATTCCTGAATGGGGATGGAGTAGAAGCGCAGTCCCAGCGCGCGCGCGAGGGCCTCGGCGTCCTCTTTCGACGCGCCGGAGGTGAACGGCGAGGGCATCGAGACCCCGACCACGTGTTTGGGCCCGATCGCGTCCGCGGCGATGCACGCGCACAGCGCGGAATCCACGCCGCCCGAGAGACCGAGCACCACCGAGTCGAAACCGTTCTTATGCACGTAGTCGCGGGTGCCGAGCACCAGCGCGGTGTAGATCTCGGTCACCAGTTCGGGCTGGACAACCGCTGTGCGCCGTTCGAGCGCCGGCCGGACGGCCACCGCGGTCGCCGCGCCACCGTTCCCGCCGCCGATCCCTGGCCCGGAGCTCCCGGAGCCCCCGGCAGCGCCGTGAGCCTGGGCCGCCCCCGCCGACATGGGCAACTCGATGCGCGGCGTGCGCTCGCCGGAGTCCAGGGCGCGCTCCTTGCGGAGGCGTGGGTCGTGCAGCCGCGCGTTGAACACCGCGTCCAGCTCGACGTCGGCCACGACCAGGTCCTCGACGAACATCTCGCCCTCGGCGAGGATCTGCCCCTGTTCGTTGACGATCAGGCTGTTGCCGTCGTAGACGATCTCGTCCTGCGCCCCGACGAGATTCGCGTAGCAGACGACGGCGAGGTTGTCGGCCGCGCGTGTGCACAGCATGCGCCGGCGTCCCTGCGCTTTTCCGGCGTGGTACGGCGATGCCGACAGGTTGATGACCACCTCGGCCCCGCCACGGATGACCTGCTCCTGGAGCGGCCCACCCGCGTACCAGATGTCCTCGCAGATGCTGACCCCGATGACGGTCCCCTCACGCACGAACACCGGGTTCCCCGTGCCGGGCATGAAGTAACGGTTCTCGTCGAACACGCCGTAGTTGGGCAGGTAGCGTTTGCGGTAGCTGCCGGCCCAGCGGCCGTCGTGGAGCACGGCGGCCGCGTTATAGAGGTCGACGTCGCGATCCACAGTGCCGACGATCACCGTCATCCCGGACGTGTAGGGCAGCAGGTCGCGGGTCCGCGCGATGGCGGTCTCGATGAACGACGGCTTGAGCAGCAGGTCCTCGGGCGGGTAGCCGGTGATGACCATCTCGGGGAAGGCCAGCACGTCCACGCCCTGCGCGCGGGCCCGCTCGATGTACTCGAGGAGCTTCCTGAAGTTGCCGTCCAAATCGCCCACGGTCGCATTGACTTGGGCCAGTCCGAGCCGGAGTGGGCGCATGGGAGGGCGATTGTGGAGCCTGGGCTGGACCGGCGCAAGGCGGGGGCGGGCCCGAGGATGGCCGCGCGGGCCAGGGGCTTGCGGCGCTACCGACCTTGGGGTTCGCGGGGGCGGACGATGAGCGCCAGAGGCACCTTGCGCAATCCCGGCCAGCGCCACCGTTTCCCGGTCTCCGGCTGGCGGAGCCTCAGCTGGGCCGAGACGCCGCCATCCAGCATCACCGCGTCGCGCGCGCCGAGCGCCCCCATCACCGCCGCCATCTCGGGCGTGGTGGGCCCGATCGGGACGTTCTCGGCGATGTCGCCGAGCGCCGCGAACCGGGTCATGACGATGAGCAGGTGGCCGCCCCGCGTTTCGCCGATCGCGAGGCGCGCGTCGCGATGCCGGAGGTCCACGCCACCGCCCGGGGCGCGCAGCGCGGGCGGCACCGTCCCGTCGTCGTCGAGCAGCGTCGGGTAGGACTGAAAGGCGGTACGGACGCCGGCCGGTGGCGTGCCGAGCGAATCTCCGGCGATCCATCGCGGCCTGCCCGCGGCGTCGAACGCCAGCGCGCTCGACAGCGGCCCACCCCCCGGCCGCAGGCGCTGGACGCCGTCCATGACCAGCCATCCCCAGGGCAGGGTCTCGACGAACTGCCCGGCGTTCACCGACACCAGCGCCCCGGCGGGAGCGCGCTCGATGGTCCAGGCCGGGCGGCCGGTGCCGGGCGCGAGGGCCAGTTCGAGCGAGATCCTCACCCGGCGGGGATCGATCCGCACCACGATGAGACGGGTGCGCCAGGCGGGGGCCGAGCACGCCAGCCGGGTGGTGGCCCAATCGACCCCGTCGGCGAGCCGCTGCCATGTGAGCGCGCGGGCGAGCCGCGGGTCGGCGGCCGTCCAGCGGATCGGCGCCGCGTCGGCCTGCCACCACGCGTGCCACGCGCCGCCCTCGCGGATCGAGAGCGACGGGCCCGTCGCGTGCGCGACCGAAGCCGGATCGGCCCCGAGCGCCAGCGCGGCAATCAGGGCCAGCGCGCGGGCACGGATCGGCGGGACGTCCCGGCGGATCACACCCCGATGGCGGTGGCCAGCGCGTCCTTGTGCGCGGCGAGCGCCTGCAACTCGGTGTCGGTGAACCCGGAAGGGGTCTCTCCCTGCTTCACCGCGGCGAGATAGAGGATGGCGCGGTCGATGGCGATCGCCATCTGGTCCTCAGTGAGCCCGCTGGCCTCGGTCCGCATCTCGAGCGCCTTGTAGTCCAGCGCGCGGATCCTCTCGAACACCGCCCCAAATGCGGCCTGGGCGGCCTCGAAGCGGATCGCGGGCGCGAACGGCGCGGGAGCGGGGCCGCACTGCTTCCGGGCGTGGAGCGTGTCCTCGCGCGTCGGAGCGTTGATGCGGTCCATTTCGGCCTGGCCCTTGCGGATCCCCGCGCTGTCGCCCTTCATCTGCGCCTCGTTCAGGCGGACGGTGAGCTCCGCGATGTGCCGAAGGCTGTTGGGGTCGGCCATCCCCTTCTGGAACATCGCTTCGAACCGCTTCTTGCGTCCCTCCTCGACCCCCTCGGTGAGACACTGGCGCGCGGCGTCGCGTTGGCTGCTGTACTCGCCGATCTTATCGCCGTGTTTGCTCTCCAGCTCCTGGAGTTCGCCATGCAGTCGCTCCTTGCGCGCGACGAGAGCCGGCCGATCGGCCATGACCGACGCGGACGCGTTGAGTCCCTTGAGCACCTGGTCGAGGCGTGCGTCGGTGAGTTCAAGGGTGCGGTCGTCGAACTCAGGCGGCGCGCCGGGACGCGCGGCGTTCTCGGCGGGTTTCTGGCCGGCGCCCCCGGTCGCCTTGCCGGCCGCGGACTTGATCTTGTCCCGGAGGCCGGCGTGCGCGGGCGACAGAGCGACGGCGAGGCCGGCCGCGATCGTGAGGGCCGCGACGCCTGCGCGCACGGCTGTGAGAGGGCTGCGAAGTCGGATCATGTGTGCTCCCCGGACGCGAGAGGTGGGCGGCAGGCGGACCGAAGCCCGCGAATCGTACACCAACCTCGCGACGACGGTCACGAGCCGAATCGCGCGGTCATCGTCCGCCGGAAACACCTGTGACCGCGTCGAATCAGCCGTTGACAGGTGCGAGGGGCGTGTCCAAGGTGGGCCTCTTCCGCGTAGCTGTGCCGCCCCTTCCGACCGGAGGATTCAATATGCGCTGGACCCGTTGGACCGTTCAGATCTCGGGGCTCGCCACGCTGATCGCGATCGTCGCCACCCTCTCCTGCGCGACCACCGCGGAGAAGACGCCGGCTCCCATGACCCAGGCCGAGAAGCTCGAGCGCGGTGAGTACCTCACCACGATCCAGGGCTGCAACGACTGTCACACCCCGGGCACCTTCTACGGCGACCCGGACTTCAATCGCAAGCTTTCCGGGAGCGAGTTGGGCTGGGTCGGGCCCTGGGGCACGACGTACGCGAGGAACCTGACGCCCGATCCCGAGACCGGCCTGGGCAATTGGAGCGAGGACGACATCGTCAAGGCCCTCCGTACCGGCCAGCGGGCGGATGGCTCGGTGGTGCTTCCGCCCATGCCGTGGCAGATGTTCTCGAACCTGACCGACGAAGATGCCTACGCGATCGCGGCCTACCTCAAGAGCCTGCCGGTGGTGAGCCACAAGGTGCCGGACAAGCTGCCGCCGGGAACGAAGCCGGCGAAGAACGACTGGGTCCTGCCCGAGCCGCTGGCGTGGGACGCGCCCAGGACCCCGCCGGGCGGGGCTCCGGCGGATAGCGCGGCCGCCGCCCACTGAGCCCGACTATTTGCTCTCCGGGTGAACTCTCCGAGCGCACCGCGGCGCCGATCCCGGATCGGCGCCGCGGGTGCTTCGGGGGGGAAACGAAAGCGCCCGGCCATTGACCGGGCGATCCCGTTTTCGAGGCGGATACTGGAACCCGCCCCGCAGAAGGGAAGCGGCTGATGAGGCACTTATTGCCTGCAGTCCACGCTTCCGTCCCTCTTGGCGGCCGGGGTCTCTCGGACCCGAATCTTTACGTGCCGCCCGAGGGCTTCTGTCGCTGTGAGGCGCCGGGTCTCTGCCCGGCCACCTGGTCGGGATGATTGGCAAGAGCCATTCCTCCGGACCACGGTGCCTCAGCTTATCGCTAAACCATTGTCACATCAGGCCGGGGCGGTGCCAAGCCCTATTTTGCAATGGCCAGGACTCGACCGGGGGGGCGGCTTTTTGCCACACCCGGCACGTGCAGGAGCCCTGCCTACCTTGCGGCCGCCCTGCCAACGGTCCGCCGGGCGGGGGGCCATCCGCCGACTACCGCTGGCGGGCCCAGCGCAGGATCTCGGGCAGGGTCGGGGTCTTCCCGTAGAGGAGCAGGCCGATCCGGAAGATGCGCGCCGAGGCCATCAGCGCCACCCAGCCCGCGGTCGCCAGCAAGGCGAGCGAGAGGGCGACCTGCCAGAACGGGACCACCGAGGAGGGAGCGGTCAGCCGCAACATCATGGCACCGGCTGCGGTGGGCGGAAATAGCGAGAGCGCGACCGCCAGAGGCGAACCGGGCCGCCCGAGCAGGAAGGTGATCATGATGAACGGCGCGAAGTTCAGGAACGTGAACCACACCGCGAACTGTTGCGCCTCGCGCATGTTGGTGGTGATGGCGCCGATCCCGGTCATGAGGCTGCCGTAGAACAGGTAGCCGAGCAGGAAGTAGGCGACCGCGATGGCGAGCAATCCGGCCGGCAGCTTCACTCCGGCCATCAGGAGGACCGGTCCCACGAGCACCGCGCCGATGCCGACCCAGATGGCCACCACGAGCAGGCCGGCAGCGCCAAGGCCGAACAGCTTGCCCGCCATCAACTCCTCCGAGCTAACGGTGCACAGCAAGGACTCGAGGATGCGCGATTCCTTCTCCTCCGAGACGCCCTGCAAAAGATATTGGCCTCCCAGAACAATCGAGACGCCGAGGAGCATGGCGAACATGAAGGGCAGGATGAAGTCCAGCATCTCGCGCCGGTCGTCCTTCAGCTCGAAGCGACCGTCCTTGCCGAGGGTGAAGAGCTGCTCGAGCTCGGCCGGTCGGGACACGCGCGCGGCGAGCAACGAATCCACGCGGCCGCGGACCAGGCCGTTGGCCAGCCAGGAGGCGATCGCCCGCTTGTCGGCCGACGAGAAGAGGCTGCTGGTGCGGGCAAAGCGCCGCACCCTGCCGCTCTCCAGGTAGTCGGCGGGGATAACGACCAGCTGGCTGATCTCGCGCGCCCTCAACGCCGATTCGGCGCTCGCGTGGTCGGCGAATGCGCGGACGCTGGTGCGGAACAACGTGGTCGGGATCAGCCCCTGTGGTGCCTTGGGCGCGAACATGTTGCCCGACTGCGAGCTCAGCTCGGTACGGATCTCCGTCGCGGCGTCGCGGAACAGGCCGGACGAATCCACCACGCCGATGGTCGAGAGCTCCTTCAGCACCGCGCTGCGCTCCTTGAGCTCGCCGGCGGTGGAGATCCACATCACGAACGCGAAGTAGGCGGGCGTGCCGATGACGGTGAACACGAACGCCTTGCGGCGCACGGTGCTGAGGAACTCCCTCCGGGCGACGGTAAAAATGCGCGACCAGGAGATCTTCATCGCGCCACCCCGCCTGCCGACACCGGCGCGTCCGTCGGCGGGCCGCTCTGTCCGTGGTCCATCCCCAGACCCTCGCGTACCACCTTCACGAAGATGTCCTCGAGCGGCAGGCTGGAGAGCGAGAACGATTCCACCTCCACCCCGCGGTCGAGCAGCGCACGCAGCACCTCCTGGGGCGTCGTCGAGTCCTCGAGGGTGAGCGTCGCCTCGCCGTTCGCGGTGGCGATGGACCGGACTCCCGGCACGGAGTCCAGCCGGCTCGTGGTGCGCAGCGTCACCGCGTGATCGGAATATCGGCGCCGGATGTCCCGCACCGCGCCGTAAAGCACCATGTGGCCCCGGTTGAGCATGAGCGCACGGTCGCACTGCTCTTCAACCTTGTTCATCTGGTGGGTCGAGAGCAGCACGGTGCTGCCGGCCGCGCGGCGCTCCGACAGGATCTCCTCGAACATCTGGATGTTGAGCGGGTCGAGACCGCTGAACGGTTCGTCGAGGATGAGCAGGCGGGGCTCGCCGATCAGGGCGGTGCACAGCTGGACCTTCTGTTGCATGCCCTTGGAAAGCGCCTGGACCGGCTTCAAGGCCCAGTCCCGAAGCTCGACGCGCTCGAGCAGGGCCATGGCCGAATCCCTCGCCGCCCGGGCCGAGAGTCCTTTCAGCTCGCCGTAGTACGCGAGGGTCTCGATGGTCTTGGAGCGGCGGTAGAGACCGCGCTCCTCGGGCAGGTAGGCGATCTCGTTCCGCGCCCGGTCCGCGAGCGCGCGGCCGTCCAGTCGGATGGTCCCGGCGTCGGGGCGCAGGATGTCGGTGATCATGCGGATGAGCGTGGTCTTGCCGGCGCCGTTGGGTCCCAGCAGCGCGAAGATCTCGCCGGGCGCGACATCAAAGGAGACCCGGTTGACGACGGCACGACCGTCGTAACTCTTGATCACGTCACGGACTTCCAGCATCGGCGCTCCGCGGGTGGAGGGGGCGGTCGGTGATTGGCCGCCATTGGTCGCGTCGCGCGACCGGGAAGCCGGCAGACTAAGGCAACCTTCGGAGGCCGACAAACCGGCGGGCCGTGGTTCCCGCGGATCGTGGTTCCCCGGGCGGTCACGGCGGATCGCGGCGCGTCTCCGGACGCTAGAAGGCGGCCTGGTGGCATCCAACTCACGGCTCTCGTAACATGGCACGCATGCGCGCCTCCCACGAACGAGCCCGTCGCCCCATCGCCCGCCTGCTGCTGCTCCTGGCGGCACTGGCCCCGATCGGGGGCTGCGAATGCACGAGCACGCTGCCGGTGGCGCCGAACCCCCTGCCGCCGCTCTCGGCGGTGGTGCTGAGCCCCGACACCGACACGCTGCGTGTGGGCGAGCAGCGTCAGTTCAGCGCGGTGGCCTACGACACCTCCGACAAAGCCGTCGCCGGCGCCGGGTTCCTGTGGGCCAGCGGCAACGCAACCGTTTTCACCGTCACGTCGTTGGGCCGTGTGACGGCCGTCGGCGAGGGCGTGGCATGGCTCTACGCGCAGGCGGGCGGCCTAAGGGACAGCGCGAGCGTCTTCGTCTATCCCGATCTGGGATGGATCATCCAGACCAGCAACACCAATCGAACCCTGAACGGCGTCTTCTTCCTCCCCGACGGCCGCGAGGGCTGGGCGGTCGGCGACGCCGGGACGATCATGCACACCGTCGACGCCGGGGTCACCTGGCGCAGCCAGTTCAGCCAAACCAGTTCGAACCTGAGCGGGGTGTTCTTCGCGGACCCCGACACCGGCTGGGCGGTCGGCAACCTGGGAACCGTCCTCCAGACGTCGAACCGGGGCGGCACTTGGACGCGGCGCATCATCCCGGGCGTGGGCGAGAACCTGATGGATGTTTACTTCGCGAACCGCGACACCGGCTTCGTCGTGGGCACCGCCGGCGCCGTGCTACGGACCGTCAACGGCGGTCGCGACTGGCAGAAGCAGAACGTGACCGGGATCGTGCTGCGCGGGGTGGGGTTTGCTCGAGCGCGCGAGGGCTGGGCGGTGGGTGACAACGGCCAGATCTTCGGCACCGAGGATGCGGGCGGGACCTGGACCCTGGTGCAGCCGTCCGTCACCGGCCTCTCGCTGCGAGGCGTCTTTCGGCGCAGCGAGGCGGCCGCATGGGCGGTGGGGGCCCAGGGCGCGGCCCTGCGCACCGCGGACGTCGGCGGCTCGACCGTGTGGCAGTACGACAATCTCGGCGCCCTCAACGAACTTGAAGGCGTCCACTTCCCAAGCGACAACCTGGTCGGATACGCCGTGGGTTTCAACGCCTCGGCGCTGGTCCTGAGGAGCGAGGACGGCGGCGTTGTCTGGACCCGGCAGGTGTCGAACACCGGCCGCCGCCTGAACGACGTCTACTTCGTGGATCGGCTGCGGGGCTGGGCGGTCGGCGAGGCCGGCACGATCATCCATACCGCGCTCGGCGGCGTACGCTAGCCGACCCTCGGCGCGCATGCGACGGCGATGAGTGAGACCCGGCTGATCGTGGTGGACGGTTACAACCTCATCCTGCGCTCGCCCTCGCTCAAGCCCGACCCCGGCTCCGGCCGCACGCTGCGCGAGTCGCGCGATAAACTGATCAACCTCCTCTCGTGGGCGGTGGGTACGGGCGACGCGCGCTTCATCGTCGTGTTCGACGGTAGCGAGCAGCGCGGGGACGACGAAGGCGATGCGCGGGTCGAAGTGCGATTCTCGCGCCCGCCACAGAAGGCGGACGACCTGATCCGCACCCTGGTCGAGGACCGCGTGCAGCGGGTCGAGCGCCTGACGGTCGTCACCTCGGACCTCGAGGTGGCGCGGCACGCCCGCGCGATGGGCGCCGAGATCGCGCTGGCCGATCTCTTCCTCTCCAGCATCCTCGGGCCGGCAGGCGGCGCGACCGAGCCGCCTGAGAAGCCCGCCTCGATCTCGAAGAAGGAGCTCGAGGAGTGGGCCGCGCTGTTCCGCGCCCGCAAGGGGGCCGACGCGCCGGAGGACGGCGACTAGCGCCCGCCGCGCCGACCCCAACCCGGAGAATCGGGATAGGGGGTAGCGGGTTCGCCCCGCTACTCCCCTCCCACACCACCGGACATGCGGGTCCGCATCCGGCGGTTCGATGGTTCAGCGACCGGCAAGGCGGGGTACACCGAGTCGGTCGAAGTACGAGGTCGGCAGTGCGGCATGAAGCCCTCCGTGTGCGGCCGTCGCCCACCAGCGGCGGGCGTGTGCCGCCGCCGCGCGAGCGACCTCGTCCGGGACATCCCGGGCGCGCAGTTCGCGGTAGACGGTGGTGCCACGCTTCCACTGTTTGAGCTGCACGGCTCGCAGTCGTCGCCGGAGCCATTCGTCGAGGCTTTGGAAGATGCGTGGCGTCTCGGCCAACTGGAAGTAGAGCTTCCAGCCGATGAGGTAGCTCCGCAGTTCCGCCGCCACCGTCGTCATGCTCCGTCCGCCGGTGCGGCTCGTGATGAGTCGCACGCGGGCCTTCATCTCCGCGAGGGCTGCTGGTGCAACGCGGGGTCGGATGACTCGTCCTTTCGCCACCCAGAAGCTGTAGCCGAGGAACTTGCGCTCCCACACCCGCGCCACCGCGCTCTTGGCGTCGTTGACCTCTAACCGGAGTCGCGCGAACAGCCGCTTGAGCGTTACCATCGCATCGTCCGCCGCCCGCTTCGACCCGGTGTACACGTTCAGGTCGTCCGCGTAGCGTGCGAACGCGAGGCCACGCTCCTCCAGTGCCTTGTCCACTTCGTCCAACAGCACGTTGGCCAGCAGTGGCGACAGTGGGCCGCCCTGCGGCGTACCCTCGTGTCGCTCCACCGCCACGCCGTCGGCCATCACTCCGGCCACGAGGTAGCGGCGGATCAGTCCCAGCACGCGTCCGTCCGAGATCCGCCGCGACAGTCGCTCCATTAGCACGTCGTGGTTCACCCGGTCGAAGAACTTCGCCAGGTCCACGTCGGCCATCCAGCGCCGGCCCGACTGGATGTAGCCCTGCGCCGAGCGCACCGCATCGTGCGCGCTGCGCCCCGGTCGAAAGCCGTGGCTGTGCTCGGAGAACGTCGGGTCGAACTGCGGTTGCAGCACCTGCAACAGGCACTGCTGGATGAACCGGTCCAGCACCGTCGGGATGCCGAGTTGCCTCGTCCCCCCGCCGGGCTTCGGGATGTCGTGCCGCCTCACCGGTTGCGGCTGGTAGGTGCCCGAGAGCAACTGCTCGCGGATGTCCTCCCAGTGCATCACCAGATACGGCGACAGTTCCTCCACGGTCATCCCGTCCACGCCGGGACCTCCCTTATTCTGCTTCACACGCTTGAGCGCCGCGAGCGCGTTCGCGCGTCCGACCACCTGCTTCATCAGCCGGTGGTCGCCTCCTGAGCCGCCGTCTCCGCGAGACGTCGTCGGGGCTTCGCCGCTGCGCTGGCCATGAGGGGCTTCACCCCCTGTCTCCAGTGCGAGCTCCATCTGTTCGACGGTCTTCTGGCGCATGGCCCTTCCGTGTCCCGCGTTCGTACTGCTCGTCCATCGTTCGGCCCTTCGCGGCAGTATCGCCGCTACTATGGCCTCGGCTGACTCCTCGCTCCGCGGCTCGCGGCCCCGTCGCCCTTTCAGGCGTGAGGCGAGGTCTCCCCAGATAAGAACGCTGACCTTCCCGACACGACTGCCGGATTTACGCCGCCGAGCTTCGGTCACGAGAGCTTCGCGGTCATTGGTCCGCTCGCCCTGCTCGGCGCCGCCTCGTATCCGGTTTCTGTTCGTCGGCCCGTCGGTTCGTTCCCCGCTTCCTTCGGCCCCGGCCTCACGACCGGCTTGTTCAGCCTTGCGGTTCCCTTGGGTCCCTGTGACCAAGTCCCCGGAGGACTTTCACCTCCTAGTCAGTGCCCATGCTGGGCGTACCAAGAGAGGGCGGCCCGTCGTCGCGACGGGCCGCCCTTCGTTGGTGCTGAGACAGCGGTCC
>CAYONG010000057.1:0-1751 GCA_964405235.1 uncultured bacterium | reverse complement strand
GGGCTATCCCGACTGCCGGCCCGAGTTCATCCGCGCGTTCGAGTCCCTCGCCCGGGTCGCGACCCGCGCCGGCGCCGGCGGCACGGAATACCGCATCCACACGCCGCTCATGACCCTCGACAAGGCGGCCATCATCCGGCTGGGGGTCTCGCTGGGCGTGGACTACGGCCTCACGCACTCGTGCTATGACCCCGCGCCCGACGGCGCCGCCTGCGGCGGCTGCGACGCGTGCGTCCTGCGCCGCAATGGATTCCTCGCCGCCGGGATCGCCGACCCGACGCGGTATGCCCTGACGGCCCGGAGTCGCTGAGATGCGCGTCGAACTCACCCGGGACTACCGCTTCGAGGCCGCGCACCGCCTGCCGATGGTGCCGCCAGAGCACAAGTGCGCGCGCATGCACGGCCACTCCTTCCGCATCGAAGTCATGGTGTGCGGGGAAGTGGACCCGCGCACCGGCTGGCTGATCGATTTCGGCGACATCACCGCCGTGGTCGAGCCGCTGCTCAAGAGCGAGCTGGACCATCGCTCGCTCAACGATATCCCGGGGCTCGAGAATCCGACCTCCGAGCACCTGTGCCGCTGGCTCTGGGAGCGCCTCCGGCCGCGATTCGCAGGCTTGAGCGCCATCACGGTGCACGAGACCTGCACCGCCCGCTGCACCTACCGAGGAGAGTGAAGTGCCCATGACCCGCAAGGTATTCGTCACCGGCGCCACCGGCTATGTCGGCAGCGCCATCACCGCCCGCCTGGTGCGCTCGGGTCACGACGTCCGCGCGCTCGCGCGCGGCCCGGAGCGCGCCGCAGCGGTGGAAGCGCTGGGCGCCAGGGCCGTCATTGGACGTCTCGGAGATCCGGAGAACCTGGTCGCCGAGATGAAGAACTGCGATGTTGTGGTCCACGCGGCGATCGATGCCGCGGACACCGAGGCCGGTGACCAGTCCGCCCTCGAGATCATCCGCACCGCTGCCCAGGATGGCCGGGTGCGCCGGCTCCTCTACACCAGCGGCGTCTGGGTGCACGGCGACACCCGTGGCGCGATCGTCGACGAGACCGCACCACTGGTCCCCGCGGAGTTGGTCCGGTGGCGGCCCACGCACGAGCAGGCGGCCCTCGACTTGTCCGATGTCGAGGTGGCGACGATCGTATTCCGCCCCGGCATGGTCTACGGCGGCCGGCGGGGTGCCCTGGGCGGGTGGTTCCAGGAAGCGAAGGAGAAAGGAACGATCACCTATCCTGGCGACGGCGCCCAGCGCTGGGGACTGGTCCATCGTGACGATGTGGCCGACGCGTACGCGCTCGCGCTCGAGCACGCTCGTGGCGGCGAGCGCTACCTGCTGGTGGACGAATCGCGCCTGACCGTCCGCGAGATGGCCGAGGCGGTCGCAACCGCGGCCGGCTCCCGGGCGATCCCCAGCGACCGGCGCGCGGTGGTGGAGACGCTCGGACCTTACGGCGCGGCGCTCCTCCTCGACCAGCAGTTCACCGCGGCCCGTGCGCGACGCGAGCTGGGCTGGGTCCCCCGGCATGCATCATTCGTCACCGAGGCCGGGGCGCTGTTGCGGGAGTGGGAGTCGGCGACGCAGGCGGTGGTCGGATAGTGGCCCGCGCGGGCAGCCGTTTCGGAAGATCGCTGACCGTCCCTCCGCCTGAGCCCTGATCTGCAGGGCTTTGGGGCGGTTTTGCCCCGGCTGGCCGAACGCGGCTATTTTCGCGCTTATGAGAACCGCTTGCATTCAGGTCTTTCTGCAAT
>CAYONG010000056.1:0-2743 GCA_964405235.1 uncultured bacterium | reverse complement strand
AACCGGAGGGACCCCGGTGCAGGTCACGCACCTGGACACCACGCGAGTGGACGCTTCCCACCGGTTTCCCGTCTGGCTTCCGGACGGGAAGCACTTCCTGTTCGCGCTCTGGAGCAACAATGCCCGCGTGCGATCGGAGTCCGGCGGGATCTACCTGGCATCGGTGGGGGGCGGAACGCCCGCGCGCGTCTCCACGGACATCGGCGCCTTTCTCGTCCTGCCCTCGGGACATATCGTTACGGTGCGCAACTCGGGTCTGATTGCGATACCGTTCGACCTGCGCACATTTCGCGTGGGGACCGAGGTCATCCCGATTGCCGACGACGTTCGCCTCGACACGTTTGCCGGCTTCCTCGCCGCCGGGGCCAGCGTCACCGGGGACATCGCGTTCGAGTCGGCGGCGAACTTGGTGCCGACCGACATGGCATGGCTCGATCGGACCGGACACCGCGGCGGGGCGCTTGGACTGCGCGCCAGGTTCGACGCGATCACGCTCTCGCCCGACGGGGCGCGCGTCGTCGGCACGATTGTCGATGCGACCGGCCTCTGGCAGCTGTGGACGGCCGATCTCGTGCGCAGGACCACCTCGCGGGTGACGCGGAGCCAGAACGACTCCTACTCAGCGGTGTGGTCACCGGATGGCCAGCGTCTCGCATTCGCCAGCGACGACACCAGTATCGGCGACCTTTACCTGGAACTCGCGTCGGGCACGCGCCCGAAGCAGCGCCTGTGGACGAGCCGCGAGGTGGCCGCCGAGACGTCAGACTGGTCGGCGGACGGACGATACTTGTTCTTCACGGGCTCGCCGCGTGCCGGGACTCCGAACCGTCAGGTCTGGATGTTCGACATGACGGTCGACTCGGCTCGCGTATTGCTCGAGGGCGAGTTCAATCAGTCAGCGGCGCGACTGTCACCGGACGGCCGCTGGCTCGCCTACGTTTCCGACGAATCGGGCAGAAACGAAGTGTTCGTGCGCTCGTTCCCGGACCTCGAGCGCAAGTGGCAGGCCTCGACCGATGGCGGCGCCAGCCCCCACTGGCGGAAGGATGGGCGCGAGCTCGTGTTCCTGAGCCAGATCGGCACCGACCGCTGGATGTCGTCCGCCTCCATTGTGGCCAGCGCGACCGGCGTCTCGATCGGGCAGCCGCAACGACTATTCCGGGTGCCCAATGATGTCGTCGACATTTCCTCTTCCGCGGACCACGCCCGGTTCCTGGCGCTGGTGCAGCCCGCGGCCGCGGTCGAGCCGGCCGTGCGGATGGTGATCGGCTGGAACGGAGCGCGCCGCAAGTGACGCTCACCCCCGGCACGCGCCTCGGCCCCTACGAGATCGTCGCGCCTCTGGGCGCGGGCGGCATGGGCGAGGTCTATCGCGCGCGCGACACTCGGCTTGGGCGCGACGTGGCTGTCAAAGTGCTGCCGCAGCATCTGAGCGCGAACATCGAGGTCCGCGCGCGCTTCGAGCGCGAAGCGAAAACAGTCTCGAGCCTCAATCACCCGAACATCTGCACGCTGTTCGACGTCGGCCGCGAGGGCGACACCGACTTTCTGGTGATGGAGCTCGTGGATGGAGAGACGCTCGCGCAGAGGCTGGCGAAGGGCACGCTGCCGGCCGCTGACGTGTTGCGCCTCGGCGGCCAGATCGCCGACGCGCTCGACCGCGCGCATCGCGCCGGCGTGATCCACCGCGACCTGAAGCCGGGCAACGTGATGCTGACGAAGTCGGGCGCCAAGCTCATGGACTTCGGCCTCGCGCGCGGGGCACCCACCGCAGGTGGGTCCGGGCTCGCGGGGGGCCCGGGCAGCGGCAGCGTCATGGCGACCATGACGCACTCGCCGACCGTGGCCGCGCCGCTGACCGCCGAGGGCACGATCGTCGGAACGTTCCAGTACATGGCCCCGGAACAGCTCGAAGGCAAGGAGGCCGATGCGCGCGCCGATCTGTGGGCGCTGGGGTGCGTGCTGTACGAGATGGTCACAGGCAAGCGCGCGTTCGACGGCGCCACGCAGGCGAGTCTGATCAGCGCGATCATGCGCGACGCGCCGCGGCCGATGGCGGATCTGTCCCCGATGTCACCGCCCGCGCTCGAGCGGCTGGTGGGCGCACTCCTGGCCAAGGATCCCGACGATCGGGTTCAGAGTGCCCACGACGTCATGCTGCAGCTGTCATGGATCGCCGCCGGCGGATCACAGGCCGGCGCGGCCGCGGTCGCGGGCGTGACCTCACAATCGCGTGGCACGCTCGGACGCACAGCGCTCGCTGTGGGAGCCGTGGCGCTCGTGCTGGGCGCTGCGGCGGGCTACTTCGGCCGCGCGCGACTTTCGCCCGCCATGACGGCCGCCGGGGACATCCGGTACAAGGCGGTCACCTTCGAGGAAGGCTTCGTATTCGCCGCCCGCTTCGCGCCCGATGGTCGCACCATTGTGTACAGCGCCGACTGGGACCGCAGACCGCGCGACCTCTTCGTCACCGGCCTCGACAGCCCGGACTTCCGCCCACTGGGATTCACGGGCTCGGATTTGCTCGCCGTCTCGCGCACGGGGGAGCTGGGAACGCTTGCCGGATCGAAAGTCGTCGGCGGCAACGCGTATTCCCGCAGGGGTACGCTGGCGCTGGCGTCACTCACCGGGGGGGCAGCCCGGCCGCAGCTCGAGGGCGTCTGGTTCGCGGACTACGGTCCCGATGGCAGCATGGCCGTCGTTCGGGACGGCGAGCAGCGGCAGACGCTCGAGTATCCAGCGG
>CAYONG010000055.1:0-28180 GCA_964405235.1 uncultured bacterium | reverse complement strand
CCCGAGACTGGTGAGTACCGCATCGTGCTGCACGGCACGCTGGACAAGGAGGACACGAAGTTCGACGAGATCTAGTCCTCCGGCGACCAAGCCGGAATGTGGAGATGACCATGCCAAGGATCAGTCCCACGGACCTGTCCGCCATTGAGCGCACGCCGGCATCGCCAGCGTCGCTCACCCGGGGTGTCGGGGAGCTGCTCGGCAACTCGGTGACGGCCAAGGCCAAGGTGGATTCGTACAACTGGGAGACTGGTGAGTATCGTGTCGTGCTCCACGGCACGCTGGATCTGGAGGAGACGAAGTTCGGCAGTCCGTAACCGATCGCGGCGGGGCCACGGAGGGCACCCAGGGGCACCCTCCGTCGGCCCCGTCGGTCATGGCCCGTGGAGGACGTGTTGATCCAGCTCCACTCGATCGCGCTCGCGCCGTTCCCGGCGGCCGAGTCGTTGAATCCGCGGTTCCAGGCCGGCCATGCGAAGCTGCGCCTCGTCGTGGACGCGGAGCCCATGCCGGATGTCCCCGACCAGGCGCTGCTGACGCGGCTCGTGGCCGCCTTCCCGGGATTGGCCCGCCACCATTGTCAGGTCCGCGATCTCGCCACCCCGCGCCACGCGCGGGCGCGCGGCGTCGTCCTGGTCGAGGGCGAGACGACCGCGAACCAGGCCCATCTGCTCGAGCACCTGCTGCTCGAGATGCTCAGCTTCCTGGATCACGTCCCGCGCCTGAGTGGGGTGACCTGCGCCTACACCACTCCACCGGAGCGCAACGACATCTTCGTGGAGTGCGTGGACCGCGAGTCCGGCGGCGTGGCGACGCAGGTCGCGGTCGACGCGATGAACGCCGCTCTCGCGGGTGAGCCGTTGTCACCTCTCTACCCGGACATGCTGCAGTGCGCCCGGCTGTTGCGACGACACGCCGCCCACCCGTGGCCCGCGGCCCGGCTAAGCCGCGCCGCCCGCATCCCCCGGGCGCGCGCCGAGACCGCGCTGGAGGCCCTCGCCCATGCCGCGTTCGTCGTGCGGGAGTCCTACGCGATGAACTTCAGCGGCGAGCCCCACTACCGCTTCGTGGGTGCCGGAGACGCCCACCGGCCCTGAGTCAGGTGGTCGCCACCATCCCCAGCTCGACGATGAAGAGGTGCTCGCGGTTGGTGGTTCGCCCCGGCACGCCCACCTTCTCGCCCTGCGGGTTGTAGATCCCGATCCGCGAACCGATGTAGCGGCGGTGCGGCAGCTCCGCCACCCGCACCTCGCCCCGCTCGGCGAGCATCGCACGCAGCGCCTCCACCGAGAGATACCCCTCGTCGCTGAACGACACCACGAGGAAGCGCGCCCGCACCGCGTCGAGCAGCAAGCGGAGTGCCTCCGCGATCCGGCCACGCCGATTGAACGGGCTCGAGCGCTCGCGCACGTCCACGCGCTTCATCGCCACGCCGTAGACGTCGGGCTTGTCCCAGCGCACCAGGGATTCCCAGACGTGGTAATTGCCGAGGTAGGAATGCTGGTTGTAGGGCGGATCCAGGTAGGCGAGGTCGGCCGGGAATCGCGCCGCCGCTTCGTGCGCTTCGAGGCACGAGGCCGAGCCCACCCCATCGAGCAGATCGGGCACCCTGAGGCGCAGCGGCTGGAACGAGCGCGGCGCCCAGCGCTTGAGGTAGGCCATCTGGACGCCGACGGTCGAATCCACGCGGTCGGCCGCCTCCATCAGGCTCACCAGGGCGACCGCTTCCAGTTCAGGTTCCAGGCCGAGCGCAGCGATGCGCTCGCGGATGGCGTCCACGCGCGCGCCGTTGACGGGCTGCAGGTAGCGCGCGCGCACGCAGAATGTCTCGGTGAACCAGCCGGGGGCGCCCGGGATGGCGTCCAGCTCGACGATCAGTCGCCGTGCAGGCTCAAGCCAGCGCCGCCGATCGGCCTGCACGTAGGCGGTGGCGAGCGTGGCGGCGTAGGCATTGTGATCGTTCGCGTGCACGCGGCGTCCGCGCGCCTTGAGCGCGTGGCCCACCCGCGAGGTGCCCGAGAACACATCGAGTACGGTTCGGACGCCCTCGAGCCGCTCGACCTCTTCGAGGATGCGGGGGATGAGCACCCGCTTGGAGCCGAGGTACTTGATCACTCGCGGCAGTCTATCGGCATGCCATCGGATTCGCTAGACAGTCCGCCGGCGCCTGAGGCAGAGTGCCGTGCATGAGAGGCTCAGAACGCCACGCGCCCCGCCACCCGCGCCATTCCCTGTTCGCCGGCGTCGCTCTTGTCCTGACGCTCCTTGCCGCCGGCGCTACCGCACCGCCCGGCTTCGCCACCGATGACCGCGCCGTCCCAGATGCCGCGCCCGATTCGACCGTCGCCACCATCATCCTGGTGCGCCACGCCGAGCGGGATACCACCTTGATCGGGCCCGACCATCCGCTGCGCGCGGTCGGGATGCTGCGGGCACAGGAGTTGGTCCATACCCTCGGCGCCTCGGGCATCTCGACCATCTACGTCACGCCGTGGATGCGGAACCGCCAGACGGCGTTGCCGCTGGCGACCGCCATCGGAGAATCGCTCACGGTGGTGGACGACGTCGCCGAGACCGTGCGCCGACTGCGCACGCGACACTTCGGCCGCACGGTGCTGGTCGTGGGCCACAGCGACACGGTGCCTGAGATCGTCACGGCGCTGACCGGTCGTCCGTTCCCGACGCCCGGTCGCGTCGCCTACGATGCGATGTGGGTGGTGTCCCTGGCCCGTGACGGCCGCGCCTCGCTTGTGACGCTCCGCTACGGCGCACCGGCCGAAGACGGGAAGCAGCCCGGGCCTCCCCGCGCGCGATGAGCCGCCGTGCGACCATCGCTCTCCTGAGCTTCGTCGTCGTGGCCACCCTCGACCCCACGATCGCTGCCGCCAGCCGTTACACCTGAAGCGGCGCGGGCTGTCTGCCCTCGGCGCCCGTGCAGGCGGCCGACTTTCTGCTCGAGCACATGGGTCGCACGCTCCGCGACCCGGTCGATCCGCGCTCGCTCGGCGCGCTCGACACCACGCTGCGCGCCCGGGTGAACGGCGAGATTTACCGCTTCGCGAGGCCGGCGACGCTCGAAAGGTTCCGCCGCGATCCGGTGCGCTGGTGCGGCATCCTGCGCGATCCGGTCAACGGCACGCGTTTCATCCCCGACCGCTGGTCGCCACGGCTCGAGGTTCATGACGGGCCCTACTTCTTCATCGGCGACTCGACTCTGGCGATCTTCCGCGCGAGCCCGGAGCGGTACGCGATCCGAAGGGATTACTGAGCGGCGTCGCGAGCCCGCGGGCCGCGCGTCGCGCGTGGCTAAACCCCAGCCATATCCGCGTGGCTGGCTCGTACTTACGGCCGGCCTCGGAATTCATGGCGCGCGCCAATCCACAGGACCCGGAGAATCACTTACCCGCCGAGGAGGCGCAGATTAATATTTGCGCAGGCGTGCGCCGTGCGCACGGCCGCGCCCGAAGAGATCCTGCGCACTGTGAGGTTCCCATGCACCTTGCCCACTCCATCCGCCCACTCCATCGCGCTCGTCCGGCCGTCGCAGCCGTCGCGGTGGGCCTGGCCCTGGCGTTGGCCGCGCCGAGCGTGTTCGCCCAGTGCCAGACGAACCAGAACTGCTGGCCACCACCGGGAGGCTGCGCGTATCCGGCGCCGGGACCGATCTTCTACCCGGGCTCACCGGGTCCGGTCGGGATCCAGAATGCCATTCTGTACGATCCCAACGCCTGCGCGCCGATGCCTCCACAGGGCGGGGTGCCGATCGACAGTTTCTTCGACATCTTCGTCGAGCTGGAGCTCAGCACCAACGGGGGAACGAACTGGACGCCCTACAGCCTCCCCCTGCGCCCCTCCACCGTGCGGATCCAGCCGCCGACTCCGGTCCTGCCCGATCTTGTGTTTGACACCGAAATGCTCCAGCTCGATCTCACGGGCGGCGGCATGCCGGGGGGCACGTTGATCCGCGAGAGTCCGACTCTCCCGTCGGTCGGGCGGACCGCCCAGCGGAATATCGGGGGTGGGTTGTATCGAATCGACAGCTTCTTCGACGTCTTCACCGAGCTGAGCCTCGACGGCGGGCAGACTTGGATGCCGTCGAACCAGCCGCTCCACATCACGACCATCGACAACCTTCCCACACCCAACCGGGCCAGCACCTGGGGCACGCTGAAGGTGATGTACCGGTAAAGGGCACACGGGCGATACGTTGGTTGAAGCGACTCTGCCGGCGGCCAGGATCGTCCTGCGTTCCGGGCCGCCGGCGTTCAGGCCGTAGGCTGGGTGGCGCGGCGGGCCGCGGGCGGGAACGCGGCCCGCCGCCGTGGCAACCCGACCGCGCTTGAGCCTCGCCGCGGGCTGATGCACATTCCCGGCCCATGCCCCCTGCCGCTGCCGACCGCGCCCCGCGACCCGGGCGTTTCCCGCTCCCCGCCCCCGAGCGGCTCCTGCTCGTGCTGCTCGTATTCATCCCGCTGGCGGCTCTGGCCGAGTGGCTCGACTGGGGCGCGGTGCATGTGTTCGTGTTCGCCGCACTCGCGATCATCCCGCTCGCGGGCCTCATGGGAAGCGCGACCGAGCGCCTCGCGCACCGTTTCGGCGCCGGTGTGGGTGGGCTGCTCAACGCGACATTCGGCAACGCCGCCGAGCTCATCATCGCCCTGGTCGCGCTCCAGCAGGGCCAGTTCGACGTGGTCAAGGCGAGCCTGACCGGCTCGATCATCGGAAACGTGCTGCTGGTGCTGGGGCTTTCGATTCTGATGGGCGGGCTCGGGCGCGAGCGCCAGGCCTTCGATCGCGCGGCGGCGGCCGCGGGCTCCACCCTGCTCGCGCTCGCCGCCATCGGGCTGGTGGTGCCGGCGATGTTCCATCTCGCCGGCGAGAGCGCGGTCCGAAACGCGTTGGTCACGGCCGAGCACGAGATCGTAGTCGAGCGTACGCTGTCCCTCGAGATCGCGATCGTGCTGTTCGCCGCCTACCTCCTGAGCCTGCTGTTCTCGCTTCGCACCCACCGCCATCTCTACGCCGGCCAGGAGCACGCCGGCGCCCACGAGCCGGTGGGGCCCGTGCCCTCGCCGAAGCGCGCCGCGGTCACGCTGGCGGTCGCGACCGCAGCGGTGGCGTGGATGAGCGAGTTGCTGGTCGGGGCGGTGGACGAGGCCGCCCACACGATGGGGGTGAGCGAGGTGTTCATCGGCGTCATCGTGGTGGCCGTGATCGGCAACGCCGCCGAGCATTCGACCGCGGTCCTGGTGGCGATGAAGAACAAGATGGACCTGGCCATGAACATCGCCATCGGCTCCAGCATCCAGATCGCCCTGTTCGTCGCGCCGCTGCTGGTGTTCGTCTCGTATCTGGTCCCGGACGGACCGATGGACCTGCGCTTCACGCCCTTCGAGGTGCTCGCCGTCGGCATCGCGGTCGGCGTGGTGAACCTGGTCGCGCAGGACGGAGAGTCCAACTGGCTCGAAGGGGCGCTGCTGCTGGCCGTATACCTCGTGCTCGGGATCGCGTTCTTCTTCCTGCCCTGAGGAGGTGACCGGGATGAACACGCTGCTCTACTTCGTCGTCATGACTGCCGCCTTCATGGGCATCTCGCTCGTGCTGCCCGGATTCCGGGTGACCGGCTGGGGGCCGGCCTTCGTGGGGGCCGTGATCCTGGCGGTCGCGAACACCATCGTGAAGCCCGTGCTGTTCGTGCTCACGCTCCCGCTGACGATCGTCACGCTGGGTCTTTTCCTGCTGGTGCTGAACGCGCTGATGCTCGCGCTCACCGACTGGCTCGTGCCCGGGATCCGAATCGGCAGCTTCGGCACCACTTTCGTCGCCGCGCTGATCCTGAGTCTGGTCGGGATGATGTGGAAGGCGGCCACGCGCGAGGAGAAGAAGAAACAGGAATGACCGCGTGCGGGGATGACCGTGGCCCCGACCGGCTCCGCCGCACTGCCTGCCAGCCGCGCATGGCCCTGCCAGCGTGACAGGACGCCGAGCGTCGGACGCCGTGCCGGCACCGGACGATCATCCCGCGGCCGACCTGCGTTTCCGGTACTCCTCCGAACCATCTCCGTGCGGAATCGTCTGCTGCGCGACATGGCCTCACACCAACTCGATCAGCCCGATGCGGAGCGGGCCGAGCCCTCCTGGCCCGCGGGCACGGCCCGTTTGTTGCACGAGCAGAAACTGCCCGAGCCACGCGCCCCGCCGCCCGCACCGGGCGACGACCAGGCCGCGTCATGGGAGGACACGATGAAGACCCCGATCGATCTCAAGAAGATGGCCAAGGAGAACAAGGCGTTCCGGCGTGTGGTGGACACCGGCAAGTTCGGACAGCTGGTCCTGATCTCCCTGCGTAAAGGCGAGGATCTCGGCGACGAGATGCACCCCGCGACCGACGAGCTCTACTACGTCGTCGAGGGCAAGGGCGAGATCAAGCTCGACGGGAAGCCCTACCCGTTCGAGGAACACACTTCGATGCTCGTCCCCGCGGGGACGCGGCACGATGTCATCAACATCGGCAAGGAGGACCTCAAGCTGTTCGCGCTCTACACCTCGCCGCTCCATCCTCAGAACGAGTGGATCGAGACGCGCGAGAAGGCGCTGGCCATCGGCAAGCACTGACCGTCTCGATGCGGTCGCGCGGCGCGGGCGTGGTCGGCCCGCGCCGCGTGCCGTTCCGGTGGCGGATCCCATCGGGTCCTGCGAGGGCATCGCGACGCGGTCGTCGCGGCCGCCCCCCTCCTCCCGCGTGCGTGTCGAGACATCGCGTGCCCCCGCCTCCTCTGCTACCATCGCGGCCACAAAGGGGGGGCTCTCTCATGGCCATGACCGCACGCTCGGCGAAGGTGGACGAGTTGGTACGCCGGCTCGACCTGGCCATCTCCACCGACGACACGGATCAGTTGTGTCGCAACGTGAAGACGGTGCTCGCCGAGGTGGTGAGCAGCGGCGAGCAGTTCGTGGATGCCGCCTACCTCGCCCCGGCGGCCGACAAGTATGCGCGCCGCCTCCTGCACCGGGACCCCTCCGGGCGCTACAGCGTGGTGGTGATGGTGTGGGGCACGGACCAGGGCACGCCGCTCCACGACCATGCCGGCGTGTGGTGCGTCGAGTGCGTCTACCGCGGCCGCATCCGCGTCACGTCGTTCGACTTGGAGAGCGGCCCCGAGGCCGATCCACTCCGCTTCACACCCGAGTCGGTGGTGTTCGCCGGCGTCGGCGAGGCGGGGCATCTTATCCCGCCCTTCGAGTACCACATGATCGAGAACGCGGACGCGGCCCCTTCGGTAACCCTTCACGTCTACGCGGGCGAGTTGACCTGGTGTAACGCCTTCCATCCGCTCGAGGGTGGCGGCTACCGGCGCGAGCGGCGCCCTCTCACGTACACGCAATAGCGGGCCGCCGCCAGGCCGTCCGCCGTGCGCGCCCTCCCCCCACTACTGCCCGGCCTGCTGCTGTGCGCCATCCTTGCGAGCGCCGGCTTCTGGGTCGCCGATCTGCCGTGGGTCAAGCACACGCTCCACCTGAGCGCGCTGCTGCTCGTCATCCTGCTTGGCATGGCGTGGAAATCGCTGCTCCCGCAACCTTCCGCGGTGCTCCCGGGCATCCGCATGGCCCAGCGGCCGATCCTCAGGTGGGCGGTGGCGGGGCTCGGATTCCGGCTCAGCGTCGGCGAGTTGTGGACAATCGGCGGCCCGGCTCTGATCGTGGTGGTGGTTTCGACCGTCGCGACACTGTTCTTCGGCTGGTGGGTCGCGCGCCGGCTCGGCGTCCCCGAGAAGCTCGGCATCCTGCTCGGCGTCGGCACCAGCATCTGCGGCGCCTCGGCGGTGGTGGCGGCGGACTCGGTCCTCCAGGGCGAGCGCAGGGACTCGGGGCTGGCGCTGGGCGTCATCACGCTGCTCGGCACGGTGGGGATCGTGGCCTATCCGGTGCTCGCGCGCGCGCTCGCGATGCCCGAGTTCGTTTACGGCGTTTGGGCCGGAGCAAGCCTGCACGAGATGGCGCAAGTGGTGGCGGCCGGGTTCGGCGTCAGCGATGAGGCGGCGCGGGTTGCCACGGTGGTCAAGCTGGCGCGCATCGCCCTGCTCGCCCCGATGGTGCTCTACCTGGGCTGGTCGCTGCGCCACCGCCATCTCGAGGCGGGTAAGGCCAAGGTGGCGCCGGTGCCGTGGTTCCTGGTGCTGTTCGTGATCTTCGCCGGCATCAATTCGCTCGGGATCATCCCCGCACGCTGGCTCGACCTGGTGCGGCGCGGCGATCTATGGCTGCTCTGCGTCGGCATGGCGGGCGTAGGCCTCCAGACCGGGTTCTCCGATCTGCGCGACGCCGGCCTCCGCCCGATCGCGGCCGGGGCCGCGCAGTGGCTCTTCCTCGCGACCATCTCCTACCTGCTCGCGTTCTGGCTCTGCGGGTGATGTCTCCCGGTGAGCTGACGGGCCTCTGCGCGCTGGTGTTCGTCGCGGCGGTGCTCTACTCGATGGTCGGGCACGCAGGCGCCTCCGGTTACCTCGCGGCCATGGCGCTGGTCGGCATTGCTCCGGCCGTCATGAAGCCGACCGCGCTCGCCCTCAATATCCTGGTCGCGACCGTGGGCACCGTACAGTTTGTCCGTGCCGGGCGTTTCTCGTGGAGCCTGTTCTGGCCCTTCGCGCTGGGCTCGGTGCCGTTCGCCTTCCTGGGCGGGTCGCTGGCGCTGCCGATCCCGCTCTACCGGCGTCTGCTGGCGCTGGTGCTCCTCTACGCCGCGTACCGGCTGTTCCGTGCCTCAACCGGTGCGGTCGCCGAGCCGCGCGCACCGCGGCGGCCGATCGCGGCCGCCGCGGGCGCGGGGATCGGTTTCCTGTCCGGGTTGACCGGCGTCGGGGGCGGGATCTTTCTGAGCCCGCTCATGATCATCAAGGGCTGGGCCGACGCCCGCCGGACCGCGGCGGTCTCGGTCGCGTTCATCCTCGTGAACTCGGTGTCCGGCCTGCTGGGCCATCTCTCGAGCGTGCGCTTCCTGCCCCGGGAGATCGGGATCCTCGCGGGTGTGGCGCTCCTGGGTGGCTTCATCGGCTCGACGATCGGCAGCCGAAGGCTCCCCAATCCGGTGCTCAGACGCCTGCTCGCGGTGGTGCTACTCGTCGCGGCGGCCAAACTATCCCTCGCATGACGGCGCGCGGGGCATTCGAGGCTCCGGTCGTTTGACTGCCGGCTGTGTTTTGTTAGCCTGCGATCACCTCTCATGCCTCATCAGCGCGGTGTCCGAATGAGGAAGGTCGCGCATGTCCCCTGAGATACAACACAAGTCGAATGCCGGCGCCGGAGCAGCGGCCGCCGTGCGTGAAGGACTTCCCGCCACCGGCACCCCGCCCGGCGCCTGGCGTGGCGCAGGGTACGCGCAGACCTTCGGCGCCACCGAGCGCACCGACCGCTGGTGGCTGATCCCGCTCGCCCAGGCGCTGGGGCTCGTGCTGCTGATCGGCTACGCCAACTACGCAGCCATCCTGGGCCCCGCGCACTATCACTACGTCGAGAACGGGCGGCACTACCTGTCCCCCTTCTACTCGCCCTATCTTCACCCGGCGTGGCTGCCCTCGTGGCTGTCGCCAGCGCTCCTCATCCTCATTTTCCCGCTCGGGTTCCGCACCACCTGCTACTACTACCGTAAGGCCTACTACCGCTCGTTCTTCGCCGACCCGATGGGCTGCGCGGTGGGCGAGGCGCGCGTCAAGGGGTACAGCGGCGAGCTCAAGTTCCCGTTCATCCTGCAGAACCTGCACCGTTACTTTCTCTACGCGGCGATGGTCATCCTCGCCATCCTGTGGTGGGACGTCGTCCAGGGGTTCACCTTCAAGGACCCGGACGGGTCGCGTTTCTTCGGCATCGGCGGCGGCTCGCTCGCCATCCTCGCCTCGACCGTCACCCTCAGCCTCTACACCTTCTCCTGCCACTCGCTGCGCCACCTGGTCGGAGGCAAGCTCGACTGCTTCTCGTGCGCGGTGGCGGGCGGCCCGCGCCAGAAGGCGTGGGGCATCGTGAGCATCCTGAACGAGCACCACATGGGCTGGGCATGGACCAGCCTGTTCGCGGTGTGCTTCGCCGACTTCTACGTGCGCCTGTGCTCGATGGGTGCGATCTCGGATCCCATGCTCGTCACGTTCCGCAACCTCTTCAACTTCTCCCCTCTCCCGTAGCGGCCTGAGTCCCACGCCGAGGCACAGATGGAACAGCTCGAGACCCACGAACACGACGTGATCGTCATCGGCGCGGGCGGCGCCGGGTTGCGCGCCGCCATCGAAGCCTCGGCGCTGGGGTGCTCGGTCGGACTGGTGTGCAAGTCGCTGCTCGGCAAGGCCCACACGGTTATGGCCGAGGGCGGCATCGCCGCCGCGCTCGCCCACGTGGATCCCCAAGATAGCTGGGAGACGCACTTCAAAGACACGATGAAGGGCGGCTCGTTCCTGAACCACTGGCGCATGGCCCAGCTTCACGCGCAGGAGGCCCCCGAGCGGGTGCGCGAGTTGGAGCAGTGGGGGGCGCTGTTCGACCGCACTTCCGATGGCCGCATCCTGCAGCGCGCCTTCGGCGGCCATACCTGGAAGCGTCTCGCCCACGTCGGCGACCGCACCGGGCTCGAGATGATCCGCACGCTCCAAGACCGCGGCGTCCACCAGGGACTCGACGTCCACATGGAATACACCGTCACGAAGCTGCTCACCGACGGCGGCCGCATCGCCGGAGCCCTCGCCTACCGGCGCGAGAGCGGGCGTTTCGTGCTGTTCCGCTGCAAGGCGGTGGTTATCGCCACCGGCGGTGTCGGCAAGGCCTACAAGATCACCTCGAACTCGTGGGAGTACACCGGCGACGGCCAGTCGCTCGCTTACGGCGCCGGGGCCGAGTTGATCGACATGGAGTTCCTCCAGTTCCACCCCACCGGCATGGTGTGGCCGCCCGGTGTCATGGGCATCCTGGTCACCGAGGGCGTGCGCGGCGAGGGCGGCATCCTGCGCAATAGCCAGGGCGAGCGTTTCATGTGGAGGTACCTGCCCGAGGCGCGCCGTCACGAGTACGCGGCCGACGAGGACGAGGCCCGCCGCTGGGTGGAGGCCGCGGTCGAGGGCAGGCAGACCGACGCCCGACGCCCGCCCGAGCTCTCCACCCGCGACAACGTGGCGCGCGCCATCTACACCGAGGTGCGCGAAGGCCGCGGCACGCCGCATGGCGGGGCATTCCTCGACATCAGCTACATGCCGGCCGAGCGGGTGAAGAAGAAGCTCCCCTCCATGTACCACCAGTTCATGGAGTTGGCCGACGTGGACATCACGGCAGGGCCGATGGAGGTGGGACCCACCACTCACTACATGATGGGCGGTATCCGGGTGGAACCCGATACCGGCGCGGCGAACGTGCCGGGCCTCTTCGCCGCCGGCGAGGCGGCCGCCGGCATGCACGGCGCCAACCGGCTGGGCGGAAACTCCCTCTCGGACCTGGTCGTGTTCGGGAAGCGCGCGGGCGCGGGGGCAGCCCGCTACGCCATGGACGTCCTCGGGGCGCCGAAGATCTCCGACGCCGAGATCGAGGCCGAGACGCGCGACATGCTCGCCCCCTTCGAGCGCAGCTCGGGCGAGACGCCGTACGAGGTGCACCAGGCCCTTCAAGATTGCATGGGCAGGAACGTCGGCATCTTCCGCGTCCAGGGAGATCTCGAGTTGGCGTTGCGCGAGCTCGAAGGCTTGATTGAGCGCGCGGCCCGCGTGAAGGTCGAGGGTTCGCGCATCTACAACCCCGGCTGGCACCTGTCGCGCGACCTGCGCAACATGCTGCTGGTCTCGGAGGCCATCGTGCGCAGCGCCCTGCTGCGCACGGAGAGCCGCGGGGCGCACTCGCGGCTCGACTTCCCCAACATGGACGCATCCCTCGCCAAGGTGAACATGTGCGTGACGCGTGCCGCCGACGGCATGGTCGTGGCGCCCACCCCGCTGCCCGAGATGCCGGCCGAGTTGAAGGCCCTGTTCGAGGCGGTGGCACTGCCGGCCCCCCAGCCATCTGGAAGTCAGGCGTGATGAGCCACGCGCGCGAAGCCACACTGCGCGTCTACCGGGGCGACGCCGCGGGCGGCGAGGAGGTCGAGTACAAGGTCCCGATCGAGACCGGCATGGTGGTGCTGGACGCCATCCACTGGATCCAGGCCCACGAAGCCCCCGATCTCGCGGTGCGCTGGAACTGCAAGGCCGCCAAGTGCGGCTCGTGCAGCGCCGAGGTCAACGGCAAGCCGGCGCTCATGTGCAAGAGCCGCATGGAGCACTTCCCTGCCGGCGTGCCGATCGTGGTGCGGCCGATGAAGACGTTCCCGATCATCAAGGACCTGGTGACCGACGTCTCCTGGAACTACGAGGTCAACAAGCGCATCCCGCCGTTCCAGCCGAAAAAGGACGCCGAGTGGCGCTGGCAGCAGTCCGACGTGGACCGGGTGCAGGAGTTCCGCAAGTGCATCGAGTGCTTCCTGTGCCAGGACGTCTGCCACGTGCTGCGCACACACGAGCTCAAGCACCAGTTCGCGGGCCCGCGGTTCCTGGTGCGGATCGCAGGGCTCGAGATGCACCCGATGGACGGCGCAGACCGCGCCGCATACCTTAGGGATGCGGCGGGTATCGGGCTGTGCAACATCACCAAGTGCTGCAGCGAGGTGTGCCCCGAGTCGATCCACATCACGGACAACGCCATCATCCCGCTCAAGGAGCGGGTGGTGGACCGGTTCTACGACCCGGTGATGATGGTGTGGCGCGCGATCGGGGGGAACAAGGGGCGCGCGTGATCCGAGCGAAGGGCCCGCCCCAATTGCCGCTGCCCGGGCGCTGATCTACGCGGAGGGCGCCATGAGCCCTGACGAGGTACTCCCACACATCCCCAACGGAATCCCCGCGCCGGCTCGCGAGGGATCTCTCCGACAGTGTGGCGAGTCCAGGAGGTAATGAGCGTGTTTCGACCCCTTGAAGCGAGGTCCCGTGGAGAGCACCGCATCTGGCTGCGCTACTCGGACGGGGCGGAGGGTGAGGTGGATCTGTCCGACCTTGCGGGCAAGGGTGTCCTTCGGATCTGGGATGAACCCGGGGCGTTTGACCGGGTCTACAACACCCCATATGGCGCAGTCGCCTGGAGCGAGGATGTCGAAATCTGCCCCGACGCGCTGTACATCCAGGTCACGGGCAAGCGCCTGGAGGATGTGTACCCGGGCCTCAAATCGGCGGCCGATGCCTGAGCTCAGCCGCTTCTATGGAATCGTCATTCGCATGTTCTTCGGGGACCATGTGCCGCCGCACTTCCACGCGGAGTACGGGGAGGATGGCGTCGTCGGGCGGGTGTTGACCACAATCGCCTCGCGTCCATTCGCGCTCGCGCTGCTCGCCTCGCTCCTCCTCCCCGCGGCCCCCTCGCAGGCCGAGCAGGCCCCCTTCCTCTCCGACTCCGTCGCTCACGCCCTCGCAGACGAGCTCTCGGGCGAGGCGGCGCTCCGCAATCTGGAGGCGTTCTCCCGCCAGCACCGGATGCGCGGATCCGCCGGCTACCGCAACGCCGCCACGCACATCGTCGAGACCCTGCGCGGCTACGGCATCTCCGACGCGCGCATCACGAGCTTCCCGGCCGATGGTGTGCGCTTCTACGGCACCCAGAAGTCCCGGCCTCCGTGGGACGCCGAGTTCGCCGAGCTATGGGAGCTACGCGAGCGCGATGGCGCGTGGGTCCGCGAGCATCGCCTGGCGAGCTGGGAGGCGATGCCGCTCTCGCTCGCCCAGGACAGCGAGAGCGGCGAGGCCACCGCCGACCTGGTGGATGTCGGCGCCGGGACCACCGATGCCGACTACGCGGGCAAGGAGGTGCGGGGCAGGATCGTGCTGGCCTCCTCGCAGCCCGGCGAGGTGGCCCGTTTCGCGGTGGAGCGCCACGGGGCCGTGGGGATCGTCAGCTACGCTCAGAACCAGCGCACCGCCTGGTGGGGCGAGAACGAGAACCTGGTGCGCTGGGGGCATCTCGGCACGTTCGCGCCCAGGCCCAGCTTCGCCTTCATGGTCTCGCTCAAGCAGGCCCGGGAGTTCCAGCGGCGGTTGAAGGGCGGCGAGCGGATCCGGCTGGACGCCGTCGTGCGCGCGGGGAAACACCCCGGTGCGTACGAGATCGTCGAGGCGACGATCCCGGGCGTCGATCCGGACCTCAAGGGTGAGGAGATCGTCTTCTCCTGTCACCTGGACCACCCGCGCCCCGGGGCGAACGACAACGCCAGCGGCGCCGCCGCCATCCTCGAGGTGGCGCGCACGTTGCAGAAGCTGATCCGCGAGGGACGCGTTCCGCCGCCGGCGCGCACCATACGCTTCGTGTGGCCGCCCGAGATCGAGGGGACGCTGGCCCTGCTCAACGGTCGCCCGGAGCTCCCCGCGCGCATCAAGGCCGCGATCCACATGGACATGGTGGGCGGAGGCCCCGAGACCAAGGCCATCTTCCATGTCACGCGCGGCCCCGCGAGCCTGCCGTCGTTCGTGAACGACGTGGCCGAGGCGTTCGGAGAGTTCGTGAACCGCCAGAGCGCGGCGTTCGCGTCGGGCCGCGGCTCGGACCTTCCGCTCCACTCGCCCGAGGGGGGCAAGGAGGCGGCGCTGGCCGACCTGGCCGAGTACACCGGCGGGAGCGACCACGACGTCTACTGCGAGGGCTCATTCCGCATCCCGACCATCTACCTCAACGACTGGCCCGACCGGTACATCCACACCAACATGGACGTGGCCGGGAACATCGACCCGACCAAGCTCAAGCGGGCAGCGTTCATCGGGGCGGCGTGCGGTTACTTTCTCTCCCGCGTGGGCGCGGGTGACGCCGTCTCCCTGGTGCGCAATCACCGGTCTCGCGCCCTGGCCCGCACCGCGACTATGCTGCGGAGGGCCGACGCGTTGCCGCAGGAAGAGGCCACCAACCTGCGACGCTTCCACCTCGCCTACGAGCGGGCGGTCGCGGGGTCGATGGACCGGTTCTTCACTCCGCCGCAAGGACCGCGCTCCGAGGCGAGGGCGTTCCTCGCCGATCTCAAGCGCCTCGTTGGCGACCCCGGGCCGGCGGCGGCCGCGGCCGGCGACGGTGCGGTCGTCTTCCAGCGCAAAGAGGGGATACGGGGACCGATGGGCGTGTTCGGCTACGACTACCTGGAAGATCACCTCGGACGGGCCGCAGCCGACTCGCTGCGGTTGCTCCGCCACCAGGGGCTGCGCGGCTCGGGCGGTGAGTACGCTTACGAGACCCTGAACCTGGTCGACGGCCGCCGCACGACGCGGGAGATCCGCGACGCGGTCTCGGCCATCTACGGTCCGGTGCCGCTCGAACTGGTGATGGAATACGCGCGCGCGCTGGAGACGATCGGAGTGATCCGTCGCTGGCCCTGATACGGGGCGCGCGGTGGCGCAGGGGAGTCGGACGGGCGGTGGCGCGGGCTTGCCCCCTACAGCCCGTACCACTCCACTTCTGCGCCCGGTTTCCTCAGCGGACGATCACAATGCGTTGAACGGCCTGACCCTTGTGGTCCCTGAGGACCGCCCGCACAAAGTGAACGCCGGCCCGGACGATTCTCCCTCGTTCGTCGCGGCCGTCCCATAGCGCTGATCCGCCGGGATCGAGCGTGAGTCGCCTCAGCCGCCTGCCGCCCGCGTCGATGATCTCGACCGCGGAGATCCGTGCGGCCTCGGCCTGCCCGAGCTGGATGTGAACACCGCCCCCTCGGCTGGGGTTCGGAAAGACCGAGAAACCCGCCGCCGGCCGGGGGGTCGGGTCCTCGACCGCGGTCAGGTCCGCCGGGCCCGTGGCGTAGACGAGATCCGACGACGTTCCGTTCTGACAGCTGAAATGAACACGTGCGGCGGCATCCACCGTGAGCGAGGCGTAGGCACCCACATTGTCGAACGATGTTTCCACCGGCAGCAGCTCCCAGCTTCCCTGGAGGTTGCGCGCATACAGCAGGTTCCCAAGGCCGGCGTCGTAATAACAGATGTGCGGCCGTTCATTCGAGTCCAGGGCCAGGCCGGTATCGAGGCCCACATCCTCGGCGGATGGATCAATGGTCGCCACCGCCCAGGTCCCGCCCGACTTGAGCGCGTACTTGAGATCCCCGTTGGTCGCATCGTAGAAGCTGATGTGCGGTTGGTCCTGTGCGTCAAGCTCCAGTGAGGTGTAGAGACCGGTGTCGTCGGCGGAAATGTCCGCGACCTCGCTCGTCCACGACCCGCCGCTCTTGCGCGTGTAGAGAAGATCGCCGGAGGAGTAGTCGTAGTGGCTGATGCACGGATTGCTATGGCTGTCCAGCTCGAGCGATGTGTAGGAGCCGGCATCCTCCGCCGACCCGTCCGCGATCTCGACCACCCAGCTTCCCCCCGACTTGCGGGCGTATTTCAGATTCCCGTTGGTGAGGTCGTAGTAGCTGATGCACGGATTGCCCAGGCCATCGAGGGCGATCGACGTGTCGAGCCCCACGTCGGCGCTCGCGCCGTCCACCGTCTGGATCGTCCAGGCCCCTGCGGACTTGGTGGCATACATGAGGTTTCCTGCGGTGTCGTCGTAATAGCCGATGTGGGGATTCCCCGATGCGTCCATAGCGAGGGACGTGAATAGGCCCCGGTTGTTGGCGGTTCCATCGGCGGTTTCCGCGGTCCAGCCAGTGCCGGACTTTCGCGAGAACTTGAGATTGCCGTTCGATTCGTCGTAGTAGCTGATGCAGGGGTACGCTTGGTCGTCGAGTGCGATCGAGGTGTACTGGCCGACGAATGCGCTCCCCGCGTCGACCGGTTGGATGGTGAACGGGAAGTCCGCGTGGCCGGGCGGGGGGCAGACCCATCCGGCCAGAAGTACGGGGCCACAGAGCCCGAGAACGGTTCGCAGCCTCGCAGGTCCGCGCCTCATCGATGTCTCCTTCGCGTGGTGTGGGGCGAGGGCCGGGGAGCATTCGGACGTGCGGGGGAAGCGCGGCTCTCCACGACCTGATCGTGGTGATTATACCCTCGGCGCTCGAGCCACGCGCCGAAAATCTCTGTCCGATGCGAAGCCTTCGGCTGACCTGCCGCGCCCCGCGACCACTCGGTCCGATGCGAAACACCGCCCGCTGCTTCCCTCGGGGTTCGGCTCATCTCCCGAGCTGTAATAACCGCGTCGGGGGCACGCTCACCACGATCCTCGCCCCACCCGATAACGGAGGTCTCGGGTACTCGATCTTTCACGATGGCGTTCCGCGCTTCCGAGGGCTGGAGACGGCCAACGATTGGCACACATCGCCGCACGAGATCAGGGTTTGGTGTCGGTGAACACATGGGGGCCGACCCCGAATCTCGGGCGACTCCCGGTCCGAGGTCACAGCGGGTTCCGACTTCGGAACTGTCGAAATCCCGAACAATCGTCAGCAAGCCGACGGGGCGGCCGGCAAGAATCGATTCCAGGCCCAGGACCGTGAGGCACAACCCTCGTATTCACTGACATTTCGCGTCAGACTTAACAGATGCTTGGCCAGGCACACAAGATGCCAGACGCTTTCTGAGCTTGGTGTTGTAATGTCCATCGCTCGGCTATGCTTTCCGCAGACTCGTGGTCCGGCCGGGACGGTTCAGGTGTTTGTGTGGTTCGCGCGCCACACCCAGGGTGTGTTGCCTGTTGCGCGGTCGGCGATTGTCACCAACAGGAGGGAATACATGAGTGGCCGTCATTCGCTGTATGCCTTGACGCTCGTCGGGGTCCTGCTCTCGCTGGCGGTCGTCACGGGCCCCGCGCTCGCGCTGGATCCTCGCGACCCCCCGGTGATCTCTTGCGTGAGTGCCGGGGAGAACCAGGTCACGATCAAGATCTGCGGCGGCGGGACCGGCGCCGACGCCGGGCTCACCCTGCATTGGAAGAAGTACGAGGACTGGCTCCTCAACGGCTGGGATGACGCCGGCGATCTCTGCAGGACCTCGCTCTCGGGCCAACCGTCGTATCAGCACCCGGGGCATTCGCGGTGGGAGCTCCTCGCCGGCGAGTGTGTCGATGAGTTCCAGGTCGGGGACATCAACTTCGACGAGACCGGCGTGTCCGGCGAGGGCTGTGCCCTCGAGCCGCTCGAATGTGGCACCGAGTACGTTTTCCGCGCGTTCGCTCACGCGGGCCGGAGGATGGGCAGGAGCGACTGGACGGCGGATCTGAGATGCAGCACGATCCCATGTCCCCCCGATGACTGCACCCACACCCAGGGGTTCTGGAAGACCCACGGGCCATTAGATGGGGCTTGCCATTCGGGCAACAACACCAACGCCTGGCCCGTGAGCAGCCTCACGCTTGGCAACGCCACCGTACCCCCCGGCTGCTCTCGCAACCCCTACAATGCCACGGACTTGTGCCGCATCTTGAACGAGCCGGCACAGGGGAGGAAGATCCTGATCCTCGGGCACCAGCTCATCTCCGCCAAGCTCAACGTCGCGAGCGGTGCGACCTGCCCGGAGATCCTGACAATCATCGCCCAGGCGGACGCTCTCATCTTGAACCGCTGCATGCCGCCGATGGGCACTGGTCAGATCGACAACCCTCTCGCCAATACGCTCGCCGGCAAGCTCGACCAGTTCAACAACGGCATCTTCCCCGGCTGCCCGCCGCATTGCCAAGACCCCGCGTCGCTGTTGATGAATGCACCGGCGAACGCCGAGCGGGCTCCGTGGGGGACGATCAAGGTTCGATACCGGTAAACACATCTCGATTCCGGCCCTCACGGCGGGATTGCAGACCGGGCGGAGGCGCGGGCCGCGCGCTTCCGCCCGGTTCTTTTCCCGGCCTCCCGGTGGGGCACCGTGAGAATCGTCCGCCCCGCGCGAGTTTGTGGTAACCGCCGACGGACATTCAGAGATAATCTCTAGGCCCTTTTCTTGTGGGCCGAGCCCTCCCCCGGGACTATGGGGAGCCACGCCGGCGCGCATCCCACGAGGTCGATCTTGCCCCGACGCCTTTCGTCGTCCATTCGCCAGCAATCCCCGACCGAGAATGCGGGCCGAGGCGCCGAATCACGGGGGATGGCGCGCAGGGCTTCGAAACCTTCGCCGCGCTCGCGCCTGCAGCGAGCGGCGGCACCATGGGCGTTCCTCCTGGTCGGCCTCTGGCCCATCGCGGCTCGGGCGCAAACGATCAACGCCACGACCTATCCGTTCACCGCTTCCAGCGGCGCCGCGCTCGAGGACATGTCGTCCGGGACCACGCAGCTTGTAGGTCCCAACCTGGACGACGACGCCTCCCCGGTCACCACGATCGGATTCGAGTTCTGGTTCGTCGGGACTCGCCACACACAGTTCTCGGTCAACTCCAACGGGCTCCTGCGGCTCGGGGGCGTCGCTGTGGGAGCGCAAGCCTCCAACAACCTGGCCAGCGGCACCAACGTTCCGAAAGTCGCGCCCTACTGGGATGACCTCTGGATCGGGACCAATGGCAAGGTCCACTACCGGGTCGTGGGCGCTGCCCCCGCCCGAAAGCTCGTCGTCGAGTGGCAGAATATGCAGGTGCCGCGTGTCGGCTCGGGGAGCGCCGGGTCCGCGACCTTCCAGTGTTGGCTGCACGAGTCGACCGGCACGATGGAGTTCGTCTACGGCCCAGGGATGGCGACGAACACGGCGCACGGGGGCGCCTCGATCGGATTCGGGAGCACCTCGTCCCTGTTCGCGAGCGTGACGGTGACCGGTCCGACCGCCGCGTACGGGACCAGCAACAACGCCAACGTGGCCGCGATCGCGAGCGGCACGCGGTACACCTTCGCGCCGCCGACACCCGCCGCGCCGACCAGCCTGTCGTTCACGGGGGTCACGGCCGTCGGGATGACGCTGCAGTGGACCGACAATGCCACGAACGAGGTGGGGTACGCGGTCTACCGCTCCACCGACGGAATCAATTACTCCTTCATCGCCCAACCGGCCGCCAACACCACGTCGTTCGCCCAGAGCGGCCTCGCTCCGTTGACGACCTACCACTGGACGGTCCACGCCCTCACCGAAGGCGCTCTGAGCAGCGCACTGTCGGGGAGCCAGGCCACCACGACCCCGGTGCAGATCGTCTCCTCGGGAGGCGGTAACTGGAGTTCGACGGCGCCGGACGCCCCCTGGCCCGGCGGCGTGGTCCCCACCGCCTCCGAAAACGTCACCATCGCCGACGGGACAACGGTCGTCATCGACGCGGCGGCGAGTTGCTACGCCCTCACGGTCGGACAGGGTGTTTCGGGCGCGCTCGAGTTCGAGGCCGCGACGGCCCGCACGCTCACGGTCGGCAACTCGGTCATGGTCTCACCGGGGGCCACCCTCAGCACCGCGGGCACGGGCAGCCAGACGGGCCACGTGTTCTCCCTCGGCGGCAGTCTCCTCAACCACGGCACGCTCGACTTCAGCACCAACGGGAACGCGGCGGCGGCCCGCATCACGTTCACGGGCAGCGGCAACGAGTCCTTCTCGGGGACGGGCGCGATCTCCGACATCGGGACGCTGACCGTCAACAAGGGCGCGGGGTTCGCCACGACGCTCACCCTGGACCCCGCGACGTTCAGCGTCCAGGGCGAGACCACGAACGCCAGATCCTTCCTCACGCTTACCAGCGGAACGCTGCGGATTGCGGGCACCTTCGCCATGAGTGACTCAGTGTTCAGCTCGGCGGGCTATTCGGTCGGAGCGAGCGCGGGGCTCTGGCTCGACAACCCGAACTTCGTGGTTGTCCCGCAGAACGGCTCGCCGAGCGTGGTCGGCCTGCTGCGGGTCTCGGCGGGCACGTTGAACATCGGGACCAGCGCGGGCAACTCCCTGGGCCTCGCCTCGGGTAGCACTGTGTTGCTGGAAGGCGGCGCCATGAACGTCGCCGGTCGGCTCTCGGTGACCTCCTCGACGGCGGTGACAAACTTCACCGCCACCGGCGGCACGGTCACGCTCAACACGGTCGGCCAGTCGTCCACGACACTCGCCAGCTTCGATCTGGGGACTTCCGTCTCGTCCTCGATCACGATCAGCGGCGGCACGTTCGTGCTCGAGAACGTGAGCGGGGCCGCCTCGGGCCCCCGGGACTTTCGGAATCGGGCCGGGCTCCAGAACGTCACGGGCGGCACGCTGCGCCTGGGGAGCGCCCAGACGGACAGCGCGAGCACCTTCCTGCTCCAGGGAACCGCCCCCGGCCTGGTGGTCACCAACACCCCGGCGGGGCACACGGCACGACTCCTCCTCGCCACCACAGCGGGCGGCACGACCGTCATCGACTCCGCCGCGACACTCGACCTGAACGGCCTTCGATTCACGGTGTCCCAGGGGGACCTCGTGAACGCGGGGACCGTCACGACCACGGGCGCGAGCGGCGAGCTGTACTTCCAGGGAACATCGACCCCCCAGACCTACCTGGGAACGGGGCGGTTCACCGTTCCCCAGGGAGGCCTGACGCTGTCGGTGGACAACCCTGCGGGCGTCACGATTGACCCGGCGCTCGCGGACACGTTCGTAACCCGGCAGGTGAACCTCGTCCGTGGGGTGCTCCACAACAGCCATCTCGTCACGCTCGGGGACAACTCCACGGTGGCCACCACCCAGATCGGAGTCGCCGGACTCACCGACCCCGGCGGCGCGTACGACACTTACCCAACGCTGAACTCCGGGATCCCCGGCGTCTCGGTCCTCTATCTTCAGGAGGGCGCCGCGCGCACGACCGGATTCGAGATCCCGCTCTCTCGCAGCCTGAATACCGTCACCGTCAACAACACCAGCGGCGTGGTTCTCGCCGGCGGAGGGCTGACCATCACCGGGAGCCTCACTCTCACCGCGGGGGTGCTGCTCTCGTCCAGTGCCAGCCTTCTGACCCTCGCCAACTCGGTGGCCAGCCCGCCCGCGGGCTCGGCGCAGAGCTATATCGAGGGGCCCCTGGCGATCCAGTTCCAGGTCTCGAGCGCGACCGACCGCGCCTATGCCATCGGGTCGAGCGGCGCGTTCCGGCCGCTGATCCTGAAGGCCGTGGATACCGGCGGGATCTCGCGGGTCTTTACCGCCGAGGTGGTCCCGGGCCCCACCGGCGGGACTCCGCTTTCCCCGCTGCTGGCGCTCACGAATACGCGCTACTGGCGGTTGGACAACACCGCCGTACTCAACGCGGCCGCGCGGGTGAACCTGACGTTCGGTTCGGATGACAATGTCGGCACGCTCGCCAACGTCCGGGTCGGCCAGGCAGGAACGGTCAGCGGCAGCTATGGCAACCTCGGTGGAACGACCACCGGGACACAGTCCTCGGGGACGGTCGAATCCACGGTCAACCTGACCCCGGGTAGCAACTATTTCGCCATCGGAAGCATCGGTGCGCTGGCCTCGTCATGGGACGGTGGCGCGGGCACGAGCAATTGGGGCGATGCCGCCAATTGGAGCCCCGATGGCGTTCCGGGCGGCACGACCGACGTGTCGCTGGCGCTCGCTTCGGCGACGTCGATCGGCGTGAACGGGACGTTCGCCGTCAACAACCTGACGGTCGGGGCGAATGTTTCGATCTCGGTGGGCACTGGCGCGCTCACGGTGAACGGCGCCTACGGCCAGTCCGCGGGCACCGTCGATCTCGGCACCGGCTCGCTCGGCGTCACCGGGACGACGACCGTGTCCGGGGGATCGCTGATCTGCGCCTCCGGAACATTCACCGCGACCGGAGCCGTCACCCTCTCGGGCGGGGCCGTCACGATCGCCGCCGGCGGGCGGCTCCTCGCGAACTCGGGGTTCACGCTTTCGGGCGCCAGCGTTTCGCTCGGCGCGGGAACGCTCGAGGTCAAGGGCGCCTTCACGCGCACCTCGGGGAGCTTCAGCGCCGGCACGGGCACGACCATCTTCTCCGGCGCCGCCACCCAGAACATCGGCGGCGGGGTGAGCCACTATGACCTGATCCTGCGCAACGGTGGGGCCGGACTGCCCAAGCGGTTGACCGCCGTGCAGGGCTTCACCGTGAACAACGATTTCACCGTGGAGACGACCGCCCAGCTCGCCCTGAGCGCCTCCGATGAGACCCACCTGACCGTATGGGGAAACCTCTACTACTCGGGGATCGCCGGCGGCAGCAACATCTCGAACCTGAGGCTGCACCTGCGCGGGACCGGAAAGGTGATCGGCGGCGGCGCGGCGGCGGCCAACATGGCCTCGAGGAGCGTCCCGGTTGCCGTGGCACTGCCCCCTCTGCCCAGCCGGGTGATCGAGGTCCATCTCCGCACCGACCCCAGCACGGCCGTGGCGGGCGATTCGCTGGTCGGGGGCAAGCGCCTGATCGTGCTCGAGAACACCTACGAGAAGCGAAAGTTCACTGTGGACAGCCTGATCGCGTCCAGCGATCCGAGTGCCCGCCTGATCATCAATCTCGATGACCGGACGATCGTTCGGGATCCGGTGCCTGCCTCCGAAACGGGCACGGAGGAACTCCAGGCCACGAACGCGGCGAGCACCACGCTCGGCATGGTCGCCAACGTCGAGCCGCCGGCGAGCTATTCGCTCGCCGACCATCTCTTGGTCGGCTCGGGCCGCACGTTTACCGTGGACGGGCGTCTCGACTGCGGCGGGTTTACCGTCGGCGGGGCCGGAGGCCTGGTCCTGAGCGCTTCGGGAACGCTCGGCACCACGGTCAACAGCGCGAGCGGCCTGGGCGCGACGGTGATCACGGCGGGCTCCGACACCTACAACGACGGCGCGATCATCGAGTACAACGCCGCCGGCAATCAGACGATCAACGCGGTGAACCATCCGGCCGCCGCCCTGATCCACGCGGTGGGCGGCGGGACCAAAACGCTCGACGCGGACAAGGTCATCACCGGCGCCTCGGGGTCCCTCCTGACCCGGAGCGCGCTCCTTGTCGGCCCCGGCACCACCTTCGCCGACGGCGGAAATCGCCTCAGCTTCACCACCCCGGCGTTGGCCGACATCGCCGTCCACGGGACCTACCTCTCCGCGGGAGCCGGCTCGCTCTCGTACCAGTCCGGGCCCTTCGATTCGAACATCCTCGCCGCCGACGGCACCGCCTTCGGCGACCTGCTCCTCAACTTCGACACCTCCCAGTACCCAATCCAATTGAACGCGACCGGGACCGCCAACATCAGCTTTCGAAACATCACCTTCGGCGGAACGGCAGGATCGGGGACCGGGGGCGGCACGCTCCAGCTCAACGAGACCGGGACGACGAACGTCACCGTCACCGGAAACGTCAGCATCGCCCCGCGTGACAGCTCGCTGAGCGGGGGCGGCTTCGGTGGAACCGCCAGCGCGACCGGGCAGGTGACCCTGCTCGGGAACCTCACCTCGACGAGCTTCGCGCCCACCCAGCCGATCATCGACAACAACGGCACCAACACGCTCATCCTGGCCGGATCCTCGCCGCAGACCCTCACCCTGGCGGCCAGCACCAGCGCGTTCACCGGCGCGACGCTCCAGCTCGCCAATCCCGCCGGGTTGGTGCTGAGCGGCGGCGGCGTCACCTGCGCCGTGGGGGCGGGCGGCACGATCGACCTGGGCAGCGCCAACGTCACGACCGGCCCGAACACGCTCGCGCTGGAGCCGGGCGCCACACTGAGCCGCACGACCGGGCGCGTGGTGGGGCGGCTCAGGAAACCGTTCGCCGCCGGCCCCGCGACCGCGTCGTTCGAGATCGGCTCCGCCACCGACGAGACCCCGGTGAGCGTCGCGTTCGGCAGTGTCGGCACACCGGGAAGCGTCACCGCGTCGAGCACCGCGGGTCACCACCCGCTCCTCGCCACATCGGGCGTCGACTCGACCGAATCGGTGAATCGCTACTTCGGCCTCACCAACGCCGGCGTCGGCTTCGACAGCTGCGCCGTGACGTTCGCATACCCGGCGAGTGAGGTCGACCCGGGCGTCAACACCGACAGCCTGATCGTTCGCAAGTTCGACGGCTCGACCTGGACGCCGACCACGATCGGCGTCCGGACCGCCACCAGCACCCAGGTCACCGGCCTGACGTCGTTCAGCGACTTCGCCATCGGCGAGGAACAGCACTACACCATCACCGCCTCGGCCGGGGCCGACGGGGCGATCACGCCCCCGGGAATCAGCACCCTTCCCTACGGCTCCGGACAGGCCTACACGATCACGCCCGGCTTCGGGGCGTATGTCGCCGACGTGCTGGTGGACGGCGTCTCGGTCGGCCCGGTCTCGAGCTACAGTTTCAGCAGCCTGAGCTCCAACCACACGATCGCCGCCGTGTTCGCTCTCTTTGTCTACACGATCTCGGCCTCGGCGGGCCCCAGCGGCAGCATCTCTCCGTCGGGCGCCGTGTCCGTGACCCACGTCGGCCAGACGTTCGCAATCCTCCCGGACTCGGGCTACGCGGTCCTCGATGTGCTGGTGGACGGTATCTCGGTGGGTGCGGTCTCGAGCTATTCGTTCAGCAGCGTGACCGGTGACCACACGATCTCGGCCACGTTCACGCCCCCGGCGGTGATCTTCGCCGAGACGCCGGCGACCGCCATCTCGAGCGCGTATCCCTGTGTCACCCTGCCGGTGAAGATCACGCGGACCAGCACCGCGCCGGTGCGCGGCTTCAGCGTGAAGTTCACGCTCTCGCCGGAACTTACACTGTGCTCGGGCACCTCCAGCATCACCGAGGGCACCTACCTCAGCTCCGCGGGCGCGACCTCGTTCCAGGTCCGCGACCACGGCGGTGGCACCTACACGGTGGATGGCGTCGTCCTCGGCGCCGCATGCGGGCCGACCGCGGCGGCCGGGACCCTGTTCAGCCTGGCGGTACAGAGTTCAACGCCGAGCGCGGCCGCGACGATTACCATGAACCTCCTCAAGCTGCGCGACTGCGCCAACGTGCCGCTGTTCGCGCTTGCGGGCCCACCCCCGACGATCCAGGTCGACAACACCCCGCCGAGCGTCGCCGTGGTCTTCCCCAACGGCGGCGAGGTCGTGACGATCGACTCGACCCACGTCATCACCTGGATCGCCACCGACGACGACTCGGTCGCGACCGTCGATCTCTTCTACTCGACGGACGGCGGGCTCACGTTCCCGGACACCATCGCCATCGGCGTTCCAAGCACCGGCAGCTACGGTTGGATCGTGCCGGATACGCGCACCACCACCGCTCGCGTGCGGATCGTGGCCCATGACGTGAATGCGAACGTGGCGAGCGACGCGAGCGACGCGGATTTCGAGATCCGTGAAGCGAACCTGCCCCCGGTGTTGGCGGCGATCGGCGATCAGAGCGTCGGCGAGGGCGCGTTGCTCGCGTTCACGGCCTCCGCCAGCGACCCCAACCTGCCCGCGCAGGGGGTGAGCTTCTCGCTGGGTGCAGGGGCCCCCGCGGGGGCCGCGGTCGACTCCGGTAGCGGTGGGTTCACCTGGACGCCGACCGAGGCGCAGGGGCCGGGCGACTACGCGGTCACCGTGCGGGCGACCGACGACGGAACGCCGGCGCTGAGCGATTCCGAGACCATCACCATCCACGTGGACGAGGTGAACGTGGCGCCCGTGCTCGCCGGCGTGCCGGCGACGGCCACCATCCTCGAGCTCATGGCCTACACGTTCACCGCCACCGCCACCGATGCCGACGTGCCGGCCCAGGCGCTCACGTTCTCGCTGGTCGGCGGCCCCGCCGAGGCGAGCATCGACGACTCGACCGGCGTGTTCACCTGGATGCCCACCGAGGCGCAGGGCCCGGGTAGCTACCCGTTCACAGTGCGCCTCTCCGATGGCGTCACGAACACGGATGCCGCGATCACGCTGACCGTCACCGAGGCGAACGCAGCGCCGGTGCTGGCCGGCGTGCCGGCGACGGCCACCATCGCCGAGCTGGCGGCCTACACGTTCACCGCCACCGCGACCGACGCCGACGTGCCGGCCCAGACGCTAACGTTTTCGCTGGTCGGCGGCCCCGCCGGGGCGAGCATCGACGGCTCGACCGGCGTCTTCACCTGGACGCCGACCGAGGCGCAGGGACCGGGCAGCTACCCGTTCACGGTGCGCCTCTCCGATGGCGTCGCCAGCACCGATGCTGTGATCACGCTGACCGTCACCGAGGCGAACGCAGCGCCGGTGCTGGCCGGCGTGCCGGCGACGGCCACCATCCTCGAGCTCATGCCGTACACGTTCACCGCCACCGCCACCGACTCCGACATCCCGACCCAGAGTCTCTCGTTCTCCCTGGTGGGGGCCCCCTCCGGGGCGAGCATCGACGGCTCGACCGGCGTCTTCACCTGGACGCCCACCGAGGCTCAGGGACCGGGCAGCTATCCGTTCACGGTGCGCCTCTCCGATGGCGTCGCCAGCACCGATGCTGTGATCACGCTGGCCGTCACCGAGGTGAACGCGGCCCCGGTGCTGGCCGGCGTGCCGGCGACGGCCACCATCCCCGAGCTGGCGCCGTACACGTTCACCGCGACCGCCTCCGATGCCGACGTGCCGGCCCAGTCGCTCACGTTCTCGCTGGTCAGCGGCCCCGCCGGGGCGAGCATCGACGCCGGCACGGGGGTGTTCACCTGGACGCCGACCGAGGCTCAGGGCCCGGGCAGCTACCCGTTCACCGTGCGGGTCTCCGATGGCACCGCGAACACAGAGACCTCCATCGCCTTGTCCGTCACCGAGGCGAACGTGGCTCCGGTGCTGACCGGCGTGCCGGCGACGGCCACCATCCTCGAGCTCATGGCCTACACGTTCACCGCCATCGCCACCGACTCCGACATTCCGGCCCAGAGTCTCTCGTTCTCGCTGGTGGGGGCCCCCTCTGGCGCGAGCATCGACGCCGGCACGGGGGTGTTCGCCTGGACGCCGACCGATGCCCAGGGGCCGGCCGTCTATCCGTTCGCGGTGCGCGTGGGTGACGGGGTGGCGACCAGCGAGGCGTCCATCACGATCACCGTCTCGGAGACCAACGCCGCCCCGGTGCTGTCCGGCGTGCCGGCGGCGGCGACCATCCCCGAGCTGGCGGCCTTCAGCTTCACCGCCACCGGCACCGACTCCGATATTCCCGCCCAAACCCTGGCATTCTCGCTGGTCAGCGGTCCCGCCGGGGCCGGTATCGACGGCAGCACGGGGGTGTTCACCTGGACGCCGAGCGAAGCGCAGGGCCCGGGCGCGTACCCGTTCACCGTGCGGGTGAGTGATGGCCTGGCTAACGCCGACGCCCCCATCACGTTGACCGTCACCGAGGTGAACGCGGCCCCGGTGCTGGC
>CAYONG010000054.1:0-5764 GCA_964405235.1 uncultured bacterium | reverse complement strand
TCGAACGAGCGCCCGTAGACCTGCTCGTAGGGCACACACTCGATCGGAGATGAACTGTCGCAATTGACCTTGATCCGCTCGGCCAGCTGGCTGACCGTGACCTCTTCGTCGGTGCCAATGTTGAAGATCTCGCCCAGCGCGGCCTCGGAGTCGGCCAGCAGCAGGGTCCCGCGCACGACGTCGCTGACGGCCGAGAAGCAGCGTGACTGCTGGCCGTCGCCGTAGACCAGGATGGGCTCGTTGCGAAGCGCGCGCAGCACCATGCTCGGGATGACCATGCCGTAGGCGCCGGTCTGGCGGGGCCCGCAGGTGTTGAAGCAGCGGACGATCGTGACCGGGAGTTGCTGCTGCTGCCAGTACGCCTGGGCGACGCACTCGTCGACCGCCTTGCCGCACGCGTAGGACCAGCGCAGCTTGTGGGTGGGCCCCATGACGCGATCGTCATCCTCTGCGAATGGAACCGTGACGCCCTTCCCGTAGACTTCGCTGCTGGAGAAGATCAGCACCCGGCGCTTGTGCTGGGCGCAGGCTTCGAGCAGCACCTCGGTGCCCCGGATGTTGGTGATGAGCGAGCGCAGCGGGTTCTCGAGGACGTACTTCACCCCGACCGCGGCGGCGAGATGGAAGACGCGATCGCACTGGGCAACCAGCCCAAGGACCGCCGAGGCGTCCAGGACCGTGCCTTCGAGGAAGCGAAAACGGTCATTGCGCTCGAAAGTCCGCAAGTTCTCGAGACGGCCGGTGGAGAGGTCGTCCAGGGCCCAGACCTCATTACCCTTGTCGAGCAGCGCTTCGCAGACGTGGGACCCGATGAACCCGGCACCACCAGTGACCAGGACCCTCATGAGTCTCCCTCGTTGGCTCGGACAGATGGGTATCCATTCCCACAGCGATGGCGCAAGTCGTCTTGGATCCGAGCGGATTGCCCGGGGGTCAGCTGATTAGAGACACTAAAGATTAGGTAAGTATGTGTCATGAAGTCAAGGGGTTGTCTCGTTCGCGCGTCCGAGGGCTTCGGCGTAGGCGGAGGTCGGGGTCACCGACGCACCGCGATGATGACCGTCGCAACCTGCGCCGCCACCGTGACCAGGGTTTGGAGGTGCTGCCAGACGGTGACATCGGGTCGCTCAGGCACCCAGATCAGGTCGCCCGGGGCCACTTCCTGAACATCCTTCGCCCGCAGAGATTGCCCGGTCACGGCGCGGGTGATCCGTACCTTCGAGCCGGCCGCCCGGTCCGAGTAACCGCCGGCCAGCTTGATGTACGCATTCACGGTACGGCGCGGTTCGAACTCCACGATTCCCGGCCGGCGCACCTCCCCCTCCACCCGCACCGAGGCGATCAAGGGGTCCACCCGCACGATATCGCCATCGCGGAGCAGGACGTCCAACTCGGATGACTGCTCGAGCCGGAACCAGTCCACACGGTAGTCCTCGCGACGGGACGCGAGCTTCGCCCTCAGGATTTCGTACTCGGTATCGGTCATCTCGGCCCGCGAGAGCCTGACAAGCCGATCGAACTCCGGGTCGGTCTCGGCCGAACGGGTCGCCCGGTACACCCGGATCTTCGAGAGGTCGGCACGTGCCAGGAATCCGTGGGCTGCCCCGATCAGGTGCGACAGCCGGCTCTGGCCCGTGACCAGCGGGTAGACGCCCGGATTCTCGACCTCGCCGTAGACGCCCGCCTGTTCCAGCACGTGGAAGCGCGAGGTGAAGAAGATGAAGGCATGGTCACCGTCGCGCAGGGACGGGTTCGTGACGCCCGAGTATACGTCGGCGAGCGCGAACCAGAGCGACTCGGCCTCGGCGGGGGTACGCCAGCGCACCAGCAAGCAGCGGTCGGCCTGCGCCGAGGGCAACGGGCCGCCCGAGAGGTCCAGCAGTGTGCGCAGGCTGTCGGCGGGACCCAGCTCGAAACGCCCCGGCCGGGCCACCGCTCCATGAACATCGATGAACTCCGTCGCGGTTGGAACGTGGATGATGTCACCATCTTGAAGGAACGGGTTGAGCACGTAGGAACCGGTACGGTTGAACAGATCGAGGTCGCCGGTCACGCGCGTACCGTCGTGTCGACGGAGCTCGACGTTGCGCCGCGACGCCCCGTCGAGTAGGGCGGGCGCGGGAAGCGCCTCGCTCAGCCGGCTGGTGGCGGTGACCTGAGTGGTGCCCGGTTCCTTGACGTCGCCTGTCAGGTAGACCCGCATGTAGCGCACCCGGGAGAGCTGAAGATCGATCCGGACGCCTCTGAACTCATCCGCAAGCCAGGCCAGCAGCTTGCGGCGGGCCTCGGTGAGCGTGAGCCCGCTCAGCCTCAGCAGGCCCGTTCCCGGGACGAGCAGATCGCCCTCCGGCCCCACGGTGATGTACTCGCTCCGGGTGACCCGGCCCGACAGGGTGAGCTGGAAGAGGTCGCCGGGCCCAACCACGTAGGCATCGGGGTCCACCGGGGCAGTGACGATCCCGGCGAGTCCTGGCCCAGGCGCATAGGTCATCGACGGCGCAGGCAGTGCCTCCATCCCGGAGCCGGAGGGAGTCGCACCGGTCTGCGCCCGGGCCACGGGCGGCGCGAGCCCGAGCAGGGCCGCGGCCGCCACCACGGCCACCGCAGCGGCGGCGGCCCCGGGCCGGCGCCACATCACGCCCGCACCTCCTTCAGAACCCGGCGCTGGCCGTACATGCGCTCGTAATAGGCACGGAACTCGCCCTCCTTGATCGGCCGCCACCAGGCCTCGTTGGAGCGAAACCAGTCCACCGTCTCGCGGATGCCGTCCTCGAAGCCGACCCCGGGGGCCCAACCCGTCAGGCGTTCCAGCTTGCCGGAATCCACCGCGTAGCGACGGTCGTGGCCCGGACGGTCTTCCACGTGGCGGACGAGTGTGGCGGGCTTGCCGAGCAACTTCAGGATGGCTCCGGTGACGGTCAGCACGTCGAGTTCCTTCCCTCCACCGATGTTGAATGTCTCGCCCTCGATCCCGGGATGCTGGAGCAGGGTCACCAGCGCCGCGCAGTGGTCTTCGACGTGCAGCCAGTCCCGCCGGTTGAGCCCGGTGCCGTAAACCGGGAGCGGCTGGTCGTCGATCGCGTTGGTGACGAACAGCGGCACCAGCTTCTCGGGGTATTGGCGGGGCCCGTAGTTGTTCGAGCAGCGGGTCACGACCGCCGGCAGCCCGTAGGTCGCCCAGTAAGCATAGGCCAGCCGGTCGCCGCCGGCCTTGCTGGCGGCGTAGGGGCTGCGCGGCATCAGCGGCGACTCCTCGGTGGCGTGGCCCTCGAGCACCTCGCCGTAGACCTCGTCGGTCGAGACCTGGATGAAGCGCTGGAGCCGCTGGCGGCGCGCCTCCTCGCACAGAACGAACACGCCGTGGACGTCGGTCTGGATGAACTCGCCCGGCGCCTCGATCGAGCGGTCGACGTGCGATTCGGCCGCGAAGTTGAGCGCGACATGGCAGCCGGCCATCGCCCGCGCCACCGCCACCGGGTCGCGGATGTCACCATGGATGAAGGTGAGCGAGCGGGCCGGGAGACCGTCCAAGTTCTCGCGGCGGCCGGCGTAGGTGAGCGCATCGAGGACGACGACGTGACAGTCCGGGAATCCCCGCAGGAGGTGGTGCACGAAGTTGGAGCCGATGAATCCGGCGCCGCCGGTGACCAGCACCCGCGCCCGCGAGAGGTCGCGCGGCTCAGCCATCCTTGCGGCTCCAGTCATAGGGGATACTCGGGTCGTCCGGAGCCATGCGGAACTCGTCCGGGTTCTCGTAGACATAGTGCTCGGTCGGGGTGTTGACGAGATAGGCGGGCTCGATGCCGATCCCCTTCATGCCGTGCAAGACGAGCGGCGGGATGACCAGCAAGATGGGATTTTGCTCGCCCATGAAATACTCGTTGACCTCGCCCTTGGTCGCCGAGCCCTCGCGCCTGTCGTAGAGCACCACCTTGGCCATGCCCTTTACGAACACGAAGTGATCGGTCTGCTTCTTATGGTAGTGCCAGCCCTTGACCACACCCGGATAGACGACCGACAGATAGACCTGTCCGAACTTCCGGAAGAACTCGTCGTCGTCGCGCATCATCTCCATGAGCAGGCCGCGCTCGTCGGGGATGACCTTGAGCCGCTTGATCCGGACGCCCTCGATCACCTGGGTCTTCCTCCCGCCGTGCGATGCCTCACGCCCGGCCCCGCCCGACGCCCACGTACTTCATGCCGGCGGCCTCGACCTCTTCGGGATCGTAGATGTTGCGCAGGTCGCACAGCACCGGCTTCTTCATCAGGCGCCTGAGCCTCGCCAAGTCCATGCCCCGGAACTCGTTCCACTCGGTCACGATCGCCAACGCGTGCGCCCCGCGGGCCGCCTCGTAGGCGTCGTCGGCCAACTCGACGCCGCGCAGCGACGGGAGCCGCTTCGCCCCTGGCATCGACACCGGATCGAACGCCCGCACCTTGATGCCCCGGCGTTTCAAACCCGCAATGATGGTCAGCGCGGGCGAATCGCGCAGATCGTCGGTGTTGGGCTTGAACGAGAGCCCGAGCACCCCCACGCGCTTGCCCCGTGGGGTGCCGATGGCCTGGATGATCTTGCCGACCATGAGATCCATCTGGCGCTCGTTCGCGGCGACCGCGGCGTCCACGATGCCGGTCCTCACCCCGGCCGCGCGCGCAAAGGCGGAAAGCGCACGCGTGTCCTTGGGGAAGCACGAGCCGCCGTACCCGGGGCCCGGGTGCAAGGACCTGGCGCCGATGCGCCGATCCATCCCCACGCCCTTGGCGACCGTCCTTACGTCGGCGCCCAGCGCCTCGCACAGGTTGGCGATCTCGTTGATGAACGAGATCTTGGTCGCGAGGAACGAGTTCGCCGCGTACTTGATGAGCTCGGCGGTCTCGAGGCTTGTGACCACCATCGGCGTCTCGAGCAGGAACAGCGGGTTGTGGATGTCGCGCAGGATCTTCTCGGCCTTGCGCGTCTCGGCGCCGATCACCACCCGGTCGGGATGCATGAAGGTCTCGATCGCCGAGCCCTCGCGCAGGAATTCGGGGTTCGAGGCGACGTCGAACTCGGCGCCGCGCCGGGCGTGGCGGCGCATGAAGCGCTGCAGGTCGCGGGCGGTGCCGACCGGGGCGGTGCTCTTCTGGACCACCAGCGTGTAGCCGGTCCGGTTCTTTGCGACCGTCTTTCCCACCCCGTAAATGGCGCCCGTGTCGGCGCTCCCATCCGCCCGGGGCGGCGTTCCGACGGTGATGAACACCACCTTGCTGCCCTTGAGGGCACCCACGAGATCGCTCGAAAATCTGAGCCGGCCCTCCTGCACGTTGCGCCCGACCAGCTCCGGCAGGCCGGGCTCGAAGAAGGGCAGATCCCGGGCGCGCAGGCGCTCGATCTTGGCCGCGTCGTTGTCCACACAGGTCACTGTGTTGCCAAAATCGGCCAGGCAGGCCCCGGTGACCAGGCCTACGTAGCCGGTGCCGACGACGGTGATGGCGTGCAAATGGGGTCCTTTCGACTATGGGGGCCCGGCGCGGCGCCGCGAGCCGGGACGAGGCGGCCCGCTCGTGCCGGAGTCCATCGGGAGGTGGCGGACACAACGAGCGAGGGTGAAAGGTTAGAGGTTCGCGCCCGAAGCGTCAATGCGGCAGCCGTTTCGGAAGATCGCTGACCGTCCCTCCGCCTGAGCCCTGATCTGCAGGGCTTTGGGGCGGTTTTGCCCCGGCTGGCCGAACGCGGCTATTTTCGCGCTTATGAGAACCGCTTGCATTCAGGTCTTTCTGCAAT